>CADCPM010000085.1 GCA_902803315.1 uncultured Coriobacteriaceae bacterium
CAACGCGGTGCGCCAGATGCTGCGCGACATAGACGCCGACTGCTACCTCATGGTGGACGGCGACGACACCTACCCGGCCGAGGCGGCGCCGGAGCTCGTGCGCCCCGTGCTGGCGGGCCGCGCCGACCACGTGGTGGGCGACCGGCTCTCCAACGGTACCTACGGGGATCAGAACAAGCGGCAGTTCCACGGCTTCGGCAACGGGCTCGTGCGCTGGCTGATCCGCGCCCTCTACGGCTTCGACTACGCCGACGTGATGACGGGCTACCGTGCCATGAGCCGCCCGTTCTGCCGCACCTACCCCGTGCTCTCCCCGGGCTTCGCGCTGGAGACCGAGCTCTCCATCCACGCGGTGGACAAGCGGTGGAGGATCGAGCAGGTGCCCATCGAGTACCGCGACCGGCCCGAGGGCTCGGAGTCCAAGCTCAATACGATATCGGACGGCCTCAAGGTGCTGCGCATGATCGCGAGCCTGTTCAAGGACTACCGCCCGCTGCCGTTCTTCCTGCTCTTCGCCGTCCTGTTCCTGGTGGTCTGCCTGGCCCTGGGCCTGCCCGTGGTGGCCGAGTTCGGCAAGACCGGCCTGGTGGAGCGCTTCCCGACGGCCTTCCTCGCCATGGGCTTCGGCATCCTCTCGGCCCTGTTCGTGGCCGTGGGGCTCGTACTCGACACCGAGGTGAAGGCGAGCCGGCGCGCCTGGGAGCTGGAGTGCGCCCGCGCCTTCGAGCAGGATCGGGTGCTGAGGGCGCGGAGCCGCCGCGCCGACGTGCGGGCGGACGTGGAAGAATAGGGTTTGCCGTTCACATCCCCTCGCGCCCAGGATGCGGCCTGTAAGCGGCGGCTCGCGAAACGGGCGCGGGGCCGCATGCGGTCCGGCGTTGGCGTGGGCATGGGGGTCGAGCGGCAACGAACGGAATAGCCAGTGCGAGAGAGTGGTAGAGAAGGCATGTCTTTTCTAACTATTGTCCAGTCAACCTTAAAACATAGCTGGGCTCGCGTCGTTGCGTGGCTTGTTACGACGTCGGCGTTGTGTGCCATACCGCTGGCCGCGGCCCTACTTTCTTCCGATGAAGCCCTCGCTCGTTTGGCGGGGGTGCATGCGGCCCTTGTGTTTGTGGGGGCATTCGTGGCGTGCCTGATTTTGTGTATTGTTGCCTTTGTCTGTTTGCGGTGCGTGGGTATCGTGCGGATTGCGTGGGCGAAGAAGCTGTTTGTGCCCACGTGGCTGGGCATTGGCATTCCCGCGTTGGTTATGCTTGTGTGCTGGCTGCCGTATTTGGTGGCGTTTGCCCCAGGTACCATGGGATGGGATACGGGGTTTCAGATCTCTCAATGCTACCCAAACCACGGTCCGATTCTGAGTGTTCCTTGGAGTGCGACCAAAAGCTACGTGGACTGTATGTTCAGCGACCATCACCCTGTTTTTACCACGATGGTATTTGGTCTCTTTGCGCTTGGGAGTGAGAAGCTCACCGGCTCTTGGAATATGGGTCTTACGATATATATTGCGCTGCAAGCCATCGCAATGAGCTTGTCGTTCTCGCTGCTGTGCATGTATATGCGCAGGATTGGGTGCCCCGCCTTGCTGTGCCTGGTTGCGCTTTGCTTCTTCTGTCTGTTGCCGCCCTTTGCCATAAACGCGGCGACGGTCATAAAGGACACGCTCTTTTCGTGGGTCTTCGTGCTGTACTTCATTCTTATATGCGAGGTGGCGCGAACGCATGGGTTGGCGTTGGAGTCGAATCGCTTCCTCATCGCGCTCGTCGTTGCCACCGCTCTGATGTGCCTCACAAAGAAAACCGGATTGTATATAGTGTTGCCCACGGCGGTGATCTTTTGCATAGCGCTTCGTTCAAATGTGCTACGGATGCTCGCCCCCGCGATTGCGGCAGCCGTGCTTATGGTAATCGTTCTTCCAAGAGTGATATTTCCCCTCATAAACGCTATTCCAGGGGGGAAGCAAGAGATGTTGGGGACTCCCTTGCAACAAACGGCGCTCGTCGTCTTGCGTCATGGTGAGGAGTTGCCTGCCGAGGAGCGGGCGGCAATAGATGCCGTTGTGGACTACGGCAAGATTGGCGAGGCATATGACCCCACCTCCGTAGACCCGGTTAAGTTCTTGTATCGCTGGGACAGTGCAACGAATGAGGATGTGCTGAGGTATGTGGGCACATGGGTGTCAGAGGGCACACGTTACCCCGGAGCCTATGTGAGAGCGGCTTGGGATCTGCTGCAACCGTTCTTCGACCCGTCGGCGCGCATGACGCTATACACGAGCGCTGGGGGGACCAAGGACAATGGTGACAAAACTTACTTTTTTGAGGCAACTCAGAGCCTGCGCGAGGCATTGTTGAAGTGCTACAGCGTTCTTTTGGAGCTGCCGGGAATCGGCTTCTTGTACAGCAATGCTCTCTACGCATGGGTCATTCCCGTAGCGGCTTTTATGAGCGTGTTGTTTTTCGATCGGAAGGCGGAGCTGATGCTCCCCTTTGTTCCCGTGGCGCTGGTAGTGCTCTCCGTCTTGTTGTCACCTGCGGCCTTGAGCAGGTATCTCTTCCCGCTTTTGTATACGGCGCCGCTGTTGGTGGGAGTTTCCCAGCGGGCAATCGCAAAGGAGTGACTTTGTCGGCTTTGTCATATTATCGATTGAGCAGGGCGTGTCGTGCGGTAGTTTGCGTCCTGTGTGGAATTTTGGCCGTTGGTTCATTCCTTCTGTGCACGGTGGCACACGACTTCCCGTGGATTGACGAGGCGTATACCTTGCTAGACGGCTATGGGGTCGAACCCGCAGCACTTGCATTTGCGTTTGCATACGCGCTTTATCGGCTGATGTCGAAGCCTCGCGTGGAGCTCGCCAACACGCGCACGAGAGCATTGCTCGCCATAGCTTCCCTTGTCTTCGGCGTTTTGAACGTATGCGGCTGTAACATGGCATATCTGGATTCCCTCATGATTTTTCACGGGACGTTTTGGACGCTCGTATTTTTGACGTGCATTGTTGGGTATGCGCTGCTGTTTCTTGTCGGCGCATCGTGGGGGCTTGTGTTGATGGCACGCTTTGGCTCGAGGGATGCCAAACCACAACCTGTGACGCCGAAGGTCTACCTGCTATGCGCGGCGGCGATTCTGCTCTGCTGGCTGCCGTGGCTCATCAGCTATTACCCCGCAACGGCCGACTTCGATTCCATGCGGCAAATCTGCACTGCCCTGGGAATCTTTCCCTTGAGCAATCATGATCCGATTCTCTCGTCTTTGGCGATTGGCTCGGTTTTCAAATTGGGCAGCTCGATCGCGGGCGATAACTTCGGGCTGTTTCTCTTCGTGTTCCTGCGTGCAATAGCCATGGCGCTTATATACGCATATTGCATTGCGACGTTACACAGGCTGGGAGTGGGCAAGACGGCCGGCCTGCTCGTAATGCTGTTCTATGCGCTTACGCCGGTATGGGGTGCGTATGCGAAGCAGCCTTTCAAGGACACCTTTTCTGCCGCTCTGTTCTGCCTGTTCGCGGTACGTACAGTTCTTCTCGTGGCAGACATGAGAAAGGGCGAGGCACAGTTTCGGTCGTACGCGCTCTTTGCTGCCTCGGGGCTGCTCGTGTCGCTGTTTAGGCACAACTACTTCTATGTGTTTGTCTTTGCGGCCATTGTGGCTTCGGTTTCGCTCATACGTTACAAGGCGCCCGTGCCGGGCATTCCTGTACTTACGACCTGTGTGGTTATCTACGTGCTGTTCAATGCGTTTGTGGTAAACGTTTTGGGGGCCGAGTCTGGGCGTCCTGCCGAGGCGTTGGCGATTCCTTTGCAACAGACGGCGCGTACGGTGCGTGACCATGGCACAAGCATGTCGGAAGAGGAGAGGGACGGCATACAAAGGCTGTTGGATTTCGACGCGCTCGGCAAAGTGTATGACCCCGTAATATCCGATCCTGTGAAGAACACGATTCCCAATACGGTTACCACGCAGGACTATCTCGCGTATCTTTGCTCTTGGTTTGCGCAGGGTCCGCGCTACCTGAAATCGTACGCGGAGGCGTTCTTTGCCGGAACGTACGGGTACTACGCCTTTACCGACGATGGATATCCCTCGGGCGGTAAGGGGAACTGCGGCATGGTTATTATTTCGGGCATCAATACGACTAACGAGACTTTTAACGAGACCTTTGACTTTAGCTACGTCGAAGGCCTGCATGGTCCGCGAGTGCTTTTGAAAACCTACTCTAACTGGTGGCACCGCACGCCTATCCTCAGCCTTACCGACACCATTGCTGCCTATACGTGGCTCATCGTAATCGTATGGCTCTACGTTGGGATGAGACGAAAGGGCCTTTGGGGTGCCGTGCCTGCTATGCTGCTCGTTGCGGTGCTTACCTGCGTTGCGTCGCCGGTGAATGGCAGCTTTAGGTATTTTGTGCCCATTGCCGCCGCTTCGCCAACCTTGCTAGCGGTTGTTGTGCAAGCGACCGGCTGTAGTTCTGATGGCCCGCGTGAGGAAGGTAATGCCGCATGACGATTCAAGACATTTGGTCTCGGCTGCCCATTAGATCCCTTGCGAGAAATGCGCTGTTGCTGGTATGTGGGGTTCTCGTTGGCGTCCTGCTCTTGGTTTGTTCGTATGCGTTGCCCACAGGTCCCATGCGCGAACACGTACTTCTTGAGGTTGACGACATCTGCTCTTCGAAGGAGGCGTTGCCCGGGCGTGCCAATGCGGGAAACGATGCAACCGACATGCAGATGTTGGCCATTGCCGCCTCTGAGCTGCCAGAGGGCGAAGGGCTCCTAAAATGCGCAATGATGGCCCCTATCTCGTTCCTGCAGACCCTAACGTAACAATGACGCAGGAGCAGATCCTGCGCGCCACCGTAGATCCCGAGGTGGAAGGGCGCTACGAGACCTATCCGCGCTATTGGCACGGCTACCTTGCGCTCCTTAAGCCGCAGCTGCTCGTGATGGACTACTACTCAATTCTAATGCTCAACGGCATGGCGTTGCTGTGCCTGCTCATTGCGTTCGTGGTGCTGCTCTTTCGTCACGACCTGGGCCGGTTTTCGCCCGCATTCGTCCTTGCCTTTTTGTTGGGGTCGCCCGTTACCGTATCGCTCAACATGCAATACTACTCATGCGCGTACATAACGCTTCTGGCGCTCATTGCCTTGTTGGTGCTTTACGAGCGTGTGAAGTCAATGGACAAGGGCATGTTTGGCAGCATTTTCCTGCTTGTTGGCATGGTTACAAATTACGTTGATTTTCTTACGTATCCCATTATGACGTTGGGGATGCCGCTTGCGCTCCTAGCGGTTCTTCAAAGAGACTCAAACCGATCGCTCGGGTCGTATGTGGCAAATGCCTTGTGGTGGCTTGTCGGATACGGTGGCATGTGGGCCGCAAAGTGGGGCCTGAGCGCGCTCGTGCTTGGTCCCCAAACGTTGCAGGAGGTCGTCAACCAGGTAATTGTTCGAAGCTCGTCACAGGCGGCAACGGGCATTGGGGATATGAAGACGGAGCAGGCCGGAAGTCTGTCGTATTATGACGCTCTCTATGGATGTTGGGCCAGAATCGTTGGGGCAACGGCCCTACGCGTTCTGATTGGTCTGTTTGCCTTGGTAAACGTCGTGTATGTTCGGGCATACAAAGACGGGAGAATGAATAAGGTTCCGGTTGGGCCGGTGCTTGCGCTTGTTTTTGCGGCCTTGTTGCCGTTTTTGTGAGTGTTCGTCTTGAAGAACCACACGTACATGTACTCCTACTTTGTCTACAGGATTTTTTTGGTAACAATTGCCGCGTTCGGTTGCATACCGCCCCTGCTGG
Organism: uncultured Coriobacteriaceae bacterium; assembly: GCA_902803315.1. Taxonomy (GTDB): domain Bacteria; phylum Actinomycetota; class Coriobacteriia; order Coriobacteriales; family Atopobiaceae; genus RUG440. Next base: position 5,808 of record CADCPM010000085.1, read on the forward strand.
TAAAAGATAGGAGCGCCACCGTCCGTGCCCCCGCGCCCGCCCCTCAAGCGGCGACTCACGAAGTGAGCGAGCGAAGCGAGCGCGGAGCCGTATGAGGGTTTGCGTGGGTATGGATGGCAACCTATGGATGGCAACCTATGGATGGCAACTCGCAATTAACTCTATGCAGTCCAAAATGATGGAAATTGCGCGGACGCATCTGCTACCATGTAGCGTGCGCAATGGCCTAGGGCTAGTCGCGGAGGCATCGAAATACAGGAGGGCAGAGCGTTGCTGCCAGTTGACGAACAGTTGAAGGTCATTACTTCCGGCACCATGCAGATCGTGCCGTTGGACGAGTTGAAGAAAAAGCTCGAGAAGGGTACGCCGCTCAACATAAAGCTGGGCGTGGATCCCACCAGCCCGGATTTGCACTTGGGCCACGCAGTGCCGCTGCGCAAGATGCGCCAGTTCCAAGACTTGGGGCATCGGGTTACCCTCATTATTGGAAATGGCACGGCGCTCATTGGCGACCCGTCGGGACGCGACAGCACCCGTCCGCCTCTTACCGAGGAGCAGGTGGAGGCCAATGCGAAGACCTACGTGGAGCAAGCTATAAAGGTGCTTGATCCAGAGAAGACCACCATCGTGTACAACGGCGAATGGCTCAAGCCGCTCGATTTGCAGAAGATGCTGCACCTTATGTCGCAGTTCAATGTGGCGCGCATTCTGGAGCGCGAGGACTTCCATAATCGTTATAGCAATCAGCAATCCATTGCCCTGCACGAGTTTATCTATCCCGTGTTGCAGGCCTATGACTCCGTGGTTATTAATGCCGACCTAGAGATGGGTGGAAACGACCAGATCTTCAATTTGCTGGCTGGGCGTGACCTCATGCGCGCAGAGGGCATGGAGCCGCAGGTTGCGCTTACCGTTCCGCTGCTCGTGGGCCTGGACGGCCACAAGAAGATGAGCAAGAGCTATGGCAACTACGTGGGCTTGACCGATGAGCCTAACGATATGTTTGGCAAGCTCATGAGCATCGCGGACGAAATCGTGCCCCTGTACTTCCGTCTGTGCTCCACGCTTACCATCGACGAGATCGATGCCATTGAGGCTGAGTTTAAGGCGGGCACGGCAGATCCGTATGCTCGCAAGCGCCAACTCGCGCGCAACATCGTTGATCTTTATCACGGTGAGGGTGCCGGGCAGGCGGCGCAGGATGCCTTTGACGCGCAGTTCAAGCGTGCGGAGATCCCCGACAATATTCCCGAGTATCCCGTGGACAGCCTTACCGTTAACGATCAGGGCAAGATCTACCTCGCCAAGCTTATGGCAGATGCCAAGCTTGCAGGTTCGGTGGGCGAGGCCCGCCGCTTCATCGATGGCGGAGGCGTGAAGATCAACGGAGAGGCTGTGGCCGCAAAGGCATACAACGTAGAACCCAAGCTTCTTGTTCCAGGTACGGTGATTCAGCACGGCAAACGCAAGTTCGTACGTCTGGTGTAGAACATCGTGCAAAGGGAAGCGCTGCTACGTAGTTTGGGCAAATACGCGAAAGCATACGTTTTGTGCGTGGGCATCTTTAGCCTGCTCATGGTGCTTGTGTCGCTTGTCCCCAAAAACGCCATTCGTCCACAGGTGGAGGAGTCGATTCCAGTCCTTACCGAGGAGGGAGACCGTCCCGCCGCTTGGCCCACTATGCACGAGACGCCAGATGCCTTGGACTCCTTTACCACGAGTCTCTCCCTCAATATAGCCATGCATGTGGCGGGCAACCCGCTGCGGGGGGCCGTTATGTGCCCGTACTACCGCATGCCCGAGCAGTCGATGGCGGACGCGTTAAGCGAGGGCTTGGACAAAGAGGCGCAGATTCCCTATTTCCGCTACTGGCATGGGTATCTTTCCGTCCTGGTTCCGCTTCTTACGCTGTTTAACATTGCGCAGATTCGTAAGGTATTCCTCCTTGCCGCAATGCTGTTGTCTGTGGCGGTTGCCGCGCTGCTTGGACGCAAAACGCACCTTGGTGCAGCTTTAGCATGGGGTGCTGCCTTGCTTTTTTCCAACATCTGGATCGTGACGGAATCCACGGCGCAGTTCTTCTGCTATCTCGCCGCCCTTGTGGCCACGATTTATGTGGCTGTTAAGAGTACGGAGGATAAGCCGTTGGGCGAAGATGTTACGGGGGTATTCTTCTTTGCGGTGGGGGCGTCCACGGTTTTTCTGGACTTTCTTGACACGCCCGCCGTTTCGCTCGGTTTGCCCCTTGCCACCTATGTGGTGCTAAGAAAGCGCAGCGTTTTGGAAGATCCCTTTGCCCAGACGTTGGGGCGCCTTTTGATCTTGGCGCTTTCGTGGGCTGCAGGATACACTCTGCTGTGGGCAACCAAATGGCTTATTGGAATCGTGGTGCTTGGTGGTGTTGCGGCAGAAGACCTGCGGTTCGTATTCGGCCTACGCACTTCGAGTCAAACGACGGACGGGGAGTCGGTAGGCCGAATTGAAGTGATTCGTCGTAACGTTGCACAGATGTTCTCTGGCTGGATGGTCGCATGCGCAAAAGTGCTTGGCGTTGCCTGGGTTGCGATTACGTGCTTCTTCCATAAGCGTGCCTGGTACAAGCTTTGCATAGTCCTTGTTGCCATAGCTGCAATTCCTGTCCTGTGGTATCTTGCGATGCCCAACCATGCTGCCGACCACACGTTCTTTACCTATCGCAATCTGTGCATAAGCATATACGCTCTTGGGCTTATGGCATGCTTCGTTACCGATTGGGGAGCGTTGCGATCGCGCATTGCACAGTTGCTGCCGGCGCGCACGCGAAGGGACTAAGTATGAAGCAATCCTTGCCTGAGCTGTTGGCGCCTGCCGGTGGTCCCGAAGAGTTCAATGCAGCGCTTTTTGCGGGAGCCGACGCAATTTACTGTGGCTTTGGCAAGACCTTCAACGCGCGCAGGGGTGCGCAGAGCTTCACGTCAAAGAACTTTGGCGAGGCCTGCCGTCGCGCACATGTTGCAGGAGCACGCGTGTATGTGACGGTAAACGTGGTGATTCGCGACGACGAGATGCCTTCGGTCTTGGCGCTTGTGCGCCGTGCGTGGCTGCTGGGCGCCGATGCCTTTATTATTCAAGACTGGGGCTTGCTTTATGAGATCCACAAGCGATGGCCAAACATAGAGTGTCACATCTCCACGCAGGCAAACGTGCATGACGCACGTGCGAGCAGGTGGTGCGCATCGGTTGGCGCATCGCGCGTTACGCTCTCGCGCGAGCTTTCCCTAAAAGAGATCGAGCGTATTGCGCAAACGGGCGTCGAGTTGGAATGCTTTTGTCACGGTGCCATATGCATTTGCTATTCAGGCGTATGTCAGATGAGCTCATGCGCAGGCGATCGCTCGGCGAACAGAGGTTCTTGCGCACAGCCGTGTCGCCTCCCATACGAGTTGGTAGACGAGTGGGGAGAAGTGCTCTCGACGCCAGACAGGGGACGACCTCTTTGTCCAAGGGATTTCTATTCCTTCGAGCGATTGGATCAGATGATTGACGCAGGCGTCCGGTCGCTTAAGGTCGAGGGCCGACTCAAGGGCTCCGATTACCTCGTTTCGGTAGTCGGGACGTATAGGAAGCAGCTTGATGACCTTGCGAAAGGAGTGGGGCCCGACGAAAAGGAACTTGCGAATCGCAAGATGAGCCTCAAGCGTGCTTTCAACCGAGACTTCACCGACGCATATTTGCTGGGGACCTCTGGCGACGAGCTCATGAGCTACGAGCGCTCCAACAATCGTGGTGAGCTGGTGGGCGTAGTCGTTGACTCGCAGCTGTTGGGTAGGACCAAGGTGCGCAGAGGTGGCCATGGCGGCGGAAGGGAACGTCTCCGTACGGTAGCGATCGCCCAAACGGACGTTGAGCTGTCCAAGCCAATCGGGCAGGGCGACCTCTTGGAGATAAGGCCTAAGGGCGACCCCGACCAGTTTCTTACCACCTATGCGCCTAGCGATGCCGCCGCGAACACGATAGTTACCTGCACGACTAAGCGCGTAATGGCTCAAGGGTCTTTCGTGCGCGTAATACGCAGTAAAAAGGCAATGGAACGAGGATCGCGAGCGGCGAGTCTGGAAATTGCTCGCAAGCGCAGGATACACGCGACGGTACGAGCACGTCTCGGAGAGCCGTTCGAAGTCAAGCTTGCGACGCTTGATGGAGAAGCTGAGGCTTATGCACGAGGTTTTGCGGTGGAAGCCGCCCGTACGCGTGCGGTTACAGAAGAGGACTTGGCGGAACACGTGGGCCGTATGGGAAGTACGCCCTTCGAGCCGGTGTCGTTTGACATAAAGCTGGACGAAGGATGCGGTATGTCTTTCTCGGAGGTACACAAGGTGCGCTCACAAGCGTGCGAGGCCTTGGAGCAAGCCCTGGTGAACCCGTACTCCTCGCGCGAGCTCACCAATGCGCCCTCACGCGAGGCCATCCGCGCAGAACTGGGGCTTGCCCACGCGGATGTGCTGCCGGAGGACGCCGTGGAAATCTGCGCCGTAGTTACATCGGCTGACATGGCACGCAAGGTTTTAGAGGCTGGTGCGACGAGACTCTATGCAACGGCGGACGCATTGTTGGCTGGTAAAGGCTGGCCGCAAGGTGTGGTGCCTTTGCTGGATGAGGTGTGTCGCGAAGCCGACCATGCGAGGTTGGATCCATGGGTGCGAAGGGGCGAGCCCGTTGCCGTAGGAAACGTGTCGGAGCTCGTGCTTGCGCATGAGCGTGGTGCGTTGCCCGAATTGCGTGGCTGCATTCCCGTGCACAATTCCTCCTGCATCAAGACGCTGATGGATGCTGGCGCTAAAGGGCTGTGGCTCTCTGCGGAGCTCTCGCTTGCCGAAATCGAGGCGTTTGTCTCACTCGTTCGTATTCCTGTGGGCGTGGTGGTGTATGGTCGAACACGCGCGATGACCTGTGAGCATTGCGTGCTGCAGGTTGCGGGCACGTGTTGCGAGGACTGTGCCAAGTGTTCGCTTAGAACGCGGAAAACGTACTTGCGCGGAGGGAAACGGGAGCGTTATCCCGTGCAAACGGACTTACAGGGCAGGTCGCGAGTATATGCGGCCAAGCTGCTGGACACCACGCATCAGGTTCCGCAGCTCGTTGAGGCGGGAGTTCGTCGGTTTGCGGTGGACTGTACGCTGCTCTCTGTCGAGGAGTCGGTCGTGGCCGTTCGTCAGGCAGCGCATTCCGTACGGGCGTGGCGTGATGGTTGTATGCCCCAGCAGTGCGCGTCTAACCGCACCTCGGGCCACTTGTTTGCACCCATTGCATAAGTCGTGCATGTGGGATGGTTTTCAGATGGATAGCCTCTGTTGTGGTCGTGCAGTTTTGCATTGTCCTTATACACGGCGGCCATTTTGGGTAGCATCCTTAGGCATCGAATGTTTTTAGGAGGGCTTTATGGCAGACGAAGAGAAGGACCAAACCATCAATCGCGAGCTGTTGGAAGCGACGCTCAATGTAATACGTCAGAGCCTGCAAGCCGATGGTGGCGACGTTGTGTTGGTTGACGTGGAGGACGAGACGGGTACGGTAACGCTGGAGATGCAGGGTGCCTGTGCCGGTTGTCCGCTGTCTTCCTACGACATGAGCGAGGGCATTGAGCGTATCCTACGTGAGCATGTGCCCGGCGTAAAGCGTGTGGCACCTGCGGTGTTTTAACCGAGAGACCCTAACTTGGGGACTGTCCCCAAGTTAGGGTGCGGGGTTGCAATGTCCAGAGCGGCTATGGAGGTTGAAAATGGAACTCAAATGTACCGAGCTCACGCGAGGGTCGGGAAAGATTTACCTTCGAGTCGAATGGGAGGGCGCCCAGAGCTCCGACCATTACGAGGCGCGCGCCTTGTCCGTTACAAAAAAGGGCGCACCGCTTCCTGCTACCGTGCTGCCGGTCTTGCACGAGCGTGCGTTTGTGGTGGTAGTGGCGGTTCTTCGGGTTTCTCAGTACGTGAGCTTGGAGCTCATAGACGAGCGTGGCATTCCTATGGGAGCCGTGGAGAAGCGCGTTCCGCCGCTTACCGCAAAACTCACTTCGCAGATCAACACGCTGAGAAAGAATGCCGACGCCGAAGCGATTCGCAATTTTGACGAGGGATCGCAACGCGATGGCATATACGTGGACTTTGGCGTGTTCATTTTCCACGACATGGGCGACATGGATGTGGTATACGGCACCGTTGACGTCCTAACGACGTCGCCTGAGGAGCTGGATGCAGACGTTACGTTGCGGTTCTATGGCGCGAGCGGCTCGCTTTTGGATAATGGCGCCTGGACCAACATGGGCGAAACGCGCTCAAAGAGCAAGGAGCACCCGGGGGCCTTTGTGCATCGGGTGGGTTTCTCGGTGCGCGTGCCAAGGTCTTTGTCGTACATCGCTTGCTGGGTGCTTGTGGGGAATGAGGCGGATTCGCAAAGGACTGCCATCGCATGCATGAGGCCATTCGAGATACGTGGTCGCCGAGATTACTGGAATGACTTTTCGGAATGTGCCCAATACACACCGAAGTACGACGAGTGGTTTAGGACCAAGCACCGTACCACGGTCTTTGACCTCGGCCTTCAACGCGCTCGACGCTTTGCCATAGAGCCGTTTTTCTCGGTGGTCGTACCTGTGTACAAGACACCCCACGACTTCTTCTGCCAGATGGCGGATTCGGTCCTCTCGCAAACCTACGGCAAGCTCGAGCTCATATTGGTGGATGCCTCTCCCGAGGATGCGGGGCTGTGCTCGCTTATTGAGGAATATGCCCAAAGGGACAAGCGCGTGCGCGTGGTGCGTATGAGCGAGAACCTTGGCATCGTTGGCAACACCTATGCGGGAGTGGCACATGCCACGGGCGACTTTATCTCGTTCTTCGATCACGATGACGTGTTGGAGCCTGACCTTCTGTATCACTATGTGGAAGGAATCAACGCGTATCCCACCACAGACCTTCTTTATTGCGACGAAGACAAGTTGCAGGACGGCATCTACGTAAGTCCCTATTTCAAGCCCGACTGGAATCCCGATTTGCTGTGCAGCAACAACTATGTGTGTCACCTGCTCACCGTGCGCAAGAGCATCGTAGACGAGTTGGACAAGGACGGGCTGGAGCGCTATGAGGGGTCGCAGGACCATCACCTGACGCTCTTTGCGGGCGAGCGAGCGCGCAACGTGTATCATGCGCGCAAGGTTTTGTATCACTGGCGCATCCACGAGCAGTCCACCGCGGGCGAAGCGCAAAGCAAGTCGTATACCGAGGATGCCGGCGTGCGTGCCGTTCAGGCGCACTTGGATCGCTGCGGCATTCGGGCTCAGGCGCGCCCCTCGGGCGTTGCCCCGAATACGTATCACGTGGACTATGAGCTTGAGTCGGAGCCGCTTGTTTCCATTATTATCCCCAACAAGGACATGGTTCCCCTTCTCGATCGCTGCCTCTCGTCCATACGGAGCAAGTCCACGTATAGCAACTACGAGCTGCTCATTATTGAGAACAACAGCGTGGAGCAGACGACCTTTGAGTACTACGAGCAGGCAAAGAAGGAAGATTCGCGTGTGCGCGTGGTCGTGCAGCCAAGTGACGGTAGCTTCAACTTCTCGAAGACCATCAACTTCGGTGTTCGTCATGCAAAGGGAGACTACCTACTTTTCCTTAACAACGATACCGAGGTCATGGCGCCGAACTGGATTGAGCGGTTGCTCGGTCCGCTGCAGCAGCGCGATGACATTGGTGCGGTGGGCGCAAAGCTGGTGTACCCCAACGGACTTATTCAGCACGCGGGCGTTATGATTCACGGCATGAAGGGCCCGTTCCATGTGGCGCAGTTCATGCCTTCGGGCACGCTTCACCAATACTGCGTCGTGCAACTCGCCTCGGACTACTCGGCGGTTACGGGAGCGTGTCTGCTTACTCGACGCTCCTTGTTCGATCAGATCGGCGGCTTGGATGAGAGCCTGGCCGTTGACTATAACGACATCGATTTCTGCCTGAAGATCCGCAAGAAGGGCTTGTTGGTATTCTACGAGCCGGAAGCGCTTCTTATGCACTACGAATCCATCTCGCGCGGAGAGCATCGCAGCGATGAGCAGATGATTGGATGGAGCAGGGATACGGGCATTATGATGGGTCGTTGGATGCGGTATTACGGCGCAGGTGATCCGTACTGCAACCCGAATCTGGAGGTAAGCGCCTATCATCAGCTGAAGATGCGGTAGGTACGCTGTCTAAGGTATGTGCTACCCTTAAAGCTGTTGTTTGTTAAACGTTCCATAAACACCTGAAGGGCAAGACACTATGAAGGGAATCATACTTGCGGGCGGTAGCGGAACGCGACTGTATCCGCTCACTACCGTAACGAGCAAGCAATTGTTGCCAATATACGACAAGCCAATGGTCTATTATCCGCTTTCCACGCTTATGCTGGCGGGCATACGTGACATCCTGCTCATCTCGACGCCACGCGATTTGCCGGGGTTCAGGAATCTTTTGGGGGATGGCAGCGACTTTGGCATAAGCCTCTCGTATGCCGAGCAGCCCAGTCCAGACGGTCTTGCACAGGCGTTCGTGATCGGCGCCGATTTTATTGGCGGCGAGGCGTGCGCGTTGGTGTTAGGCGACAACATCTTCTATGGCAACGGCCTTTCCAATCGTCTGAGGTCCGCCGTTGCCGCAGCAGAGCAGGGCAAGGCTACCGTGTTTGGCTATCACGTGGACGATCCCGAGCGCTTTGGTGTGGTGGAGTTCGATAAGGACTACAACGCAATCTCCATAGAGGAGAAGCCCGCCCATCCCAAGAGCAACTACGCCGTTACGGGCCTTTACTTCTATCCGTCCTCGGTTACGTCTGAGGCAGCCGAGGTAAAGCCCTCAGCTCGTGGAGAGTACGAAATCACGGATCTTAACAAGCGCTACTTGGATCGTGGCGAGCTCGACGTGATTACGCTCGGTCGCGGTTTTGCGTGGTTGGATACGGGCACCATGGAGAGCCTCTATGAGGCGTCGGCGTTCGTGCGTACGGTAGAGAAGGCGCAGGATTTGCCTGTGAGCGTACCCGAAGAGATTGCGTATGTGCGCGGTTGGATCGACAGCGAGCGCCTCTTGCAATGTGCCGAGCGATACGGCAAGAGCGACTACGGCGCGCACCTGCGCAAGGTTGCCGAGGGCAGGCTCGTGCCCGACAAGAACTACATGCAAAAATAGACATGCTGGGCCCCAAAGTATTCCTTTGGGGCCATAAGGTCCATGGCCGCTTATGTTGGCGGAAGATTGCGGAAGGAATGCAACATGCGTCTATTGGTAACGGGAGCAAACGGGCAGCTCGGCAGGGCCTTGAAGGAGGCGCTTGCCAACGAGAATGCGCCACAGGCATATTTGGGCTGCAGCGCCGATTGGATTGATCTGCCCGACCTCGATATTGCGGATGCAAACTCCGTTGACGCATGGTTTGGGACGCATGAACACTACGATGTGGTGTTCAACTGCGCTGCCTTTACCAACGTCGATGGCTGCGAAACGAACTTTGCAGGCGCCTTTGCCGCAAACGCGCTTGGGCCCATGAATCTTGCTCGAGCCTGTGCGGCGAGTGACGCGACGTTGGTGCATGTGTCAACCGACTACGTATTCCCAGGTAATGAGCCTGGCGAGCGTACGGAAGAGGACGTGCCGTCTCCCATTTCGGGCTATGGTCGATCCAAACTTGCGGGGGAGGGCCTTGCGTGCGCGATGAACCCCCGGACTCACGTGGTGCGCACAGCATGGCTCTATGGAGACGGAAAGAACTTCGTTCGCACGATGCTTGGCTTGGCCAAGACACACGACGAGGTAACGGTCGTGGACGACCAGTTTGGCAACCCCACCTCTGCCCGCGATTTGGCGCGGGAGCTTTTGCGCATTGCGCTCTGCGATTCGTTTGGCGTGTGGCATTGCACAAACGAGGGAACGTGCTCGTGGGCGGACCTCACCCAGGCGGCATATGACATTGCGGGCTTTGATTGCAAGGTCAATCGCTGCACGTCTGCCGACTGGAAGCGGATGAATCCCCAGAGCGCCGACCGCCCCGCATATTCGTCGTTAAAGAACGCACATCTAGAGGCAACCATAGGCAATCATATGCGTCCTTGGCGGGAGGCATTGGAGGAGTACCTACAACTGAGCGAGGCATAGAGACTGCAAGCATCCAATGGAGTTGGCGATTTCTGAGACATGACTCTTGGGAGATAAGATGATGCGATTAACGGATGTCTTGCGAGGCAAACGCTTCATATGGTTGCTGCCTGCCTTGGGTGAGGGAGGCTCAGGCGGCCTACAGACCATCTTTCGCCATATCGATTATTTGCAGTCGTGCGGTGCGCAATGTGACGTGTGCCCCACGGACGACATCGGCAGGTCGCTTGCACAGCTCAAACAGCAGATTGGCAGGTACTATGGCCTCACGGATGCGCATTTGGTCGACTTGACGCGCCTGGGGGAGTCTGGCCCATACGATCTGGCAATCGCGACCATGCACACGACGGTTTCCTATGCGATTGCCGTACCCAGTCGTACCAAAGCCTACTTCATCCAGGATTTCGAGCCGTGGTTTTATCCCATGGGAAACGAGTACCTAAGCGCGCTCTCTACCTACAGCGAGCAACTGACCCCCATTGTAATCGGGCGTTGGCTTGCCGCGCGCATGCATGATGACTTTGGCCACCAGGCATACGTCACCGATTTCTGCGCGGACCAGAACATATATCGACAGCTTTCGGACGCATGCGTAGAGCGTGCGGTCTGTGCCATTTGGCAGCCGGAAAAGCCGCGTCGTTGTGCCGCTTTGGTGGAGGAGACCTTTGCGCTTTTGCACGAGCTGCGTCCAGACCTACGCCTTTATCTGTATGGTTCCAAACAGAGATGCGCAAAGCTGCAGGGCGTCGCGCAAAACTTGGGCCTGCTGAGCAAGGAGGAGTGCAACGAGCTCTACAATAGGTGCCTGGCAGGCTTGTGCATAAGCTCTTCCAACCCGTCGCGCATTCCCTTTGAGATGATGGCTGCCGGTCTGCCGGTGGTAGACATCCACGCCCAGAACAATCTCTTTGACTTTTGCGACGAATCGGCATTGCTCGCGAGGCCTGTGCCCGATGCGCTCGCAGAGGCAATCATACGCTTTGTGGACGACGAGCGCCGTAGCATAGCGTCAAAGCGCGGCATTGCCTACATGCGAGAGCGTCCTGCCCGCATGGAGCAGGAGCAATTCGCCCGCGCGGTGTGTCAGATACTCGACGGCTCTTCTGCGGCAGAGCGGGAAGCGCCTGTGCCTCTTTATACCAAAGACGCCGTTGTTGGGTCGTCGAACGTTCGCGACGCATACCTAGCTCGTATGGCCAGGCAGCGCGAGGAGCGAGCGAGAACGATTGATTCCAGATGGGCACAGGTCGTGCTCGACGTGCAGGACGAGACGACGACGTGCGATAACTGGCGTGCCTATGTATGGCATGATGCCAAGCAGCGCGATATGCAATGCTATGAGTTCACGCGCGATGCGGACGGTTTGCTCAGGGCGACCATAGATATTCAAAACCACGAAAGTCAGGACGGGGAATACCTCATCCATGTATATGCCGACCTTTTGGGGCAGAGCCATCTGCTTGCGGCCCTTTCATGCGTTTTTGTTGGCGAACAGAGCGACGTCTCTGAGGTTTCGTACGAGACGCCTGCATCCGACGGGCCAGCGTTGCCGTTTGTGAAGGCTCATGTGGAACCGGCAAGCGAGCCCGCAAAGAGCGAAGCCGCGCCAAACCAGGAGCCTCGCCCTCAAGGCGTTCGTTCCTCTTTGCGTCGCCTTTTGCATAGGAGATAAGACCATGCAGCTTACGAGGCGTGTGCCATTGGGGCTCCACGGAAGAACTCATCAGAAGTGAAAGGTGGTTTTTAACATGGACGAGAAGACGGCGCACGCCATGGAAGAACCTGGCGACCAAGAGCCGAGCGGGCCAAAGCATCGGGCTGGGTTCAAACGATCCATTCTTGGCCATCCACTTCCCTATGCAATCGTTGTACTCTGTCTTATTCTTGTCGAAGGGGTCTATCTCATTGTCTCTCGACCCGCCATGCGAATTATCGTATTGGTGGCTCTTGCTTGTCTGTTTGTGGTTTCCATTGTCGTGTGGACAAGGTTGCGTGGCAACGAGGACAACGCGGTCGAGGTGTTTGCTCATCGCGTCTTTCCGGTGGCGCTCTTGATTTTGGGCGTTGCCTTTATGTTGTTCTTCCCGCCACGAGCCGTGCCCGACGAGGACTACCACTTTGGCTATTCTTACAGCTATGCCAATCTGTTGGATCCTACTTATGGCGAGATGGACATACGCAAGGAAGACGACTTACTCATACGTGATACCGCGTTGTTTTCACGCGAAATGAAGGCGGATTACTGGCTTCGTCTACAAGAAGGGGTTCCTATCTTTGCCCAAAATGGTGAGAAGATACCCTATGAGTTTGACAATACCGTTCAAGATCGTCCTATAGTGCGCCCCATTCTTTCTGGGGGCTACATGAACAATCCCCCTCAACTTAAGCTCGCGTCGGGCGTGGGGATTCTGCTGGGAAGGGCTCTCAACCTGAGCGGAATCGTCGTGTACTTCTTGGGAAGGCTCTTCAACTTCCTGTTTGCCTTCGCTCTTATTGTGCTGGCGGTTCGTCTTATCCCTGTGGGCAAAAACATTATGATGGCGGTTGCGCTTTTGCCTATGACGCTACACTTGCTCGGCTCGTACTCCTACGATGCTGGCATCATAGGCCTATCGTTTCTTCTTATTGCGCTGCTGGTAAGAATAATCGCCCATGAGGAAAAGGCTTCGCGTAAGTACTTGGTGGCGACATGTGCAACAGCGGTGCTGCTGGCCCCCTGTAAAGTGGTCTATGTTCCTATCTGTATTCTTGCGCTGTGCGTGCCTACCACGAGGTTTTCTTCAAGTCGGGAGATGCTCGTTTGGAAAGCATCAATGCTCCTGCTCCCACTTTTCTGTATTGGATTGCTGCGTATGACCAGCATCGTGCATGTGTCCGGCGCTGACGGGTCGTCTGGCCAAACAGTCACGCGCTTTGGCAACGAACAGGGAACGTATTACAAGATGACAGACGTGGTTCAACGGCCTCTTCACACGGCTTACGTGTTTCTGCGCACACTTTACGAGAACATCGACGCTTATTTCCTTACAACAGTTGGGGGAGCCTTGGCTTCTATGCAGGGCAATATATTTGCTAAAAACGTGCAAGTATTTGCCTATGCGCTGATGCTTTGCTTTGCGACCATCCCATCTGCAGACGACGACGGCACGTTCAAGTGGAGAGAGCGACTTGTCTCTTTGGCTATCTTTATTATGGTGGCCGTTGCAACGATGTTGGCGCTCATGGTCTCGTGGACGTTTGTGACGGAAGACGTTATCGAAGGGGTTCAGGGACGCTATTTCTTGCCCGTGCTACCACTGCTGCTCCTTGCGCTACGTGGTAACAGCATTGTCTCGAAGGTAAAGAGCGCTCCCCTTATCGTCATGACGCTCGGCGGCTTGAACCTCCTCTATCTCGCACAGATCTACTATTCGGTCTTAGGTGGTCCGATGTAATGCGTCTTGTTATTGCGTGTGGGGGCAATGCGGAAGGTTAGGTTGGGACGCATTCGATTGGCGACTTGCGCGACATTCGAATGTGTGGGGGATAGAGCGGAAAACCATGAAGATGCAGGAAAATGTAGCGAAAAATACGAAAAGCATTCGTCCTAGGAAGCACTACTTCGACTTGATGCGCGTGATTGCGGCGATTTGCGTAATACTGCTCCACGTGTCGGCTGGGGGACTTCAGGCGGACGTCCGATCGTCCGAATGGGCCGTATCCAACTTTTTCTGCGGCTCTGTGCGATGGGTGGTTCCTGTCTTCATAATGATCAGCGGCAGCCTCTTTTTGTCGAGTGAAAAGCCGTTCGAGAGGATAGTCCGCGAAAACGTTAAGCATATGGCGCTTGTTTACCTCTTCTGGTCTACGGCATACGCCGTCATAGGTAGTGTTCAGTCACTTATGCACGGACAGTCGTTTAGCGCGCTGGGCTTTATCAAGGAGATCGTGGTTGGACACTTCCACCTGTGGTTCTTCTATTTGATTATCGGCATGTACCTGCTCATACCCTTCATGCGCATGATTGTGCGTAAAAAGTCCCTGTTCAAGTACTATCTGTGTTTGGCGTTCGTGTTCCACATCTGCCTCCCGCAGGCAATATCGCTCATCGGCCTTGCAAATGAGGGATATGGGGAGACGCTCGGTTCCCTTGTGGAACGCATGAACATGTTCATGGTTACGGGATACCCCTTCTATTTTATGCTGGGATACTATCTTGACACCACCAACCGAATCTCGTTGCCCTTGTCGCTGGCGCTTTTGCTCGTTGGCCTTGGAGCAACCTGTGGGGGTACCGCTGCCATTTCCGCATGGAAGGGCGAGACGCTGCAAACGATATATACCAGCGCGAATCTGAATGTGCTTCTTGAGTCGGTGGGCGTATTCTGCTGCGTGAAATACCTTGGAAACCGGCTGATAAGAACAGAGGCATCGGTAAAGTTATTGCGCATGTTGTCCAGTCTGAGTTTGGGAGTCTATGTGGTGCACCCCATTGCCCTGCGAGCATGCGGTAGGTTTGGCCTAGACGCCTTAGCCTTCAACCCCGCCCTCGCCATACCGCTCACAACACTCCTGAGCGTCGTTCTTTCGTTTGGCGCCGCCTATGTCCTGCGGCTGATACCGCCAGTCAGACGTCACTTCCTATAGTGTAAGGTGTCTCTGCCTTTTGCACGTCAAATCCCTGGTTACGGTTCACGCCCCCCACGCCTACGACAGCACGCGTGCGGCGACTCACGAAGTGAGCGAGCGAAGCGAGCGTGGAGTCGCATGCGTGCTGACGTAGGCGTGGGGGGGCGCGAAGTGCGTGGGGATATGAACTGTAACAATCCCTGTGGTGGCGTGCTGGAATCGCCGTAGTGCAATGGGTCTCGCAAGACGAGGGTGATATAGTGACTCGGTAGGTTTTGCGTTGCCGACCGTGTGGAAGGCCTTGTCTATGATTGATTTTAATATTGCGCCGTTCGTGGGGACGGAAACCGACTACATTCGCGAGGCCGTTGCCAACAAGATGATTTGCGGCGACGGTCCATTTACCAAGCGGTGTCACGCGTGGATGAGGGAACGCTTTGGGACGCCAAAGGCCCTCCTTACCACAAGTGGTACCTCTGCGTTGGAGATGGCTGCGCTTCTGTGTGACCTAGAGCCGGGTGATGAGGTTATCCTTCCCAGCTTTACGTTCTCTTCCACTGCGAACGCCTTCGTTTTGGCTGGTGCCAAGCTGGTGTTTACGGACATTCGTCCCGACACCATGAACATCGACGAGAAGAAGATCGAGGCCGCAGTTACAGATCGAACGAGGGCGATATGCGTCGTTCATTACGCTGGCGTAGCGTGTGAGATGGACGCCATTATGGAAATAGCCCAGAAGTACGGGCTCAAAGTGGTGGAAGACGCAGCACAAGGTGTGATGAGCTCCTACAAGGGTCGTGCGCTGGGAACCATTGGCGATTTTGGCTGCTTTTCGTTCCACGAAACGAAGAACTACTCCATGGGTGAGGGAGGGGCATTCCTTACCAAGGAGGTGTCGTATGCCGAGCGTGCGGAGATTCTGCGCGAGAAGGGTACCGATAGGTCCAAATTCCTGCGCGGACAGGTTGACAAGTACACGTGGCAGGACTACGGCTCGAGCTACCTTCCGTCCGATATAAACGCCGCCTATCTGTGGGCGCAACTTGAGAAGGCTGACGAGATAAATGAGAACAGGCTCGCGTCGTGGAATGCCTACGACGCCGCGCTGCGACCGCTTGCGGAACGCGGATTGGTGGAGCTTCCCACCATCCCCGCGGAGTGTGTGCACAACGCCCATATGTATTGGCTCAAGGCAGCCGATCTGGACGAACGTACACGGCTCATAGCGCATCTCAAAGCGTGTGGAGTGCAGGCGACGTTCCACTACATCCCGCTTCACTCGGCGCCTGCCGGGCTGAAGTTCGGGCGCTTTGCTGGAGAAGACGAGTTCACGACGCGGGAGAGCAATCGTCTCCTGCGCTTACCCATGTACTACAACCTCGCAAAAGGCGACCTTTTGCATGTGATTGACGCGATCTACGAGTTCTACGGAGTCTTACGATGAGTAGCTCGCGCAACAATGGGGAAGGTAAAGCTCGGCATGACGGCAAAGTGCTGGCCGTAATTGGTGCGTCGGAGTTCCAGGTGCCGCTTATTCGCAAGGCCCAGTCCTTGGGATGTACGGTGCACGCGTTTGCCTGGGAGTGTGGCGACTTGGGCGAGAGCATTGCCGACGTATTCCATCCCGTAAGTACGGCTGAGCGCGATGAGGTCTTGCGCATTTGCAAAGAGGTTGGCGTGGACGGCGTATGTACCATAGGGTCGGACTTCAACAACATCACAGCCACTTGGGTGGCCAATAGAATGGGGCTTTCGGCCAACACAGACGAATGCGCGCGACTTTCGACTGACAAGCGCGCAATGAGAAAGGCGTTTGCGGCTGCTGGTGACCCCTCGCCTGTAAGCATTCCCGTGCGTGAAGGCGATTCCATGCCGACCGAACTTGACGGGCTGACCTATCCCGTAATCGTAAAGCCCTCTGATCGCTCGGGGAGTCGCGGCATTACCAGGCTCTCGAGTCCAGAAGGCCTTCTGGATGCCCTTACGACCGCATGGGACGAGTCTTTCTGCAAGATTGCACTTGTGGAGGAGTTCTTGGAGGGCGATGAGTTTAGCGTGGAGTGCATGTCGTGGGAAGGCATGCATCACGTACTCCAAATAACCCGCAAGTTCACTACGGGGAACCCTCACTTTATTGAGACCGCCCATCTGGAACCTTCGTTGCTCCCAGCTGAGGAGTGTGCTCGTGTGGAGCAGGTTGTGATGCATGCATTGGACACGCTTGGCGTGCAAAAAGGGGCTTCTCATGCTGAGCTTAAGGTCAATGGCCGTGGTGAGCCTTGGATCGTGGAGATTGGCAGTCGTATGGGCGGCGACTATATTGGGAGCGATCTCGTGCCTCTTTCCACGGGCGTCGACTTCGTAGGTGCGGTGGTGGACGTAGCCTTGGGTACAGAGCCCGATTTGCGAGGGCTTTCGTCTCCTCGTGCGTCTGCAGTGCGATTCGTGCTTTCGGAAGAGGACGTGGCTATACTTACGGACCTTCGGAGCAAGCGTCCCGATTTGGTGGTGAGTGAGTCGTGGAGTGTGCCGGTGGGCCACGAGGTCGTTGACAGCTCTACGCGCTTTGGCCACTGCATCATGGCTGCCGATTCTGCGGAAGAGCTTCTTCCGTGGCTTGCCGGAGGCGTTGCGTGTGACTAAGACGAGTCCCAAAACGCTGCTTTTCCTGCATTTGCTGCTCATGATGTATTCCTGCGAGGGCATTCTTAGTAAGCTTGCGGCCGGTCAGGAGTTCTTGTCCCCGGGTTTCATCCTATGCTATGGGGGCGTTATTGCCATTCTCGGGCTGTACGCAATCGGCTGGCAGCAAGCCATAAAACGTATGCCGCTCACCTCAGCCTATGCCAACCGCGCCATCACTGTGGTGTGGGGCGTAATATGGGGGATTGTGGTCTTCCATGAAGGCGTGTCGTTGCTGCAGCTTTTGGGATGCGCGCTCGTTGTTGCGGGAGTTGCCCTGTTTGCCACAGCAGACACTGGTGGTGAGGCTGCATGAATGCGGATGTGGCGTTTCATGCGATGTTCCTGCTCTTGGGAACGTTCTTGGCTGCCGTGTCGCAGGTAATGCTCAAAAAAGCGGCTATGCGTAAGTACGATTTCGTGCTGGCGGAATACCTTAATCCGTTGGTGATTTTCGCCTACGTGATCTTTGTGGGGACGACGCTTCTTGGCATTCTTGCGTATAGGGGCATTCCCCTTTCCATGGGTCCGGTGCTGGAGGCTACCAGCTACTTTTACGTGACTTTCTTCGGAGTACGAATATTTGGCGAGAAGATGACGCGAAAGAAGTGGATTGCCCTTGGACTCATTCTTGCGGGCATATGTGTGTACGCCTTGGGAGTGTGAGGGTTGACGTGAGGCCGTTACAGTTCACACCCCGCGCCTGTGTCCGGACCGCAAGCGGCGACTCACGAAGTGAGCGAGCGGAGCGAGCGCGGAGTCGCACGCGGGACCGGCGAAGGTGCGGGGTGTGAACTGTAGCGTGGGGCCTTATAAGGGCAAGCGAGGAAGGACGTCACAATGGACGAGCAGCGTGTGGAAGCGGTTATATTTGCCGGAGGTGTGGGCAGGCGCATGGGCAGCGGTCCACGTCCCAAGCAGTTTCTCGAGCTTAGCGGAAGACCGATTATCGACTATACAATCGCGCACTTTGCCGAGCATCCGCAGGTATCGGGCGTGGTTGTAGTGTGCCTTGAGTCCTGGATGGACTACCTGGCTGACGTGCTTGACAAACGGAGATACCAGACTCCCGTGGACATCGTTGCGGGCGGTGTGACGGGACAGGAATCCATCTTTAACGGCCTGCACCATCTGCACGAGAAGCATCCGGGCGACGATGAGGCAATTGTTCTTGTGCACGACGGCGTGCGTCCCCTTATTGACGAGGCGACCATAACGGCTTGCGTGACATCGGTTGTGGAGCGCGGCTGCACAGCCACCGTGTCGCCTGCCATCGAGACGATTGTGGTCGGTGGCAGCGAGGGGGCCATAGAGCAGTTCATACCACGTTCGGAAGTGGGGCTGGCCCGAGCGCCCCAGGCGTTCTTTCTCGAGGAGCTCTATGCGGCTCACCTGCAAGCGCGTTCCGAGGGCAAAGGCAACTTCATAGACTCCGTAAGCATGATGGCGCACTATGGGCATCCCATCTATACCGTGGAAGGGCCTGTTGAGAACATTAAGGTCACAACCCCCATGGATTACTATGCCTTTAAGGGCTACATGGATGCACGCGACCAGCGCATGTTGTGGTCGGGCGAAGAGTAGGGGGAGTGTCCATGGGTAAGTTCTACGACGCCGACCTTACTTCGATTGCACAGGATAACTTGGTGCCTTGGTCGGTCTTCGAGGGTGCGACGGTAGCCGTTACGGGCGCGACGGGTCTCGTTGGCAGCATGGTTGTGCGAGCGTTGCTTCGGCGGTGCGAGGTGGCAGTAGGTCCCGCAAGGCTGGTGCTGCCCGTTCGCAATTTGGAGAAGGCGCGCACACAGTATGGTTCGTATTCCAGTGTTGAACTCGTAGAGTGGGATGCAGCCTTAGGGGAGGCGCCTCGCATTGAGGGCAATTGCGACTACGTGGTGCACTGCGCAAGTAACACCGACAGCAGACTCATGGTCGAAAGGCCGGTAGACACCATCGAAGCCACAGTGGAAGGCACTCGCGCAATGCTTGAGCTTGCGCGCTCTACCGGGACACGCATGTGCTTTGTGTCCTCTATGGAGGTATATGGATCTGGCTCTGCCGACCCGTTGGACGAGACACGCGGCGGCGAGTTGGATGCCATGAGCGTGCGGAGCAGCTATCCGCAGGCCAAGCAGCTGGCCGAGACGCTCTGCGCCTCCTATGCCTCGCAGTATGGGGTTCGCGTGTGCGTCGCTCGACTTGCCCAATCGTTTGGCCCAGGCATCGCAAACACCGACAAACGCGTATTTGCCGAGTTTGCCCGTTGCTGCGAGCGGGGCGAGGACATTGTCCTGCTAACCGATGGGTCAAAGAGCAACATGTACGTATACATAGCAGATGCCGTGAGGGCGCTCCTGCTGCTTGTTGCATGTGGTGAGTCCGGAGAGGCATACAACGTGGCAAACGAGCAGACGTTCTGCTCGATATGGGAGATGGCCAACATGGTGGCTGGCGCCTTTGGCCCGCATACCAAGGTCACGAGGGTTAAGGATCTAAATGCGGCCAAGCGCTTTGCCGTGGCTGGGTGCCTGCGACTCAACACCTCCAAGATCCGTGCCTTGGGCTGGGAGCCCAAGGTAGGGCTCGAGGACATGTATCGTCGCATGATGGCGGACTGGAAGTAACGCGGCGAGTCGGTTTGGGGCTTCCCTAAGGTCGGATGTGACCCACAGCGCAGTGCACCGCGCTGTGGGTTTTGTGTCATGCGTATGGCATTTGTCAATTTCTTTTCTAGACTAGTTGCTGTTCAGAAGGCAATCGTGGGGAGAACACATGCAAACCTATCTTGTTACCGGTGGCGCTGGTTTTATTGGCTCCAACTTCGTTCTTTATATGCTGCGCAAGCATGAGGACGTGAAGATAGTCAACGTGGATGCGCTTACCTATGCCGGCAACTTGGAGAACCTAAAGTCCGTGGAAAACGATCCGCGCTACACATTCGTACATGCCGACATTCGCGATGCCGAAGCAATTTCCGCGGCTCTTTTGGAGCATGACCCCGACTACGTAATCAACTTTGCGGCCGAAAGCCATGTGGATCGCTCCATTGCGGACCCAGGCATTTTTGCAGATACCAACGTAATGGGCACCGTAAACATGCTCAACTGCTGTCGTGCTGCGTGGGACGATGGCAAGGGCGGCTTTGGTGATCATCGTTACCTGCAGGTAGGAACAGACGAGGTGTACGGCACTCTGGCAATTCCTGAGGCGCTCAACGAGAACGGCAGCCCTGCCGATCCCGAGCACACCGATTACTTCCGCGAGGACACGCCGCTTTCACCTCATTCGCCCTACAGCGCGTCCAAGACATCCGCCGACCTGTTTGTTAAGGCATACCACGATACGTATGGCTTCCCCTCGGTAATCACCCGTTGCTCCAACAACTATGGTCCGTACCAGTTCCCCGAGAAGCTCATTCCGCTCATGATCAACAACGCGCTGCACCACAAGGAGCTTCCCGTGTATGGCGATGGCCTCAACGTGCGTGACTGGCTGTATGTGGACGATCACTGCAAGGCCATCGACATGGTGGCGCGCGAGGGGCGTCTGGGCGAAGTGTACAACGTGGGCGGTCACAACGAGCGTGCCAACATCTACATCGTGAAGACCATCATCGCCGAGGTGGCAAAGGCTACGGGCGATGAGGCCATAACCGAGGACCTTATCCACTACGTGCAGGATAGGGCGGGTCACGATCGCCGCTATGGCATGGCACCCGACAAGATAAAGGCCGAGCTGGGCTGGTATCCCGAGACTCCCTACGAAGAGGGCATCGTGAAGACCATCCGTTGGTATCTGGACAATCCCGAGTGGGTTGCCAACGTTACGAGTGGTGCCTATGCGGACTATTACGATCGCATGTATGCAGGAAAATAGCTGACGGTATGCATTCTGGCCTTCGTTGGAGATGGGTGTTGCTATGAGTTCGCAGAGTGCCGAGAAGTCGAATTCGGGCGTAGGTATTGTTGGTCGCATACGCACGTCGGCGCCAGTGCAAATGGCACGCGAACATCCGGCGATCTCGCTCTGCGTTGTTCTGCTTACGGGCATTCGCGTGCTGCTCGCATGCAGGACGCCACTTATCTCGAGCATGGG
This sequence comes from uncultured Coriobacteriaceae bacterium, assembly GCA_902803315.1. Taxonomy (GTDB): domain Bacteria; phylum Actinomycetota; class Coriobacteriia; order Coriobacteriales; family Atopobiaceae; genus RUG440. Next base: position 27,353 of record CADCPM010000085.1, read on the forward strand.
ATCCTTGTACGACGATAGGCTTCTGCTGCAATACGCATACGACATCGCACAAGGCAATTGGCTTGGCGCCTACAGTAACCTTGCCCTCACCAAGAACCCCGGATACGGACTCTTCATCGCCGCCTGCTATTTGCTTCACATACCATATCAGCTTGCCTATATAGCCTTGTATGCGGTGGCCTGCGTTGTGTGCTGTCTGGCCATAAGAACGTTTATTCCATCGCGAACAATACGATCGGTTCTGTTTGTTGCCCTGCTGTATGCTCCCGCCTTCTTTACGCTTGACTACTTCCAGCGGATGTATCGCATGGGAATCGTGTTGCCTCTAACCATGCTCATCTTCGCTTCGTATATAGGTCTGTATTTGCGGAGCGACAAGCCGTTGCGATCGGTGCTTCCCTGGGCTCTATGTGCAGGACTTAGCCTGCTTGGTTTGTGGGTTTCCACCGAGAGCGCGATGTGGGTTGTGCCTTTTGTCGCCGTTTGTTCTCTTGTTGTGCTGGGCGAAAGGGTGGTAGTAAGACACAAGTCTCAGAGGACGTGGCTGTGGCTCTGCGGCTGGGCCGTAATGCTTGTGCTTCCTATTGCTCTGCTGGTAGCGGGTACCTCTGCCATAAGGGCAACGAACAATAGGACCTACGGGGTGTCGGTGCTCAACGATCGCTACCAAGGCGGGTTTTCTAGGGCTACAGCTGCAATGATGAGCATAGAGGCAGGAGAGAGGCCCGAGCTCGTGTGGCTGTCCAACGCCGCACTCGAAAAGGCCATTGAGATGAGCCCTACGCTTCGGTCCCAGCAAGACCCCATAAAGAAGACCTGGGATGATCAACGCCTGAAGTTCGCCCTCAAGGAGATAACGGGTGACCTTTCGTACTGGAATCTGCGCCAAGGCTATGCCAATGCCGGGGGCTATGTAGATGCGCGCGAAACAGATGCATTCTGGAACGCCGTTGCAGACGAGTTGGAAGACGCATATTCCGACGGTCGGCTTACGAAAAGGGTGGGGCTTTATATTTCCCCGGCCACCGATCCCATTCCTTGGAATCGCATTCCTGTCCAAATGTTTAGGACGGTGAAGCAGATTGCGAAGCTCTGCGTGCATAAGCCAATGACCAGCCAGATCATCGCTTCGAGCAAAGACCCCGCTGCTGGAACTGGCACTTTGGAAGATCAGCAAATGGCAACTGAGCTTGCGGGTGGCAACGTGCTCATGGGTGAGACGCCGGAAGGTGGGACTTCGGAGGCAGAGCAAAAGAACACAGTGGTCAATCCAGAGACGCTAAGTGCGGATGCGCTTGCGTTGGACATGGACCACTATATTGGAGCCATTGGCTCTCGCATTGGTATATTGCTGGCGTGTGGGTTGGTGGTAGCCCTTCCATATGCTCTGTACCTTGTCTTTAGGAACCGAGAAGACGATCGGTGGAGGCTCGTGCTCGTTTTGGCCGCTTTATTGCTAAGCGGATTCTTGCTGGTGTTCTCGGTCGTCTGGGCTATGGGCTTTGCGTGGGCGGGTTCGCATCGCATGCACGATTGGGCCGTCTTCTCGTACTGCGCTCCCTTCTATGGATTGCTCATGATGATCGAATGCATAGTCTACGGAAAGCTTGTGACCCTTTTTGCCCGCTCAAGACACAGAGGGGCCAGCGACAGCCCTACGAAAGGAGCGTAGGGAGCGACAAAGAGAACGCGCGTGGGAACCGCGCAAAGAGATAGCCGCGCGTACGCATTTCTCTTGACGAAACATGCGGAGCGACGATGCGATAGAGCATACGATACGTTGCCTGCGCATCGCGAACGATTTCGTCATCTTTGCCCGTTTTCGCAGCACGCTGCGCGACGGCAATCGCGCCGATTGTCCTAAGCAACGCGCTGCTGGCCCATTCGTACTGGTCATTGCCAATAAAGTACCGGCATTTGTAGAAGTTGCTCTCTGCTTGCTCGATAAGCCGCACGCCTTGGTCGGTTCCCATGATGCTTCCCGAGCGCTGCAAATAGAAGTACAGGACGTCCGAGATGGCTACGATGCGATTGCAGCGAGAGATAACATCACAAAGTATGTACTCGTCCTCATAGAGCCTTCCCTCCGCATAGCGTAGCGTTGAGAAGATACTGCTCTTATAAAGCTTGTTCCAAGCAACGACTGCGGCGCTTGCCCCTTTGGGCACTGAACTCGAGCCACCAACGAAATAGCGCCCCCAAAAGTCCTCCGTAGACATGACTCCAGGATCGAGTGAGATGGTGTCAAGCCTTTGATGGCTCTCGTCCACAAGGTTAAACGCACAGAGCGCCAAGTCGGCGTCTGAGTCCGTTATGGCGCTGTGCAAGGTCTCGATGTAGTGAGAATCTACGTAGTCGTCGCTGTCCACAAAAGCGATATAGACGCCCCCCGCCACGTCTAAGCCAGCATTTCTCGCCGAGGACAAGCCTCCGTTTGGCTTGTGGATAGCCCGAACGCGTTCGTTGTTTTTTGCATAGCAATCGCAGAGACCGGAGGAACGATCGGTTGACCCATCATCGACGAGGATGATTTCGAGATTGGTATACGTCTGCGTTAAAAGGCTGTCCACGCAAGTGGGGAGGTAACGTTCGACGTTGTATACCGGAACGACAATCGAGACGAGGTCCTGTGCCATGTGTGCACTCCAAACCATGCGGGCGTTACTGGGCTCTGCATGCTAGTATAATCCACGACAAACCATGTGGTGCAGGCACGGGAGGATACGAACGGCAGCGAATGCAAGAAGCCATAGAGGGGAAGGGGCGCGATTGCTGGCCAACACCATAGTGTCTTTGGCTCTGAAGACCGTAAAATACGTTTCCCTGAGCATGATGCGCCGTCTTCCAGTTGCAGACAAGACGGTGGTGTTCAACAACTTCAATGGACGTGGGTTTGGGGACAACCCGAAGTACATTGCGGCCGAACTTGCGGACTCCGACCTCAAGCTCGTGTGGCTGTCGTCAGAGGAAACGATGAGGAGCGAGTTCCCCTCCTATGTGGTGCCGGTGCGTATGGATAGGCCGCGAGGCTGGTATCACCTGTGCACGGCTCGGGTTTTGGTAAGCAATGTGCGCAACTTGCCCGACTATCGCAAGCGAAAGGGCCAGTTCTACCTGCAGACTTGGCATGGTGTCATGTGGTTCAAGCGCGTGGAAAAAGACGCCGAACCGCTCCTTGGCAGGGAATACGTTGAGCGCGCAAAGCTCGACGGAAAGATGTGCGATCTGTTTATTGCTAACAACGCCTCCGACGAGGAGCTCTTCCATACGTCGTTTTGGTATGACGGTCCCGTTATGAGGTGCGGCACACCGCGTTTGGCGCCGGTGGTACGACGCGACCCTGCGCAAAGGGAGCGTGTGCTCAAGGCATTGGGCGTTCCCACACACTGCAAAACGGTGCTCTTTGCCCCAACGTTTAGGGATCAAAACACGTCGTACGTGCCGCCGCTGGATACGACGCGTCTTATTGACGCGCTGCAGGATGCCTTCTGCGGCGAATTCGTGTGCCTGTTGCGCCTTCATCCCAACGTTCCTGCGGGAAGCTTTCCCCTTGCGGAGCGGGTGGTCGATGCGAGCTCCATAGGCGACATCCAAGAGGTCCTTGCGGTTGCGGACGTGCTCGTTACGGATTACTCGAGCATATGCTTTGACTACGTTATGGGCGTTCCCCGGCCGGTGTATATGTTCATTCCAGATATGGACGACTACCTGTCGAGTGCCAGAAAGCCGTATCACGACCTGTCGGAGTGTCCCTTTAGTATCACACAGACCATGGACGAACTCTGCGAAGCCGTAAGGTCCACCAATCTTGAGGAATTGCAAAGGCGTTACCGTGGATTCCTTGCCGAATACGGTTTTGAGGACGATGGCAATGGCGCTCAGGACGTGGCCGCGTTGCTCGTGGACGTGTGTGAGGGACGAGAAGACATTGACCAGCTCAGCGTGAGTTACAAGGAAAAGAGAGAACGATAGAATGAGTACTCAGTTCAAGCGAGTTATTACTTACGGAACGTTTGACCTTTTGCACTATGGGCACATAAATCTGCTGCGCCGTGCTCGAGAGCTCGGCGACTACCTTGTTGTTGCCCTTTCCACGGATGAGTTCAATCTGCAAAAGGGTAAGAAATGCTACTTCTCCTATGAGGAGCGCAAGCAGCTTGTTGAGGCTGTTCGCTATGTTGACCTTGTTATACCCGAGCAAACATGGGAACAGAAGGCAACCGATGTTCATGAGCTGGGAATATCGACGTTTGTGATGGGTGACGACTGGAAGGGGGAGTTCGACTTCCTTCGGGAGGAGGGAGTTGAAGTCGTATACCTTCCCAGAACGCCCGAGATTAGCACCACGCAGATTAAGACTGACCTTGGGCTTGACCGCGACGCTCAGCAAGCTTCTGAGTGACGGAGCGAACCAGATACTTGTATGACTCGATGCCTAAGAGCTTGGATAGTCCAACGTATATTGCAAAGCCAAGGGCCGCCTTTACTATGAGCCTAACCAAGACGATTGGGATGGGCAGTGGAATAAAGTATATAGCCGCGGCCATGGCGAGCGCGCATCCTATTGAGGGCAGGATGTCGAGCAGCTGCGTATGGATGTCGTAATCAAGGTGACGCTTGAGCTGGAACACGTTTACTATCGTGCCATACAAATCGTAGAGGGCCATGGTAATCGCGATGGCCATGGTGCCCCGATACACGCCAACAATAAGCAAGAGCACGTACACCGGCTTCTTGATAAACTCAAGGCGGAGCACAATGTCGCTGCGACCGATTGCCTTGAGTGCCTGGAGCGGAATGACGCCGAGTACGCCAATGGTTAGACCTGCAGAGAGGATCTGCAAATACGGCACGCATTCAAGCCACTTTTCGGTGAAGAGAAGCAATACGATATCTGATGCTGCTGCCGCCATACCCAAAAGAAGCGGTGCGGTTACATACGACATGACTTGCACGCAGCGACGGCAGATTTGCCTAACCGCCCCAACGTCATCCCCCTCGTTGGACATGATGGGGAAGAGCACGCCCATAACTGCCGACCCCAAGTTTTGGGTTATGAGTTGCGGAAGCTGCTGACCCTTGTTGTAGAACGCCAGGTCTGCGGGCGTGTAGAACTTGCCAACGATAAGGGACCTCAGCTGTCCAAAAAACGTTCCGCTCAGGTCGGCTGCGAGCACTTTCCATCCGTAGCTCATAAGCGGTTTGGCGGCCGACCACGAAAAGAGCAGGCGTGGTCGCCAGGGAACGGTAATGAACAGGACTATGGCATCCATAATGGTGTCGGCAAAGTATTGCGCGATGAGTGCCCATACGCCAAAGCCTGCCATTGCCATCGCTATTCCAATAACGCCCGAGGCAAGTGTGCCGACCAAAGAGGACCAGAAGAATCGCTTGAAGAGCAAATGGCGTGAGACATACGCGTGCTGGATCGCCCCAAAGGCGCTCAGGGGAATCCTCAGCGCAAATACCCTGAGGATGAGGCAAAGGGATGGTTGGGCGTAGAAGTTGGCAATAAAGGGCGCGCAAATGAACAGGATTGCGTAGAGGATGCACGAACAGGCGAGGCTGCAATAGAACATGGTCGAGAAGTCCAGCTCATCCGCGTCCTTCTTCTGAATGAGCGCGGTGGCAAATCCGCTCGATACGAACGTATTTGCGAGCGTGATGAACACGAGCACCATGGCAATGATGCCGTAGTCGCTTGGCGACAGGAGGCGCGAGAGCACCACCGAGACAACAAACGAGACGATTTGCGTGGCCATCTTCTCGCTGAACATCCACGCAAAACCCGAAACGACAGCGGTTCTTCTATCTGTTTGGCTCGAATCGGCCATGTGCAATCCCAACTATACGTCTGAAAGGAAAAGGTTGTTGCTAATCGCGCCAGTACGCGTCCATGTTCTCCTGGGTTTTCTCAACCTGACGCTTGTACACGTCGTAGTCCTTCGCAACGTGCCCTATATCCCATGCCATAAGCCCGTAATCGGCAAGGTCGGCTGCCATGGCCGTTGCCGTCATTCCAAGCACAAGGCATATGAGCGAGTCCTTTGAGGACTGCGCACGTACCTGCTCCACGAGGGTGTCGTATGCCTCGAACGCGTTCCGCTTGGGGCCATGTATTATGCGCTTGGATGCGGCGCGTTCGAAGACGTCTGCTTCCAGCTGCTCCAGTACGCCCTCTCCCGCAACCAGAACCAGGTCCTTCCCCTCGAAGAGACGAAGGATTCTTTCGTAGTGGCCCTCGTAGTCAAACTCATCGCCGAACCTAAAGTATGCGCCAAAGCAGCTCGCGTCCAAGTAACGAGCGTCAGGGTCGCACTCTCTGATGAAGAAGCGCCGTAGCTTTGTGCCGTGAATCCGATAGTACTTATGGTTTCGCTCTGCGTAGCCAAAGGGAGATTGGAAGTACGAGCGATTGAGCCCGACGTATAGGTCGTCACGCCGCTCGTTCAGGATGGCCTTCATCTTTTGGGCGAGTCGGGGGTCATAGGTTTGGAAAACCCCATTCTTTCCTTGGATTATAGCAATCTCGCCGTCGCCAAAGCGCGCAAAGCTCTTGGGCTCGTTCTGAAGTGTGTCGATGGTTTCCCTTGCGTCTGCAATGCTGAGTCTGGGAAGAATCGCCTGGTCTTCTTCGAATTCGTACATCGCGTCCTCAATGGTCTCGTCTTTGATCTGATAGAGAACGTCGGGGATTTCGTGATCCATGAGGAAGCAGACGTTCCGGGCAAAACGAGCGGGATGCCAGTGGGCTTTTACAGCGCGGAAAAATTGCAGTGGAGTCATGGTGCGGCTCACTTCCGATAGGAAACAATCATACAGAATATATCCTAAGCCCTTCTGGTGTAAGATGGGGCTGCGCCGAGCGTGGTCGCTCAATTTACAAAAAAGGAGTGCGCAATGAGGATGTCTGGGTTGAAGTCATTTATAACGTTCTACAGCGCATCCAGAAGGCGGATGCCCCTCACGCTGTGGCTGCACGAAAAGAGAAAAGACGGATCGGATGGCATAGTCTATCGAACCATCGCGATCGTTCCCGCACTTGTCTATGGAGTTGCGCGAAACGTCTTTGGCAGAAAGGCACCTCGCAAGGTAGAGCACGATATTGCGATGGTCACCATCATTAAAAACGAGGGCCGCTACATTAAGGAATGGGTTGACTACCATCGCCTTTTGGGAATCAATCGCTTTTACTTGTACGACAACGAGAGTACCGACGACACGCGAGAAATACTCGCCCCCTATGTTCACGACGGAACGGTGGTATTAAGGGATATAGCAGGCTCTGCGCGGCAGCTAGACGCCTATAACGACGCATTGAGCCGATATGGAAAGTCTTGCAAGTACATGGCGTTCGTTGACGCAGACGAGTTCTTCGTCGTGGATGACGTGCCGTTGGTTGATTTTTTGGATGCCAAGCTAAAGGGCTCAGCTGGGGGCCTCGCCTTCAATTGGATGATCTTCGGCTCCTCTGGAAGAACTAGGAGGGAAGAGGGATTGGTAATAGAGCGCTTTACCAGGCGCGCAGACTATACGGATTCCAAGAACAAACACGTGAAGCAAGTCGTTCGGCCACATACCGCCCTCGCCATGTGCAACCCGCATTTTTGCCGCTACCTGTGGGGCTACCATGCAATTGACATATGGGGCCGCCCCATTCAGGAGTCCTTTACAGACGAGCTTCCGGGCATTCCTCTTCCACGGCTCAACCACTACTTCACCAAGTCCTTTGAGGAGTTTAAGGAAAAGCGAGCTCGCGGCTGCGCGGACGAGCATGAGGACAGGTCTCTTGACGAGTTCTACGACCACGATTGTAACGATGTGGTGGATACGGGCCTTCTAAAATACGCAGAGAAGATTGCCGCAATGTGAGAGCCCGCCCAACGGAGTGCGAGTGGACAGGCGAGCATCGCGTGACGCGGTGAGCGTTGGCCTACATCACTTCCGCAAGACGATCGTCCATTCTCATAACGAAGAGAACGACGGCTTCGCCGACTTTGCGGATGGCGCCCCTCTTCCACGAATGGCCCTTAATCATACGGGGAATGCGCAGGATTCGCGGCACGTCGTGTACGGAAAGAAGCGCGTCGATGCGCCTCTTGTCGCGCGCGCACAGCTGGTCGTAGTAGACATCCGCAAAGGACTCGGCGTGTTTGATTGCGCGGATTATGCTGCCTGCCGCGGCATCGATGTTGAACGTTTGGAATGTCCGGAGATTCGTGTAGTCCTCCGACCCAATGACGTTCGACTCGTGCTGTCGGTAGAGGCTGGTTGGCTCATCCACGTGCCCGATGTGGCCAAAGGCCGCCGCAACCATGCTGATCCACCAGTCATGCACGCGAATGGGTTGGTCCTTTGGGGTCTCCAAGGTCTTCTCGCGCAGCGGCGCGTTGATCATCATGGTGCATCCCGCCGCAACCGGTGCCGATATGAGCTGTGTGAGCTCGGTTCTGTGTGGGTCTATGTAACTCTGCTCCTCGAATGAATTGCGCAGGATTTCCAAATCGCCGTCCACGACCACCATGTCTGTGAAGACCATCAGCGGTGTGTTTTCCGTGTACTCCTCTTCCAATTCGCGCATCTTCTGTAGCGTCAGTTCGATCTTGTTTGGCAACCAAACGTCATCCTGGTCGCAGAACATGCTGTATTGCGCCGTAGAATGCCCAAGCAGGTGCATGAAGTTCTGACATGCGCCACCAAGGCGACTCGTATGCGGAAGTAGATGTATGCGCTCGTCGTATTGCATATACTGCCGGACGATGCTCAGCGTTGCGTCGGTGGAATCGTCGTCGGATACGTATAGATTCCAATCGGCAACCGTCTGCACCATAATGGATTCGATTTGCTCGCGAAGGTATTCTTCGCCTTGGTACGTGGCTAAGAGTATGTCAATCAACAGTTGCCGCCTCCGATTGCCGAATGTATGTGGTGGCTGGCATTCTAACATATAATGAATTGTCTCCCGGTAGGGCTCATGGCGCTATCTCGAGGCGATGGGCTGCGCGCTTGCTCACGCCACGGGCCCGCTTCGGCCAGCATGCAGCTCCGCGCTCGCTCCGCTCGCTCACTTCGTGAGTCGCTGCATGCGGGCCGAAGCATGCCCGTGGCGTGAGCAAGCGCCCCGTGCCGCCTCGCAGGCTCGGGGGTGTGAGCGGCAACGGTGTGCGAGCGTTGGAGGTGCAAGGCAGTTATGGACAACGAGTACCAGCCAGAAGTTCTGGAGCGCGTGCAGCGCATAGAGACGGATATGCTTGCCGAAATCGATAGGATATGTCGCAAGCATGGGCTTACCTATTGGATTGACGGCGGTACCTGTTTGGGCGCGGTGCGCCATAAGGGGTTTATCCCGTGGGACGATGACATAGACGTGGGTATGCCCATTGACGACTTCAAAGAGTTCATGAGGCTCGCCGAAGACGAGTTGCCACAAGGCGTGTCGTTGCATCAAATGGCGTCGGACCCCACGCAATACGTTTTGTGGGGAAAGCTCTACCGTGACGACACCGTGTTCATCGAAAGCGACGCTCGCGAGGCGGGTTGCGACGAATGCGTGTTCATTGACGTTTTCCCCTACATTCGACTGGATGAGAAAAATGGCGACCACGGAGTGCGCCATCTCCGGCGCACTCAGTTTTGGACGAAGCTCATCTACATCTATCGCATAAAGAGCCCAAACGTCCTCAAAGGCCTTTCATGGGAGCCGGTGGCTCGCGTTGGCTGGAAGGCAATTCATCACGTTCTTCGAGTGGTTACCAATCAAGACCGCCTGCGCAAGCGCTTTGAACGTGCGTGCGTTGCAAAGCGTCCCAGCGAGTGGTGGGGAAACCCCTCGGCGGCACGTCCCTATCCCTTCCATCACGATACCCTTATGGAGCCGGTTGAGTTGCCCTTTGGGAGCCTGATCGTGTACGCGCCGCGCGATTGGGACAAATTCTGTTCGGATTTGTACGGCGACTACATGGAGCTTCCGCCTGAGGAAAAGCGGAAGACGCATTCGCCGTTGATCTTGGACTTGGGAGAGGCGGTGTATGGCTAACCGCGCTTGGTGTGGTCTACGTAGAGTCGCGCGGCATCCATTGCGGTGTGTACGAGCCTAAAATTCCTGTTTAGCACCAGCTCGCAGAACGCGCGTCGTGGCAAGCTCGTAACGCGAGGAATGTAGTGTGCATAGGGCTCGAAGAAGTCTGCCACCCACTCATAGATGGGAAGTGCCTCGCGGTAGGGGAGCTTACCCAAAAGAAGCATCGTCTCGAGGGGGTTCATTAGGTAGCGTGCCATGCGATTTGCGCAGAACGAGGGCAGCTGGCTGTTAACGCCCCATTCTTGCATCGTCTGCTCCTCGAGCCTTGTTGCCGACTCATAGCCAAGCTTAAAATCATCGGTAAGGGCGAACGACGAGCTGTGTCCCAGACGCCTGATCCACAGATAGTACGTTTTTGGATTCAGCGCAATGCCTCTGGCATTTCTGAGGAAGTTGAGCGTGAAGAGCGTATCTTCATGCCCATGGCGAAGCCGCTCGTCAAAGCGTATGTGTGCCTCTTCCAACACGTCGCGACGGTAGACGCACGCCCATACCGCATCGCTCCCGCTGCGGGCAACATCGTAGTGCCGTTTGATCTCCTCTTCGCGAAGGACGATCTTCTCGCGTGGACATATCTCGCTCATACGTGGCTTGCCGCTGGAATTATAAAAAAGCGCGAGTCGCCTTCCGTAGTACACGCAGTCGGCGCCGCTTTCTTGCAGGATGTCAATATTGTCGGACAGAAGGCCGGGGAAGTAGCGGTCGTCGTTGTCGCAAAAGGCAACATAGGTGGAGTCAATTCGATCGAGGGCGTAGTTGCGTGCCTCGCACATGCCGCCGTTTGGCTTATGCAGTACACGTACCTGAGGGTTGTTTAGGGCATATTCGTCACAAATCCTGCCAGAGCCATCCGTTGATCCGTCGTCGACCAGAACGAGCTCGAAGTCGCGGTAGTCCTGATTCAAAATGCTCTGAATGGCGTAGGGGAGGTAGTCTTGGGAGTTGTATACCGCCATTATTACGCTGACTGTTGCCATTGCTCGCTACCTACCACTTTACGTCAAAATGCGCCGTTGTGGTTACGAAGCGGTACGCCGCCAAGAAGGGAGCCAGCAGCCCCGCCTCGTACATGCGCTTAGAGACGAGCAGGCGCTTGAACGAGGTGCCGTTGAGCCTGGCGTAGCTGCTAGTAATGTAGGGCGAATTGCGCCAGGTGGGAAAGTTCTTGTCCAAATAGCTCGTGCAGCGTGCAACTGCCTGCTTGAGGTCGCAGTCCTTGTTGTAGGACAGTCGGTAGTTGAGCGAGATGCCCAAGTGCAAAAAGGCGGTTGCGTCGAGCGCCATCATGAGGTTGCGAGGCGCCTTGTCGCGCTCGTACCACTGCCTGACTTCCAAAAAGGCGCGATAGATTGCCTCCACCTGCTCCTCGCTGATGGAGTTGATTATGGAGCCGTCACGCACCATGTAGTTTACGAGCGACGCAGGGACGAAAGCCACGCGGCCACGCCCTTCCAAGTATGCCAGCAGTTGGAACATGAGGTCGTCGAGTACGGGGGGAGGCTCGGTGAGGTCGTGCATGCTCTTGAGGATGGAGGCGCGGAACACCTTATTCCATGGTGCCCCGTTGAGCTCCACAATCCTTCCTGGGTCGTCTGCGATGCAAAACGGTTGACGCGGATCGCAGAGTTCGCGTGAGAGAACCTTGCCGGTGTCGAGGTCTATGCGGCTAAAGCCGCATACGGCAATATCTGCGTCCGCTTCCTTTGCGGCGGTATAAAGCCTCTCGGCAAAGTCTGGCTCCGCGTAGTCATCGCTGTCCAAAAAGCCAATGTATTCGCCGCGAGCCTTGCCAATCCCGTCCCATCTGCCGCGCCAGACTCCCTCGTTTTGCTTGTCGATGACAACGATCTTGTTTGGATAGATCTCCTGCCACTCACGGAGAATGTCGATGCAATGGTCGGGAGAGCCGTCGTTTATGCAAACGACCTCGATGTCCTGCAGCGTTTGGCCAACGAGCGACGCAAGGCATTTGGGAAGGTACTTCTCGACCTTGTAACAGGGAACGATGACGCTTAGCTTGGGGCTCTGCTCCTCGAGCGCTGCCTTACTCATGTGGTTCCTCCTTTGCCTGCAATGCCTGCTCCTCTATAAGCTCATTGAGCCGTGCGTTGAGCTTGGATATCTTGAGCGTGTTTGTGAACTCGCGCAAGACCAGGATGGTTATGACGGCGAGGAACACGAAGTTGCTCGTTGCTTGGAAGCCAAAAAGATGCGCGAGGAAGGTGGGGATGTTGGGGAAGATCGCAACCACCAGCAGCGAGAGCGAAAACACGATCCACACGATGACGTCGTCGATGCGCGCGCTTGCCTTCTTTATGCGTCGCACGATGATCCAAAAGGTGAGCGCAGCGCCGATTACACACAGCACACGTAGGGTCAAAGACATGTTGGCTCCTATCTAAACCACTGGAAAAAGAGGATGGAGAAGCAGATTCTGCTCATATATGCGGCAACATGCGCGAAATCAAAGTAACTTTGGCCACCCTGACGCTCCTGCATGTGCGCGGGAATCTCGTATACTTTGGCTCCCTTTCGTGCCAAAAGGGCAACGGTGTCGGGCTCGGGCGTAAGGTCGTGACCGCGAGCGAACTGCTTGATAACCGTGCGGTCGTACATGCGCATGCCCGACGTGGGATCGGTAATGCGCATGCCCGACGTCAGGCGAATGAGGGCCGATATGAGCTTTGAGCCAGCGCCGCGTGCGCCAGTCGGTCCTTCGTTCGCAAGTGCTCGAGAGGCGATTACGATGGAGGCGTCCTCGCGTTCCATGGCCTCAGCCATTTGCGGGATGTATTGCGGCAGGTGCTGGCCGTCTGCGTCAAACTGCACGGCCGCATCGTATCCGTGCCGATCCGCATATTTCATACCTGTTTGGAACCCGACGGCGAGGCCGGAGTTAACGGGAAGGTTTACATGCGAGAATTTGTTTTGCTCGCAAATGGTGCGCGTGGCATCGGTCGAGCCGTCGTTAACAACGAGATAGTCAACCTCGGGGCACGCCCGCTTAAGGTCGAGGACGGTGTCCTGAATGCAGTCCTCTTCGTTGTATGCAGGTATGATAGCAAGAATTCTCATGCAGGTTCCTCGCTCCGTTGCTTACGCACTCAACTATAATCGAAATGACGAAGAAGGACATGATGAGGAAGGCTTTTGCATGTCATCCATAACCTCTGGCAACTTTACCTTTACTACGACGTCAATCGAAGGCGTAATTGTGGTGGACACTAAAACGTTTGGTGACAAGCGCGGCTACTTTATGGAAACGTATAAAAAGACGGATTTTGTTGCTGGTGGCATTACATGCGATTTTGTGCAGGACAACCAATCGTCGTCCACCAGAGGCGTGTTGCGCGGCATGCATTTTCAAAAGGAGCACCCACAGGCAAAGCTCGTGCGCGTGGTGCGTGGGGCGGTGTTTGACGTGTGCGTGGACCTGCGCGAGGGTAGCCCTACGCGCGGACGGTGGGAGGGTGTGGTGCTGAGCGAGCACAATCGCCGGCAGTTCTTCATCCCACGCGGTTTCGCACATGGTTTCTTGGTCCTCTCGGACGAGGCGGAGTTCATTTACAAGTGCGACGACATCTATCACCCAAACGACGAGGGTGGCATTATGTGGAACGATCCAACCATTGGCATCAAATGGCCGCCTTTGGAGGGCGACAGCATCTTTGATCAGGCGAAACTTGTGCTTTCGGAAAAGGACAAGGTGCACCCGTTGCTTAAGACGCTGGGGTGGAAGAAGTGAGTGCAAAACGGCGTGAGCCATTTGCGAGGGCTTGCGCCCTGTGCAGGGGAGAAGGCCTTGGTTACGTGGCGCTTCGAGGGTCGCGCGAGGCGTCTGAGGTAAAGGCAACTGCGACTACCAAAGCGGGAGCAAGCATACCCTGCACGCTGTATGGCGTTATGGCGGAGTGGCAGCGCGATGTTCTTGCGCCAGGAGCGAGTTTCGTGTGGGTTGTGGTTGTGCCTCTGCTCACCTGCGATTGCGTTGTGCTCGTGGAGGCCGCGGGCGAGACTCCCTGCGAGGTGACGTTTCCCGCGTTGCGCTCGAAGCTTATGTCCAGGCTTCTTGCTACTACCAAGCCCGAGGCCGCTGCCATACTGCGTGGCTTTGAACGCCGTGAGGGCTATGGCCGGACTAAGGTGCGCATCCTTGAGGCGTGGCCTGGCAATGACGATACGGCGGTGTGGCGAATTCGTGCGATCTTGCCTTGGCAGGGTGTGGATGCGGCTGTGGGAATGCGCGTATACGATGGTGCGGGAAATCCCATACGCGCATCGATTGTGGCAATGGAAGACCAAGTCGTCCCAAGCAAGCGTGATGGGAGTTGGCATGAGCGGTTGGTGAGCTTCTCGTGCACAATTCCAAAAAGTGCGCAGTCGTTTTTCGCTGTTGTGCATAGCGAGGCCGATGGAAGCTGCGGGTTCGATGCCATCAATGCGCCGCGGGCCGCAGCGATGCTGGACGGAACGAGCTCGTTGGTTAGTGGTAGCGCGAACGATCGGGTGTACGAGTGCTGGTTCGCCTCACATAGGGTCACTGCCTCCGAGTTGACGCGTCAACGGCAGGCGTTTCACGATGCCGAGGAGCCTGGGCCGCTTTTAAGTCTTGTCGTGTGTGTGGGGTTGACCAACGCGAGTGCCCTAGCACTAACGGTGGCGTCGGTTTGTGCGCAGTCGTATGGTGCGTGGGAGCTCGTGGTTGTGTACAAGACGAGCATGAAGAGGCAACTGCAGGAGGCAATCGCTTCCTTTGCGGAGGAACGTGTGCGTCTTGTGGCCGCAGACGACGAGGGCAACATGGCGCACGCTGGGGTCGAGGCCGCCACTGGGTCGTATGTGGGGCTCGTGAGAAGTGGCGATACGCTTGAACCCGACGCGCTTTGGCAGTTTGCGCAGACGATTGCGGAGCATCCACAGGCCGACCTTCTGTATTGTGATGAGGACAAACTCGCTGGAACACGTGTGACGAGCCCGTCGTTCAAGACCTTTCCCAACTATGGCAAGCTCTATGAGTACAACTATCTTGGACACCTCATGCTGGTGAGCGCCCATGCGTTGTGTGCCGTGGCACCCGCGATCGTGGGGGCGGGTATGGCCTATGACTACGACCTGGCCTTGCGTGTTTTTGAGGTTGCACGCGAGGTGGTTCAGGTGCCGCACGTGCTGTATCACCAGGCAACGAGTCGTTGTTGGAGCGCGGAAGAGCACGAGGAGGGAAGGCGCGCCCTTGCTGCTCACCTTAAGCGACGTGGTATTGCTGTGCAGGTTGCGGATGGTGCGCAATTGGGCTGCTATAGGGTGTGTTACGAATTGCCTGAGCCCACGCCCAAGGTAAGCGTCGTTATACCTACACGCGACCATGCGGACTTGCTTGCCACATGCGTGCGTTCCGTACTGGAAAAGACGACGTACACGAACTACGAAGTGATCCTGGTTGAGAACAACAGCGTGGAGAGCCAGACGTTTGCGCTCTACGAGAGGTTGCAGAACGAAGATGGACGTGTGCGCGTGGTGACATGGGAACCACCAGAACCTGGGACCTTTAATTATTCTGCCATCGTGAACTATGGCGTGGCGCACTCAACCGGCGAGATTGTGGTGCTGCTCAACAACGACACCGAGGTCATCGAGTCGCGCTGGCTGGACGAGATGCTTGGTTGCCTTATGAGGCCTGAGGTGGGAGTAGTGGGTGCCAAGCTCCTGTTTGGCGATGGGCTTATCCAGCACGTGGGCATGGCGGGCAATCCCGATGGCGGATTTTGTCATGTGTGCCAAAACCTCACGAGCGCGGAGGCGGGACCGTCTGGCGCAGCGACGATGCCGGGTGACTATAGCATGGTTACCGGCGCGTGCCAGATGATGCGTAAGTCGATGTTTGAGAAGTTGGGTGGCTACGACGAAGAGTTGGCCGTAGGATTTAACGATGGCGATTTTTGTCTGAGGGCCCGTGAGGCTGGCTTTGCAGTAACGGTGTGTGCACACGCCCTGCTGCACCACCGCGAGTTTTCCTCGCGTGGCCGCGAGAGCACGGATGTTAGGCTGCAAGAGCGCTTTGTGAGGGAGCGTGCGCGCGTAATGCTGCGCCATGCGGCCTTTTTCGCACAAGGCGATCCGGCGCGCAACCCCAACCTCGATCCCTTTGGTGGCTACTTTACGTTGCGCCCAGAATAGGGAACCCTAACTTGGGGACAGTCCCCAAGTTAGGGCGAATGCGGGCGTTTTACTCGGTGGTACGGGGATGGACTTTTCGATAGAGCGTGCGAACCTTGCATTTTGCGTCTTCGTTGTTTCCGGTGGCGCGCTCCACAATGGGGGTGAGGAGCTTTTGGTACACGAACTCCTTGACCATCAGCCCTAGTGGACGATGCTCGTATCGCTGCAGCTCGGCATCAACAGACACCAAAAACTCTTGTGTGGCTTTGAGGTCGCGGTCTATGCGTTCAAGCTCGGCATTGAGGGATGTGTGCAGCATGCGGTGTACGATGACTTCGTAGAAGTCGGATTCGCGTGCGTATTGCCAGAAGAACAGGGCGAAGTCGCAGTCTGGATCCATCCATGGCTTGGTGGGGCCAGCATAGTGAACGACAAAGGGGTCCTTGCGGGCGTTCATGTAGTCTTTACGCAGCTCGGGCGTGGATTTGGAGATGATGTGGCTTATGCGGATGCCATCGAAGTCGAACATTACGTTCCAAGCCATGTCTAAAAAGAGGACGCGCCCTTGGCAGAAGTAGTTAAGAACATCTTGGTCGAGCAGCTGCCATTCGCGTGATTGCGCAAACTGGAACACCTCATTCACGTCTATGGACGCTCTCCACGCATCAAGATTGAAGAGTAGGGTGCCAGCCTGGAAATACTCATAGGGATTCTTGATTCCAAGCTCCTCGTCCATATAGTGCTTCTTGTTGGGTTGGGCAAGATCCAAGTCGACGCCGTTATAGATACCGGCGGTGTCCGCGTCTTTGCAGGCGCCTATTAGGCAGTCGCCGAGGTCAGTATCAAAAAGCGCGGCGACATCATGTAGACATACCATATCGGCATCCAGATACAGCACTTTGTGATGGTGAGGAAGAAGCTGCGGCAATAGAAGGCGGAAGTACGTTTCGATCTTAAAATGACCGTGCACTTTGAGCTGTGCGCGGAAGGGTTCCATGGCCTCGGCGACATCGAGCACACGTAGCGATATGTTTTCGCGCTCTACCTGTGAACGCAGGATGTCTTCGTGCCGGCTTGTTATGTCTTCAGAGAGAACTATGAGTTCATACGTTCGATGCGGATCGCTGTTGTTTACGAGCGAAATGAGGAGCGTTGAAAGATAGGGAACGTAATAGTCATTTGCGGCAAATACAACCGTTACGGGAGAGAGCTGCGTGGCGGACATGATTCTCCTTCTGAAAACATTCAGCTTTGTAGCGTTCCATAGTTTATCGCAATTTGAATTGTTTGGCCAAACTTGGAATGAGTCTTTGAGTTTGGTCGCCCATGCCTCGCGTCCGTGCCGCCCCGCATGCGGCGACTCACGAAGTGAGCGAGCGAGGCGAGCGCGGAGCCGCATGCGGGCTGGGCGGACGCGGGGCATGGGCGAGCAAGGTGAGCGCAGGGTCGCATGCGGGGTGACGTGGACACGAGCGCGGAACTGCATACGAAGCGACGTGCCTGTACAAACAGGCCTCCGTAATAGTGGGGATATGGACAGATGCGAATCTTTGAAATGGGAGCGCTAAAGAATATCCAAGATGCGTTAGCATACACTTGTGGCTAATGCGACCAGAAACGGAGATCAGTCATGACTGTTGAATATCGCCTTTGTAATGTGGTTCTCTCGGACGGGGTTCGCTCAGAAGCCTATCCCGAAATGTACGTGCGAAAGAGTACGCCCGCTTATACACGCGAAGACGGTGTCTCGGTGCTTTCTGACCCCACGTATGCCAAGTATGACTTCCTCACCTATTTCAACGCTTTTTCTAACGCTAAGTGGCGTCGGTATACCCGTATTAGCAACGTAAGCCTTTGCTTGGTCGCTAAGGGTGAGTTCGACGTGAATCTTGTTTCGTGCGAGCAAACCATGGCACGGCCCAAGGTAACCATACTCACGAAGAGCCATCAAGAACTCAGTGACTATACAGAGATCAAGCTAGATTATCCCGAAACGGATGCGTTGCTGTTGTCATTTGAGATTGTGACTCACGGCGAGGTGGAGATTCGTGAGGCCTACTACTTCACGAAGGTGGACGAGTCGCTTTTGCGGCCTGTGGAACTTGCGGTTGCAACGACGACCTTCCAGAAGGAAGACTACGTTATTCCCAACATCAAGCTCTTCGAACGCGATGTAATCGGAAGTGACGAACCCATCGCGAGCCACTTCACGTTGCATGTAATAGACAATGGGCGAACGTTGGATCCCGCGGAGCTTGAATCGGAGCACGTCCACATACACCCCAACCCAAACGTCGGGGGAGCCGGCGGGTTCGCCCGTGGCATGATAGAGGCCATGGAACAAAGTCCGCGAGCGACGCATGTGCTGCTTATGGATGACGACGTGCAGATATCTCCCGAAAGCCTTAAGCGGACCTACAATCTGCTTGCGCTGGTAAACGACGAATATCGGGATGCTTTTATCAGCGGCGCCATGATCTCGTTCGAGCGCCAGGATGAGTTCTATGAGGATGTGGGATACGTGCGCCAGGGTGGACTCTACGGTCCGGTAAAGGAGACCCGTTCGCTGTATCCAGGCGTTTCCGAGCACTTTGTTATTTCGGACCTGGAAGACGTCGTAAAGCTCGATTCAATAGAGATTCGTCGGAATAACCGCTACGCGGGCTGGTGGTATTGCTGCATACCCGTCAGCTCGATTGAGCGTAACGGCCTTCCGCTGCCTGTCTTTATTCGTGGCGATGATGCGGAGTACGGCAACCGATGCGCCGAGCACTTCATTACGATGAACGGCATCTGCATTTGGCATCTTACCCTCGGTTTTAAGTTCCGCGCATCCCTTGAGCGCTATCAGGTCCCACGCAATTCGCTCATAGCGCAGGCCACGACCGGCGTTTACAACGACGTGAACTTCCTTGAGGACGTACACGTGAAGTTCTATTTGGACCTGAAGACGTTCAACTATGAAGGCGCAGAGCTTAGCATCGAGGCGCTGGAAGACTATATGAAGGGGCCAGAGTTTCTTAAGCACGTTAATGCGGCAGAGCTCAATAGCCGTTTGGCTGCCATGAACGACCGGCTCGTGCCCATAGACCAAATTGATGACCCCTTGCTTGAGGGCGTGGAGTTCAATCCGTCTCTTCTCTATGAGGAGATAAAGAGGAATCTTGTTGAGAGGGCCTATGACCTCCTTACGGTAAACGGACAACGCGGCCCGCAGAACCTTGGCGGTGGCGGACTTGGTATTATCCCCTACGACGGATGGCTGTACTCGCCTAACCAAATACGCGGTAAGGACGCATTGCTTGCGGTGTCGGCTGACGGTACGCAGGGCGTGCTTCATAAGAAGGACCGTGCTCAGTTCAAAAAGCTGCTCAAGCGTTACAAGGCAACGCTCAAGGATTTTTACGCGCGCCGTGAGGAAATCTCCGCCCAGTGGGCGGCCGCGAGGGACGAGCTAACATCCGTTGAGTTTTGGAAGTGGTACCTCGAAGACCAGGCCAAAGACCTAGACGAGTAGGTGAGGCACAGGCATGTTTCTCAATGACTTGTATCACGCGCTTAACCCAGTCGCATTTGCGATTGGGCCCTTTGTGGTGCGGTGGTATGGCATAGCGTATCTCGCTGGCTTTATCTTGGGCGGCATTCTGCTGTATAGGGTCGCTCGCAGGTGGAAGCTCGACCTTACGAGTGACGACGTGCTTAGCATTATGACGGGTATTTGCCTGGGAATCGTGTTGGGCGGACGTTTGGGATACGTGCTGTTTTACGGCGCTGGCTACTACCTTGCCAATCCGTTGCAAATCTTTGCCATCAACGAGGGCGGCATGAGCTTCCATGGCGGCCTCATAGGTGCTGTGGTGGGCGGCTCGATTGTGTGCAAGCAATGCGGAATATCCATTCCCACCATATGTGACCTCGGCGCCATCGTCACGCCAGTGGGACTGTTTTTTGGAAGATGCGCCAACTTCATTAACGGTGAGCTGTGGGGGAAGGAGACAGATCTCCCCTGGGGCGTCATGTTCCCAACGGGCGGTAACGTGTACCGCCATCCGTCGCAGCTCTACGAGGCCGTGCTGGAAGGGCTGATTATGTTTGCCATCCTGTGGGCGCTGTCTCGTAAACTGCCGCCGCGACCGCAAGGGACGTTTATGGGCGTCTTTCTTGCCTGGTATGGCATCGCGCGCATTCTGGTTGAGTTCGTGCGGGTGCCAGACTCTCAGCTTGGTTACCTGTTTGGCGGCGTCGTAACCATGGGACAGATACTGTCGCTTCCGCTGGTGATCGGTGGCGTGGCGCTGCTCGTGTGGGCACACAAGATGCAAAGACCGCAAGTCGGGCATCTGGAAGAAAAGACACAAGATTAGGAACAGGTCCCAACTAAGGGACAGTCCCCAAGTTATGGCTTGCGTTTAAACCATAACTTGGGGACTGTCCCTTAGTTGGCGTTGAGCGTTAGTTCTGGCGAGAGAGCTGCTCGAAGATGCTTACGCTGGCAGAGCAACCAATGCGGTCTACCCCTGCGTCCACGAAGGCGAGGAACTCCTCGGGCGTGCGGATACCGCCGGCGGCCTTGACCTTTACGGCGGGGTCGGTGTTATTGCGCATTAGCCTTATGTCGTCGAGCGTGGCACCGCCTGTGCCAAAGCCCGTGGAGGTCTTTATGAAGTCGGGGCGAACCTCGCTGGCCAAATGACAGAGCGCGATCTTCTCTTCGTCGGTAAGGTAGCAGTTCTCGAAAATGACCTTGCACGTTATGGGATCGCTTGCCCCGCGCATTCCGCCGCCGCGACCCTCGTGGCAGAGCGACACGATGCTTTCCATCTCCTCGCGCACGTAGTCCCAGTCGCCGTTCTTTACCTCGGTGAGGTTAACGACGTAGTCGATCTCGTCGGCGCCGCACTCAATGGCGTCTCGCGTCTCCTGCACCTTGGCATAGATGCTGGTTTGTCCCAGCGGAAACGATATGGCCGCGCCTACGTGCACGTCGGTGTCCTTGAGCAACTCATGACAAAACCGTGCCTGGACTTGGTTGACGGCCACCATGGCAAAGCCCCACGCCTGTGCTTCGTTGCACAGCAGCTGCATGTCTTGGTTGCTGGCGTCGGCGTGGAGGTTGGTGTGGTCCACGAGTTTGGCAAGTTGGGTAAGATCACGTGTTGGCATGCTTGTTCCTTCCTGTGTGGCCTGTGCCACTCCATGTTTGTGGATTGGGGGCTACGACATGAGCTCCACAACGCTGTCGAACTTGACTGAGGAAGTTGCCACTGCCTCGCGAGAGCCAAAGACGACCACAGTGTTCTTGTTGGTGGCGTCCTGCAAGGAAGGTGCGAGGCTCTTAAGGTCGGAGGCGCTGGTAGCGAGCTCTTGTGCGCGTACGGCGTCGCGCCACCCTTCGGGCTTTCCCGAAAGGTAGAGCACGTCCTGTCGACGCGCGAGTGCCCGTGGCTTTTGTGGCGTGTCGTGCGTCGCAACGGTGGAGACAATATAGCCCGCAAGCTCGTCGTCGGTGGGCTGCCAATCCTTAAGCCAAGTGGCGGCCTCGTCGTAGCGAGCAAGCGTCGCGTCGATGCCTGGGTCCCTGTAGGACCAGAACTGGATGAGGCCGTTTTGCGTGTGACGGAAGCCCGTGCCGTACGCGCCGCCCTTTACGCGCACCTCGTTCCAAAGGTAATCGTAGGAAAGGACGCGATTTGCGATGCACCAATTGCCGTAGGAGGCGGTGTCCTGTGCGGATGGTGCGGATCCCCTGGCCACATAGTTAACGTTGGAGGGGATTATGAACGCTTCGTTTTGCGGAACAAGCGTCGGCACCTCAAGATGCCCGTTTGTGGATTGCGCGGGAGCCAGGCCAAGCCGTCCCGCTGCCTCCCAATAGCGCTCCCTATCGTCGGCGGCGCCGGTAAAGCTCACGAGTACGTTGTCCGCAGTAAAGACGCGCTGGCTGATTTCGCGGATGCGCGTAACAAGATCGCCCTTTCGCTCGTCCCAGTTGCCGAGCAGTTCCTTAAGGAAGAGGTAGTACTCCACCCCGCCCATCGCTGCCGCGACCTTGGCGCTGGCGGCGTATTGGGTGGACAGTCGCGACATGGCTGACGCGTGTCCCGCGTTGGTGAAGTGCTGTTCCAAGGCAATGCGCCTTTGTTGCAGGATGGCCAGCATGCGATCCGTGTCCTCGAAGAGGGTGTGACCCCACACCTCTTGGGGAATGGTCGCCAGCTTGTCCACGTTTTCCGAAAGGGCGCTTGCGCCCACAACCAAGTAGGGGAGCGCGGTGCCCAGGTCGCCGTTCTTGGAATGGGTCTCTGCGAAGAAGTCCAAGGTGCCGAGGTTGAGTTCCACCAACGTGTCGAGCTCAGAAGCGCTGTACGTTGTGGTTGGCAGCTTGCCCAACAGGCTGTTGAGGATCGCTACGTAGGGAAGCTCCTCAAATGCAAGGTGACTCAGGCTGAAGTAGTGGTACACGTAGTCGATGTGACGCGTTTCCATCTCGTGGGCAATGCAGGGCAGGGGTGCATCCACGTGCAGCAGCGGAGGCTCGGCTTCGGCATCTTCGATATCGGACACCTTGAGCTGGGGAAGCGTCGCAAGGTCCTGTGGGTCGTCGGGGGTCTCTTGCTCCAGGCGAAGTGCGGCGACTTCCGCGTGTACGGCGGCAATCTCGTTTTCGTCCATGGCGCCAAGCTTCTGTGCGAGCTCTTGGGCCTCCTCGGCGTTAGCGGCGTCTTCCGTGGGCACGAGTTCGACTTCGGCGTTGTGGTTGCTCGTGCATACCACCTCGCGCAGGAGGTCCTCAAAATAGCCTTGGTCCACGCCCTGTTTCATGTTTTGGATGGCGTCCTCATAGCGGAGGTAGTCTATGGGGTGGTTGTCGTCGTAGAGCCAGCTGGACATAACCTGCACCGAGAGCGCGACTCCGGTGGGATAGGGCCCAAAGTCCTGCTCGCGAAGGTTAAACTCGGCCTGTGCGAGCGATGCGCGCAGCTGGTCGCGTCCGATGCCGCTCTCTACGAGTTCCGCGCAGGTGCTCTCGACAAGTTCGCGGAACTTCTCGGCAACGTTTGGCTTTGCCCCCTTAAGCATGAAGAGGATGCGAGGCTGCAGCTCGCCGTCCACCAAGAACGCGTTAAAGTCGTCGGCAAGCCCTGCCTCGAGCACCTTTCGCTTGAGCGGTGCCTCGTTGGAACCTGCGAGTGCGTCGGTGAGCACGTCGCACGCCAGCACACGTTCCCTGTTTTCGAATGAACCAACCACATACGCCAACGCGACCGCGGCGTTCTCGGGGGCGGTTGCCATGCGTACGGTGCTGAGTCCAGCGCAAATGGGCTCTTGGACAGGCAGGGGATTGGGGCTGCCGGCATCTTGCTGCGCCGCACCGCACAGGCGCTCGTCGATGAAGGCGAGCTCGCGCTGGATGTCCATGTTGCCATACAGGACGATGTAGCTGTTGGACAGGGCGTAGTGGCGCTGGTGGTTGTTCAGGAACTCCTCGTAGGTAAGACTCGGTATGGCACGTGGGTCGCCGCCGGACTCAAACCTATAGGGTGAGTCGGGAAACAGCGCGCGGTCGACGCCGAGGAAGAGAACGTCGTCGGGGTCGGACGTGGCACCCTTCATCTCGTTGAACACGACGCCGTTGTAGACGAGCTTGCCCTCGTCGTCTATCTCGTAATGCCATCCTTCCTGCTCGAAGATGCGGGGGCGCTGGTAGATGGCTGGGTGCAACACCGCATCCAGGTAGACGTCCACCAGATTTTCCAGATCGGCCGTGTTGGTGGAGGCGACGGGATACATGGTCTTGTCGGCAAAGGTGAGGGCGTTAAGGAACGTCTGCATGGACGTCTTGAGCAAATTGACGAATGGCTCCTTTACGGGGAACCGGTCGCTACCGCAAAGGACGGAGTGCTCAAGGATGTGAAAGACGCCCGTGTCGTTGGCCGGGGGCGTCTTAAAGGCGATGGCAAAGGACTTGTTGTTGTCGTCGCAACTGAGCCAAAGGGTTCGCGCGCCACTTTGCGTGTGGCGCATTACGAACGCGGTGCCCGAGATCTCGGGCACCGCAATGGCATCTACGACCAAAAATCCCTCGTATTCTTTTCCAAGTTCCAGCGAATCCATGCGATCCTCCTTTGGTCGTAGGGCCGCAGGAAGATAATTGATGCGGCCCTACAACATGGTTATTTAGATTCCGTCCATTTCGGACGCCACGCTTGAGTACCACTCTTGGTAGTTGGGCGGACAATAGCGTTCTGCACCCTCCAGCGTAAGCGTGCCGTCGTAGCCTGTTGCCAGACCCTCTACCTGTTCGTAGATGGCCGACTCCCAGCTGTCCCAATTCGAGCTGCCCCATCCCCAGGCGTTGTGATCCTTAAAGCATACGCTTCCCTTGCCGCTCTCGATGGTAGCGATGGCAGGAGAGAGGCGCGGGTCCACGCCGTATTGCGCTGCCGCCGCGGCAAAGGTCTCGCCGTAGCCCGCAAGGGGAGAGCCCTCCAAATACGCGTTTATGCGCGAGGCCCAGTCGCCGGTTTCGTCGGATGTGACGTTTGACACCAGCGGGTCGGTGCTTACGTTGGTGGTCTCGGGAATCTCGATCGTGGCCGTATTTCCCGAGCTGGTAACAAAGGTGGCCTGGCCACCCTCCTTCTTCGCGGCCTCGTCCAGGGCGTGCTGCACTACCTGCAGGGCTGCCTCGCGGTTGTCCTTTTCCTGCGTGGCAATGGTTATGGCATGGGTTTGGAGCTCGGTGCGCGCGGCACGAGCTTCCTCCAGGGCGGCGCGAGCCTCTTCCCTTCGCTGCGTCGCCGCATCGTGCTGAACCGTGAGCATGGCCTTGGTTTGGGCAAGCTCGTCGGTCATCCCGGAAAGGGCCGTTATCTCCTTGGTGTTGTGCTCGTGAATGGTGTCGAGGTAGCGTAGCGTGGTGAGAAAGTCATCGAAGCTCTCGGCAGTCAGTATGATTTCCAGAAGGTTGCTGGAGGTCTGTTGAAACACATACATATTGCGCACGGATGCCGCCGTTCGCTCCCGTTGGGCGGGAAGCTGTGCCTCGAGCTCTGCGGCACGAGCCTCGTTTTGGGAGATCTGCTCCTCCAGATCTATGACCGTTGCCTCAGCCTCTTGGTAGGCGGTAGTGGTCGCCTCGATCTTTGCCACAAGGGCATCGGCCTCGCCTTGCAGCTTGCCGATTTCGGAGGGCTCCTCGTTGGCAAAGACATGCGAAGGCACAAGGGCACATACGAGGAAAAGGGAGCACGTAAGGATGCCTATCCGGTAAAACGCTGTGTTGTGTTTCATGGTGCATCTTTCTTTATTAGTTATGCTGCGTTTGTCCCGCATTCTAGCATAAGGCGGGGCGCTTTTCGTTTGAGGGCCTTCGCTGGAAGGAGCTGCTCATAGCTCTCCGCCTGCGACGCGGCCCGCAAGCGGCTCCGCGCTCGCTCACTTCGTGAGTCGCCGCTTGCGGGCCGCGTCGCAGGCGGGAGAGATGCGGAGGTAGGCGGGAGGGCATGAGCAGCAGCGATGAGGTCCGAAATACTCCATAAGCTGGGTTAGATAGAGTTCATCTCGGACAGGACGCTGGAGTACCATTCCTGATAGGTGGGCGGGCAGTAACGCATGGCGCCTTCCAGGGTAAGCGTGCCATCGTAGCCAGAAGCAAGGCCGGCCACGTGGTCGTAGATGGCCGATTCCCAATCGGGCCAACTGGAGCTGCCCCAGCCCCAAGCGTTGTGGGGAAGGAAGCATATCGCGCCCTTGCTGCTCTCTATGCACGAGATGGCAGGCGAGAATCGTGGGTCCACGCCGTATTGCGCCGCGGCCTTGGCAAAGGTGGAGCCATAGCCAGCGAGCGGGGATCCGGCCAGATAGGCATCGATGCGTGCCGCCCAGCTGCTCGTCTCTTCGCTGGTGGTGTTGCTGGTCATGGGCTCGGTGCTTACGCTTGTGGTTTCGGTGGGCACCTCGATGGGGGCAGTGTTGCCGGAAGAGGTGGTAAACGTGGCCTCGGAGGACTCCTGCGGTTCCTCGTGCTGCTCTTCCTGCTGCTGCTCCTGTTCCTGCTGCTCCTTTTGCTTTGCCTCTTCGGCAGCCTTGTTGGCCTTCTCGCGCTCTGCTGCCTCCCTGGCCTCTTTTTCCTTGGCCTCCTTTGCGGCCTGAGCGGCTGCGATTGCCTCTTCGCGGGCCTTGGCCTCCGCCTGTGCGATGGCCTCCGCACGCTGCTGGAGCGCACGTTTGGCGGCGCGTGCCTCCTCGAGGGCCGAGAGCGCCTCGCTTTGTTTCTGCTCGGCCACCTCGTATTCCTTCGACAGCTCCGCCTGGGTCTGCTTCAGCTCGTTGTCCATGCTGGCTAGCTGTGCGACTTCGTCGTTGTTGCGCTGCTGGATGGTGTCAATGTATTGGAGGGTCGTTATGAAGTCGTTAAAGCTATTGGACGATAGAATGAGGTCGATGAGGCCTGCCGAGGACTGCTGGAGAAGGTAGAGGTTCTTGATCGAAATGGCCGTACGCGCGCGCTGTTCGGGAAGCTTTTCCTCGATTTCGGCCGTTCGCGCCTCGTTTTCGGCAATCTGACCCTCTAGCTCGCTTACGGCAGCGGCAGCGGACTGATAAGTGGCGGTTGCTTCCTCTATCTTGCCCGTCATCTCTTCGGCCTGCTTGCGTAAATTGGTGACTTCGGATGATTCCTGGGCGCTGGCTGTAGCAGGGCCCATAAGCCCTGTGAGTCCCAGTGCGACTGAGCAGGCAATGGCTACGTTTCTCTTTGCGAAACCTGCGGATGACATCCTCTACCTCCTTTGCTGGTAAAAGAAATATCATCTAATGGTAGGGCAAAAGCGAGCGACTCATGGGATATCCACGACTTCGCGCGTTCAGGCGCCCAAAATCACGCTAATCGGCTTTGGCAAAGCGAAGAGGCGCAAATCGACACTTGCGGACTGAACTCTTATGCCAGCCGATTAGTCGAACGAGGCCGCCAAGCATCAACTTGGGTCCAAAAATCCGCGAAACCACCTCAAAAAGAGCAGCTCGTGGTCCTATGTTGGAGACGGCGCGATTGCGTCCTACTTCACTACCAGCGTGTCGCAGCCGGGAATGCGCGAGAGGAACGTGGATGTGGATCCCATGAGGGCATAGCGGAAGTTGGAGAGCCCCAACGCGCCGCAGATGATGAGGTCGGGCTTGATGACGTCTATCATCTCCTCGCGAATCGTCTCGCGTACGCGACCGATCTTTACCACGAGCTCCACTTTACGGATTTGCGGCTCTTGCTCGGCCTCGGCAATCTGCGGTGCGATTCCCTCGCGGAAGCTCTTCTCGAGCGTGTCGAGCAACTCCAATGGATATGATCCGACTGTGTCGAGAGACGTGGAGTCCACCACGTGGCCAATGTAGAGCTCGGCGTTGTTGTTTGCGGCAATGATGATGGCACGCTGAATCACAAGCTCCTGTTGTGGGGTGCCGTCAACGGCGACGAATATGCGGTCGTAGCCCAAGGACTGATAATTTGGCGCGGGAACGTTCATGCGTACCTCCTTTGTTGCTCTGCGGTAGTATTGTAACCCCGTATGCACGGGAGGCGGGGGCAATACGCCCAATGGCATGGGTAAGAGGTTGGGAGTCGCGGTGGATTTTGTCGAACTGCTCAAGGCTGCGTTGTTTGGACTGGTTGAGGGTATTACGGAGTGGTTGCCCATTTCCAGCACCGGTCACATGCTACTGCTCAATGAGTTTGTGACCCTAAACGTGAGCAAAGACTTTTGGGATATGTTTTTGGTCGTGATCCAGCTGGGCGCAATTCTTGCCGTGTGCGTACTGTTTTTTCGCCAGCTCAATCCGTTTTCGCGCAAGAAGACGCCCGAGGAACGTCGTGGAACGTGGCGACTGTGGGCTCAGGTGGTGCTTGCCTGCGCTCCTGCCGCGATCATCGGCATACCTCTGGATGATTGGATGGAAGAGCACCTTGGCAGTCCGTTTGTTATTGCGGGCGCGCTCATTGTCTACGGCATCGCGTTTATTGTTATAGAGAACATGCGGTCGTCTGCGCCCACGGGCGCGCACTTCGCGCGTAAAGGGAGCGTGGGGTCGCTTGGTCCCGACGAGAGCGCTCGAATACAACGGGTGCAGGACCTCGATTGGAAGACCGCCATGGGCATCGGCGTCTTCCAGATTCTGTCCATCGTGCCAGGTACGTCTCGGTCGGGATCGACGATTATCGGTGGCCTGCTGCTGGGATGCTCTCGAGTAGTTGCTGCGGAGTTTACGTTTTATTTGGCTATACCCGTTATGGTGGGTGCGAGCGGCCTCCGTTTGGCGAAGTACTTTATTAAGGGGAACACCTTCACGACTGACCAGACGGCCGTGCTTGCCGTGGGCTGCATCGTGGCGTTTGTGGTGTCGTTGCTCGCGATTAGGTTCCTCATGAACTTTGTGAAGCGGCATGACTTCAAGCCGTTCGGATGGTATCGCATCGTATTGGGCATTGCCGTTATTGCCTACTTCCTGCTTGCGCGCTAAGTGATTGCTACGCTTGCATTTTGTGGGGCTCGGCTCGTTGGAGAGGGGAGACCGTGTCGTATTTCCTGTTTGCGTCGGATTCGTTTAAGGGCACGATCTCGTCTGCTCGCGCGGCGGAGCTGCTGGGCGATGCGGCTCGGGAGTTCTTTCCCGAGGCCAAGACGGTAGGACTTGAGGTGGCAGACGGCGGCGAGGGAACCGTGGACGCGATGGTTGCCTCCGCTGGCGGCTCCCTGTGCAGCGTGCGTGTGCACGACCCCCTTGGAAGGCAAATCAATGCGCGCTACGGCCTCCTTGGCGATGGGCGCGCCGTCATAGAGATGGCAGCGGCCTCCGGGTTGCCCTTGCTCGCTGCGGGCGAAAGGGATCCACGCGTTACGAGTACGTTTGGTACGGGCGAGCTCATACAAGATGCGCTCGACCGAGGCGTACGTGACGTCTCGCTTGCCATTGGCGGCTCGGCTACCAACGACGGTGGAATGGGCTGCATGAGGGCGCTGGGCGCGCGCTTTTTGGATTGCGACGGAGACGAGTTGCGTGGCGTAGGGGAGGACCTCTTGCGTGTGGCTCGCATCGACCTTTCGTCCATGGACGCGCGGATCGCCCAGACGAGCTTTCACGTTATGTGCGATGTGGACAATCCGCTTTTGGGCGAGCGGGGGTCGGCGTTTGTCTTTGCACCGCAGAAAGGCGCGAGCCCTGAGGTCGTTGAGGAGTTGGAGCGCGGAATGCAGTCCTACGCTCGAGTGCTCGAGCGCACGTTCGCTGGGTTTGACGCAATGGCGAGTGGCATGGGTGCGGCGGGCGGCTTGGGTGCCGCTGCATACGCCTTTTTGGGCGCCCGGCTACTGCCGGGCATCGAACAGGTACTTGATCTGCTGAACTTCGACGATCTGCTGAAGGGCTGCGACCTGTGCGTTACAGGCGAGGGGCATGCCGATGCGCAGTCTGCGCACGGCAAGGTGATCAGCGGCGTTGCGGCGCGCTGCCGTGCGGCAGGTGTTCCTTGCGTGGCTTTGGTGGGCGGCATGAACGCCGATGCGTGCGAGCTCGAGGCGTGTGGGGTGGACGTGCTGATGCCTACCGTATTGGATGCCGGGCCACTAGAGCGGGTCCTCGAGCATGCGGAGCGCAACTATTCGCTTGCGGCGCGCCGACTTTTTGGGCTTATGCGGATTGGCACGAAGGTCGTCGAGTGAGTTGGCGTTTTGCTATTCGTGCTCTTGGCTAACAATACTGTCTTGCCAACGCGCTACAATCTATTCCCCAGCAAAACCGTTTCATACAGGGAGGACGCCCCTATGACCATAGACCTGTCTGGCCTCAACCCCGCCCAACGTGAAGCCGTGCTCTGCACCGAAGGCCCCTTGCTTGTGCTTGCAGGCGCAGGGTCAGGCAAGACGCGCGTGCTTACGCAACGCATTGCGCATCTGGTGGGAGACTGTGGGGTCATGCCTTGGCAGGTGCTGGCCATAACCTTCACAAACAAGGCCGCCGCCGAGATGCGTGAGCGCATAGCGCAGGTGGTGCCAAGCACGCGTGGTATGTGGGTGTGCACCTTCCATGCCATGTGCGTGCGCATGCTGCGCGACGATGCGGATCGCCTGGGCTTTAAACCCAACTTCTCAATCTACGACGACGACGATTCCAAGCGCCTGGTTCGCCAGATCATGGTGGACTTGGACATCAACCAAAAGAGCTGCCCGTTGCCGGCCATTCGCTCACGCATATCAACGGCGAAGAACGCCATGGTGGGGCCGGAGGAGATGCGTGAGCAGGCCACGGCTCCGGTCGAGCGGGCCGCTGCCCGCGTGTACGACGAGCTGCAGCGCAGGCTCGAACGTGCAAACGCCATGGACTTTGACGATCTGCTCGTAAAGGCATACGAGCTCTTGGACAAGAACCCCGACGTGCTGGACGCATATCAGGAACGCTTTCGGCACATCAGCGTGGACGAGTATCAGGATACCAACCACGTTCAGTACGCCATCACCAACCTGTTGGCGTCCAAGTATAAGAACCTTATGGTAGTGGGCGACGACGACCAGTCCATCTATAGCTGGCGTGGCGCCGACATCCACAACATCCTCGCCTTCGAGAAGGACTATCCGCAGGCAACGGTGGTTAAGCTGGAGCAAAACTATCGTTCCACCGGCCATATACTCGCAGCGGCAAATGCCGTGGTGGCACACAATTCCAGGCGTACGTCAAAGCACCTCTTTACGAGTGCGGGCGATGGCGAGAAGGTCCGCGTGTTCCAGGCGTCGGACGAGCGCGACGAGGGCCGCTGGATCGGGGCTCAAATCGAGAGGCTCCACGACGGGGGAACGAGCTACGACGATATGGCGGTGTTCTACCGAACCAACGCCCAATCGCGCATTCTGGAAGACATGTTCCTGCGGGCGGGCGTGCCGTACAAGCTCGTAGGCGGGACGCGCTTCTTCGACCGTGCGGAGATTCGCGACGTGATGGCGTACCTCAAGCTGGTGGTCAATCCAGACGACGACGTAAGCGCCCATCGCATAGTAAACACGCCGCGCCGTGGTATTGGCGCCACAAGCATCGCCAAGATCGATTCGTTTGCCGCAACCAACGGAATCTCGTTCTTCTCGGCGGCGCAGGCGTGCGTGGCCGAGACGGGACTGCTCAGTGGTAAGGCGCGCAGTGCCCTTGCCGACTGGACGGGCGTCATTGAACATGCACGGCATTTTTCGGGCGACCTCACGGATGTGGTGCAGGCGATCGTGGATCGCACGGGTCTCATACAGGCGCTCGAGGCCCAAAACAGCGTGGAGGCACAGAGCCGTATCGAGAACATCCGCGAGTTCTTTGGCGTGGCCGCTGAATTCGACGAGACCCATGAGGATGTTGCCGCTACGTTGGAGAGCTTGCGCCAGCTTCGCGAGGCGGGCGAGGTCGAGTTCGAGGGAGATGGGTTCCAGCCGCCCGAAGCGGAACGTGGGGTCGACGCCTATGGCATCCCGCCCGTGGCGGCAGAGAAGCTTCCTGCGTTTATGGAGTGGCTGGCCTTGCGGAGCGATCTGGATACCTTGGCGGGACAAACCCATGCCGTCACCATGATGACCATCCATTCGGCCAAGGGGTTGGAGTTTCCCGTGGTGTTCGTTGCCGGCATGGAGGAGGGCATATTTCCCCATATGAGCGGACGCGGCGAGCCGGGTCACATGGAGGAGGAACGTCGCCTGGCCTACGTTGCCATAACGCGTGCCGAGAAGTCTCTGTACCTCACGCATGCGGCAAACCGGCGCATGTATGGCTCCATGCAGGCGTATCCGCCAAGTCGCTTCTTGCGCGAGATTCCCGAGGAGCATGTGCATACCACAGGCGTCGGCTCTGCCGGCTTTAGTGGCGTGGGTTGGGAGAAGCGCGGCGACCGGCGCGGCACCTTCGGGTCGGGCCGTGGATCGGACGTGTATGGCGGTCAGGTATTTGGGCAGCGGACTCGCTCGGCCGGAGGCGGGAAAAGGGACTCTGGCCAGAGTGCTGTTGCCGCAGCGCGCCCCAAGGCGCCAGCGACCTTTGCCGTGGGCGATCACGTGTCGCACAAGACCTTTGGTCCAGGCCTGGTGGTTTCGGTGGATGGCGACATGCTGGAGGTTCAGTTCAGTCGTACGGGAGCAAGGAAGAAGCTCATGCGTGGTTTCGCGCCTCTTGTTAAGATAGAGGGATAGAGGGGGAGCCAGTTCCGGCGCGCGGCACAAGTACGTGGAGGAATCGATGAACTCAGCCAACATGCAAGAGGCGGTCCTTGACATCTTTGGATTTAGTGTTCCCGCGGCTGTTATTAAGCTCGGGTTTTTGGTTGCCGTGATAATAGTGGCCTTTGTGGTGGACCGCTTGCTCACCAAGGCGCTGCGAAGCGTCTTGGATCACGCAAGCGTGCCGTCTGCCTCCATTTTTGTGAACATAGCGCGCGTCGTGGTGTGGGTGTTTGCCATGCTTGCGGTGTTGCAACCAGTTTTTGGAATCGAGCCAACGGGATTTGTGGCAGCCCTGGGCGTCACCTCAATCGCGCTCTCGCTTGGCATGCAGGACACCATAGCGAACGTCTTCGGCGGGCTGACCCTTATGGTGGGCAAGGTCATCGTGCCGGGAGACATCGTTACCATTGGGACACTTACCGGCGAGGTCACAGACATTAACTGGCGCTCAACCACGCTTAAGCTCTTCAGCGGGGACATCGAGATCATCCCCAACTCGGTGCTCTCAAAGAAGGAGCTCACCAAACTCGCGCCGTTTCAGGCGGGGGAGTACAGGCTACCCATTATGATTAAGGTCGATGCTGATTTTGATCAGGTCCGCAAAGAGATAGAAGAGATTGCTCGTAGAACCCTGAACGAGTTCTACGACGAGGAGTTCGGTGCGCCGCTGTTCGTCGAGCAAATAACCAACTTTGGCGTTATGGCGCACGTGTCGCTTCACGCAAAGCCAGGCATTACTCCCAGACGAGCCTGTACGGCCGTGGCCAAGGAGATACTTGGCAAGGACTGGCTGGCGTAATCGCACAAAGGAAGATGGCAAAACGCCGTGTGCCTTGCGCGTTTTGCCAAGACTACAGAAGGAAACTCATGGCAAAGAAGCCCCTCTCGCCAACGGCAGGTCAGGACGTCGCGCGCTATATTCGTGAGCACCTGGGCGAAACCATGCGCTACACGACGCTCGACGAGCTGTGTGGCACCACCAGCAGCAACCAGCAATACCTTATTGTGGGGCCACTGGTAAAGGACGGAGTTTTGCGGGTTTGTCAACGCAAGCTCATAAGGGGCAACGACGACGCGCCCATATACCGCTCGTACCACATCTGCAAGCAGCTGCCTCAGAATCTCACGCACTCCGCGGCATTTATGGTAGGCGGCGCAAACATGGGCGTGCTCGATCCGGAGGTTGCCGACCTCAACCCCTTGCTTACCGAGAACGGCTTCCTGTACAAAAACCTTGACGCCGCAAAGGCCTGGCACGACGAACTGCTGCTCTTTGGCGCGTGGCTGGATACCCAAGACGGCGACTTGTCTCCCGCGATCATAGAGGAACGCTCCTTCGAGGTGTTTCACAACGAAAAGCTGCTGGGCAACAAGGACGACCGTCGCGGTGGTAGGACATTAATGGAGCTCATAAACAACCTGGGCCTTGCCCCGAGGCTGCGTTTGCAGGAGGACGTGCGGCAGGAATTGGTGTACTACGTTCCGCGTACGATGCGCAGGGTCCTATCCATACTGGTGGTGGAGAATCACGCCCCCTTTGTCCATGTGCAGGAAGCACTTAAGCGAGGCGTTCGCTCCATCTTCGGGCGCCGTGTGGATGGCGTGGTATATGGCCGAGGGTTCGGCATTCTTTCGGGGAATGCGCTGTGCGCAACCGAGGAACTGTTTTCCAACGGGTGTCATGTGCGCTATTGGTACTGGGGCGACATCGATCGCCCGGGAATCGAGGTGTATGAGCGCCTTGCGGAGGAATATGACATACATCCGCTGGTACCCGCGTACCAGGCAATGATTGAGCATGCGGGAGAAGACCTGCCCGCCTCTACCGACGAGCGACTGCCGCCTCGCATGGGCGTAGACATTGCCGCGGAGCTGGACAAGGGCGAGCTTGAGGTGTTC
The DNA here is from genome assembly GCA_902803315.1 of uncultured Coriobacteriaceae bacterium. Taxonomy (GTDB): domain Bacteria; phylum Actinomycetota; class Coriobacteriia; order Coriobacteriales; family Atopobiaceae; genus RUG440. The sequence goes on from CADCPM010000085.1 coordinate 61,724, forward strand.
ATGCGCGTCATTGCGGGTTGCTTGCGGATCCCGCAGGAAGCCGTTCCGCCGTCCCTGTATGATGGCTCGGGCGGTACCAAGCGCCTGGCGCTTACCCTGCGCAAACGCTGAGTACCGGCAAAGATGCTGCTGTCACAACCCTTCTAAAAGCGAGCGAAGCGAGCACCAGCTTAGCCTACGACGGAGTCGACCAACAGACGCCAGCGCGCGTGACGCGGCCTTGTCTCCATACGGCGAGTCGCGAAGCGTGGTGAGCGAAGCGAACGCCGAGCCGTATGGAGACAAGGCCGCGTCACGCGCGCTGATGTGTATGTTGAACGTATGGAGGATGGCAACGCCCGGCACCGTGGCTTTTTGACAACTGCGGTCTGCCACGGTAATCTTCCCTAGTTGCTGATTCAAGGTAGTGGTGCTGCGCTGCCTTTGTTGATACACGAAAACGATAGGTACGAAGGAGAAACGCATTGCCTACCATTAACCAGCTGGTCCGTCAGGGCCGCAAATCCGTTGCGTCTAAGTCCAAGAACGCAGCTCTCCAGCACAATCCGCAAAAGCGTGGCGTATGCACGCGCGTGTTTACCACCACGCCCAAGAAGCCTAACTCCGCATTGCGCAAGGTTGCCCGTGTGCGCCTCGTAAACGGCATCGAAGTTACGGCATACATCCCCGGCGAGGGCCACAACCTCCAGGAGCACTCCATCGTGCTTATCCGTGGCGGTCGTGTGCGTGACCTCCCTGGTGTTCGCTACAAGATCATTCGTGGTGCGTACGACTGCGCAGCCGTGCAAAACCGCAAGCGTGCTCGCTCCCGTTATGGCGCCAAGCGCCCCAAGGAGTAGGCGCGGCTCTTTAGCAATCGTTACGTCCAAGAGTATTAGAGGAGAAACAGTATGCCGCGTCGTGCAGCAGCAGTCCGTCGTGAGGTCATGCCGGACGCAAAGTATAACAACCGTCAGGTGACTCAGCTCATCAACAAGGTCCTTCTGGACGGCAAGAAGTCCGTCGCAGAGCGCATCGTGTACGATGCCTTCGACATCGTTGCCGAGCGTACGGGTGAGGATGCCCTTACCGTATACAAGAAGGCCCTGGACAACGTTCGTCCCAAGCTTGAGGTCAAGCCCAAGCGTGTTGGTGGCGCCACCTATCAGGTGCCCATGGAGGTCAACTCCCGCCGTGCCACCACCCTGGCGATTCGCTGGATCGTTAACTTCTCGCGTGCGCGCAAGGAGAAGTCCATGGCCCTGCGTCTTGCCAACGAGATCATTGACGCCTCCAACAAGGTAGGCGCCTCCGTAAAGCGTCGCGAGGACCTCTTCAAGATGGCCGAGGCCAACCGCGCCTTCTCGCACTATCGCTTCTAGGCCGGATTTAGGAGTTTTGTTTTATGGCTAAAGCTAAGTATAAGCTCGAAAACCTGCGCAACATTGGCATCATGGCCCACATCGATGCGGGCAAGACGACCACTACAGAGCGCATTCTTTACTACACGGGCAAAACCCACAAGATTGGTGAGGTGCACGACGGTGCTGCCACCATGGACTGGATGGCCCAGGAGCAGGAGCGCGGCGTAACCATTACCTCCGCCGCTACCACGTGCTTTTGGGGCGACTACGTAATCCAGATCATCGACACCCCGGGCCACGTGGACTTTACCGCCGAGGTTGAGCGCTGCCTGCGCGTACTCGACGGTGCCGTGGCCGTGTTCGATGCAGTTGCCGGCGTTCAGCCCCAGTCCGAGACGGTGTGGCGTCAGGCCGGAACCTACGGCGTGCCCCGCATTGCCTTTATCAACAAGTACGACCGCGTGGGCGCCGACTTCTTCCACGCCATCGAGACCATGAAGGACCGCCTTGGTGCCAACGCCATCGCCGCCCAGATTCCTATGGGTGCCGAGTCCCAGTTCTGGGGTCTCATTGACCTCGTTACCATGGAGGCGTGGGACTTCCAGGAGGACGCCAAGGGAATGATCTATCCCCAAAAGATGGATGCCATCCCCGAGGAGTTCGCCGACATCGTTGCCGAGAAGCGCGAGGAGCTGCTGGACGTGGCCTCCAACTTCGACGACGAGCTCATGGAGCTCGCCCTCATGGAGGAGGACATCCCCGTTGAGATGCTCAAGGCCGCGCTGCGCAAGGGCGTCCTTGCTGGCGAGGTAAACCCCGTGTTCGTGGGCTCCGCCTACAAGAACAAGGGCATCCAGGAGCTGCTGGACGCCGTTGTTGACTACCTGCCCAGCCCGCTGGACGTAAAGTCCATCGACGGCGTTGACCTTAAGGGCAACGAGGCCGAGCGTCACGCCGACCCCAAGGAGCCGTTTAGCGCTCTGGCCTTCAAGATCATGACCGACCCCTACGTGGGCAAGCTCACCTACTTCCGCGTGTACTCCGGTCAGGCCGAGTCGGGCAGCTACGTGTACAACTCCGTAAAGGACAAGCGCGAGCGCCTTGGCCGCATCCTGGAGATGAACGCCAACGAGCGTATTGACCGCGACAACTGCTTTGCCGGCGACATCGTTGCCTGCGTGGGCCTGAAGAACACCACC
>CADCPM010000086.1 GCA_902803315.1 uncultured Coriobacteriaceae bacterium
GGAAGGGCGGGAAGGTGCTCGGGAGCGCGCTCTCCTGGATGGTCTTCGCCGTGGCCAGGTCGCGCTCGTTGCGCCGCTCCGCCTCGTCGATCCAGCCCTCAAGCGCCTCCACCGTGGTGTTGATGCCATCGGAGAGGGAGTCGAACTCAACCGTCTCGCCCTTTTGCACGGTTTCGCTCAGATGACCTTCCGTAATTCTTGCGAGCGATGCGTTTGTCCGCTCTATGGGTGTCACCACGATTCTCTTGAGCAGGGTAGCCGCAAGCACATACACGGCAACCAGCATTACCAAGACCGAAATGGTAATCCACGTCAAGGTAAGGCCGCGACCACTGAACACCATTGAGGATGGGATTGCCAACAGCGCGTAAGCCTGTCCCTTTTGCCCTAGTTTCATATAGCCAAGCTCACGTGCACTCGAGGAGTACTTTAATTCGTTGGCGCCGTTATAGGCATCGACGTTATAGAGCACCTGCACCATGTTGCCGCTCTGTGCGCAACTCTTAAAAAAGTCTTCGCCAGCCTCGCCATATAGCTCGGCGATGGTATCGCCCTCCTTGTAGGCTGGGTTGTTTGACAGCACCACCTCGTCGCCTACGAACACCACGCTTGTGCCATCGGTCTCCACGGTATAGCCCTTTAGCAAATTGCTCTTAAGCAAGGCTTCGCGCAAGACACTCGGATCGTTTCCGTCATTTCCCAAAGACAGCTCTATGCTTTCTATCTGCCCAACAAAGTGACCGATGTCATCGGTTAATTCCCCATCGACTTCCTTTTCCGTTTCCATGGTAACGGCCGCAAAGCTCACGGCAGAAAGAGCGGCAAAGGCAATGACAACCACCACCAAAAGGCTCGTTCTAAAGACGTAGTTTATGCTCACGGCAACTTTGCGCTTGTACTGCTGACGATAGAGGATGGCAGCGGCAATGCTGCTTACGAACAGTATGAGTGCGTCTGCGGTGTACTGGATAAAGACTGACCCCATACTCGAAAGCAGTACGAGGGTGTTTTGCGATAGGTAGCCCGAGGCCTCCACCTCAGGCACGACGGACAAGAGGATATGGACGAAAGAGAAGAAATAGAATCCCAAGCTTGCTATGAGCGAAGCAATAAGGCTCACAATTGCAATGCATCCATAGCGCGGCTTTGCCTTGGGAGCATTGCGCAGCGCTATGGCAAAGCTCAGCCCAAGCAAGAAGCCCAAGAGCGTATACAGAAACACTGAATTCGTAAACGAAACCATGTACTTCTCAACCACGTCAAGGGGCTGCAGCATCGCATGCACATACATAACCAGGCCAGCAAAAGCACCCTCCACAGCACCCCAGCCCTTGCCAAGAAGCAAAGACGTTACGGCAACGGGCGCGAGCAGACCCATTGCGTAGCCAAAGCTGTTGTTAGGCAGGTTGATGCACAAGAAACCCATCTGCACAAAAGCCATCGAAACCACGGCGAACGACATGGCAAGGAGCAAGAGCATCCTCGCCTTGAGGCTCTCGCCCGCCATAAGGCCTTTCCAGTCTCGAATGCGCATATGCTGCTCAGTCGTTTGGCCCTGCGCCATATGACCTCCTCGGTACGGCTTATTGCATTATGACAAACATTCGCGCGGCTGTCATTGCGCATAAGTGACGGGCCATGAGCGGACGATACCTACAGCTCACATGTCCGGCTCGCACGCGCCGCGGCCCGCACGCGCCGCGGCGCGTGCGCGGGGGCTATACGGCCCTACCCCAATAGACTCTGCCACGCTCAACGAATACACAGCTTTATGCGACCTGCTCTTATGGCAAACTTGTAACAGCAAATCTAGAGCACGACAGGTATTCGGCAGTAGGAGGAGAGATGTTCTTCGATCCGTTTTTGGTATTGTTCTCGTTCTGCATTGGAATCCTAGGCGCCATGTTTGGCGGCGTTCAGACGTTCATTTGCACGGGATTCGCGGGAATCATCGTATACACGCTCAAAGCTGCCGGCATAGAGCCCACGCTTTTGGGCGACTCCGTACTCAACACGCTGCTACTTCCCGCCATTATCTTCAACGGATCAGCCATTGCCACGGCTGTGGCAGCGCGCAAGTATCCCGACCAGATCCAGGGTTGGGACATAACGCGCTCCCTCATCTTTTTGCATGACACCACCGTTATGCTGGTTGGCGGTCTTGCGGGGTCCCTTGGATATTTGCTCTTCTCGCTCCTCTCGTTCCTTAACTGCCCTGCCGACCCTGGTGCCACCTCCATGATCATCTTTGGCGTTGTCGTACGCCTCACGCTCAGCAATGGTAGGAAATGGAATCCCGACGCCACGCAGTACTATAGGGAGCAGGGCTGGAAATACTGGGTGTTCCAAACCGTCAACTGCCTGGCAATCGCGACGGTGTTCGCGTTCATACTGCATGAGGCGGGTCCCGAGTTCTATGGCGTGGGATTCTCCATATCTGCACTGCTGCTTATATTTAGCTATGCCGGTGACGGCCAAAAGATTCCCACCACTCACCAGATCACCAACATCGTGGGCGTCGCGCTTGGCCTTACCGGCGGCAATATGGTCATAGCGGTTGTGGCGGCACTTCTTGCAAACCATGCCTACCTGGTATTCGCCAAGTACTTTAACGAGGATTGCTCCACACACATAGATCCGCCCGCAGTGGGAATAGCATTGGGCACCTTGGTGCTCAATATAATCTTCTAAACGCCCAGAAAGGAAGGTAGGATGTCCACAACGAGCGATACCGTCCGTAGACTGTTTAAGGAAGGCGACGACATTCGAGACGCCGGCCTTACCACGCCCGATGACATTGTGCGCATCGACAACATCCACTACGCCGAAGAAGACCCTAGTCAGATCCTTGACGTCTATCGACCCCGCGATGCGGAAGGCGAGCGCATTCCCGTTATAGTGAGCGTCCACGGAGGCGGCTGGGTATACGGTGACAAGGACCGCTATCAGTGGTACTGCATGAGCCTCGCCCAACATGGGTTTGCCGTCGTGAATTTTACCTACCGACTTGCGCCCGAGCATAAGTTCCCTGCCGGGATGCAGGACACCAACACGGTGTTTGACTGGGTCCTGCGCCACACGAACGAGTTCGGCTTTGACAGGGACCATGTGTTTGCCGTAGGCGACTCAGCCGGCGCGCACATGCTTGCCATGTACGCGGCGGCGTGCACCGATGCCGCCTATGCTGCAGAACTTGACATTTGCCCCTCCGAGGGATTCGTTCCCGCAGGCGTTGCCCTGAACTGCGGAACCTACCGCATCTCTGCTGCCAAGAAGACAGGCGACGCCATGCTCGACATGTTGGCGAACCTTATGGAAGACCTACTTCCAAATGGCGGCACGGTCGAGGAGTTCAAGCTCCTCTCGCCCATTGAACGCATAAACGCGGACTTCCCTCCTGCCTTTGTTATGACGGCAGAGGGGGACTTCTTGCGCACGGAAGCCCTGCCACTAGTACACAAATTGGATGATTTGGGTATTGAAGTATGCTACCACTACTACAAGAGTCCCGAGCGTGAGCTTGGGCACGTGTTTCACTGCAACATGCGCCTTGAGGAGGCCTCGCAGTGCAACGCCGACGAATGCGCCTTCTTTTGGGCGCATGTATAGGGCCGATGACTGGCGTCCCAGGCGTCGCGCCCAGCCCTCACTAGGTGAATTCGGGAACTCCCCGTCGTAACTGTACCGTCGAAAGGATCTGCCATGAAGCTAGGAATCGTGGGAACCGGTAATATCGTCAAGTGGATTGCCCCAAATCTTGCGAGCTGGGGCATAGAGGTGTGCGCCATCTCGGGAACGCCGCGTTCCGAGAAGCTCATGCAGAGCATGGCCGACGAATACGGAGCCACGGGTCGCTACACCGATTGGCACGAGCTCGTGCGCGACCCCAACATCGACACCGTGTACGTGGCACTCCCCAACTTCCTGCACTACGACGTTACCAAGGCGGCGCTCGAGGCCGGCAAGGACGTCATATGCGAGAAGCCCCTTACCAGCAAATACGAGGAAGCCGTCGAGCTTGCGAACATGGCGCACGAGCGCGGTCGCTTCCTTTGGGAGGCCGTCGTTACCACGCGTCAGCCCAACTACCAAAACATCCGTCGCTTGCTGCCACACATTGGGACGGTAAAGATGGTCTATTCCACCTTTAGCCAGTACAGCTCGCGATACGACGCCTTCCGTGCCGGAGAGGTGCTGCCTGCGTTCGATCCTGCCAAGGCAGGCGGCGCCCTTATGGATCTGGGCCTATACACGCTCACCTTTACGCTGGGGCTCTTTGGCGAGCCGCAACGTGCGACGTATATTCCCAACATCGAGCGCAACATAGACACCAGTGGCGTGGCAATTCTTGAATACGACGGGTTTACCGCCATCAACGTGTGCGCCAAGGACTCAGGCACGCCCAACCAGTCGCTCATCCAGGGAATCGACGGATGGATTCGCATGGAGTCGGCTCCCAACAGCTGCGGGGCAGTGACGCTACACCTTAACGACGGCACCGAGGAGTACGTGGACGAGTGCCTGCCCAACATGTGGGAGGCGGAGTTCCGCTCCTTCAAGGCGCAACAGGATGCGGGTGACCTACAAACGTGCGAGCAACAGATGGAGAACAGCCTTTTGGTATGTCGCATACAAAACGACATACGTCGCAAGGCCGGCATCGTGTTTCCTAGCGACGAGGAATAGATGCAGGACGGCGTGCGAATCCCAGCCGCACACGGAGGGAACGGAGGCAAAACCATGGGCGTGATCTTCTTCGACATTGACGGCACGCTTGCCGTGGGCAGAGAGGTACCTCAGAGCGCCGCGGATGCCATAGCCCGCACGCGAGCGGCTCACAACCAGGTGTTCATTTGCACCGGCCGCCCCCGGCGTTACGTTGAGCAGCACTTTGGCGAGTATGCCGATGGGTTTGTGTGCTCAAATGGGCGGCTTGCGTACTACGATGGGCGCGCGCTGGTAAACAAGCCCATTGCGCCCGAGCAGGTAGAGCACATCATTCGCATATTGGACGAGCACAATGCCGGCTACGCGTTCTTCTCGCAAGAGTCGCTTTACTACGGTGGCAACGAGTCATACAGGCACGTTGCCGAGGAGGCGAACGGCGCCACCAAAGACCTTGAGCCGGCGCATGCTACGAGCATGAGCCTTTATAGCTTTGACATCTACTTTGCGGTGGCACAGGAACGCGATGACATTGCCAAGGCGCTGGAGGGCCTGTGTCTCGTTAACCCTCACGGACCCCACCCCTCCGCCGACGTCACGGTTCTTGGCTATGGCAAGGGCGACGCCGCCCGCGACGTAACCGCGGCCCTTGGGCTCGCACACGCGGACAGCTACGCCTTTGGCGACGGCATAAACGACCTGTCGATGGTGGAGGCAGTGGCCCACGGCGTGGCCATGGGCAATGCCGTGGATGAGCTCAAGGAAGCTGCCGAGCATGTGACTGCCGGCATCCATGAGGACGGCGTGGCGCTGGGGCTTGCGCACTATGGATTGGCATAGCTACGGGGCGAGGTGCTTTTTTTCAGGCAAAGCCTTATACTAACCATGAAAAACGTTTCTCGATTTGTGCAAAAAGTCCCACTCACGTGGGAATAAAGGAGGAGTTTCATTGTCTTCGTATATGCTTAGCTGTTGCTCGACTGCAGACGTAACCCCCGAATGGCTTGACGAGCGCAATATTAAATACGCCTATTTTAACTTTGAGCTTGGTGACGTATGGCACAAGGACGACTTTGGCGCTACGGTACCGCCAAGCGAGCTATACGCGCGCATGCTCGCCGGCGAGAACGCAACGACCTCTCAGGTGAGCACTGGCGACTACCTTGAGTTTTTCCGTACTGCGCTGGAAGACGGCCAAGACATCCTGCATGTGACCCTCTCATCAGGCATCTCTAACACCTACAACTCAGCTTGCCTGGCTGCTGAGCAACTAGGCCAGGAGTTCCCCGAGCGCACCATCCACATCGTGGACTCCCTCTGCGCGTCCGCGGGTTTCGGCCTGCTTATGGAACGCCTCGCTCGCCTGCGCGACGAGGGAATGGGCGTGGATGCGCTCGCACAGTGGGCCATAGACCACAGGCTCGAGGTAAACCACCTGTTCTTCTCATCCGACCTTACGTTCTTTGTAAAGGGTGGCCGCATCTCGCCCATAGCAGGTAAGGTGGGTGGCCTCCTTAAGATCTGCCCGCTTATGCACGTAGACACCAACGGCAAGCTGCAGGTCAAGGAAAAGATTCGCACCAAGGCTCGCTCCAAGCGCCGCATGGTCGAGCGCATGAGCGAACTCGTGGCAAATGGCGAACAGTACGATGGTCCCGTATTTATCTCCATGTCTGAGTGCATGGAAGACGCGAAGGACGTTGCGGACGCCATTGCGGAGACCCATCCGAACTTGCAAGACGGCAAGGTACACATCTTCAACATTGGCGCAACCATTGGCTGCCACACCGGCCCCGGCACCGTTGCCCTGTTCTTCTGGGGCACTCCCGAACGCTGGTAGGCAGACAAAGGGGATACTCCCCATTGTTTGTTGTTATTAGGGGACGGGCCCCGAGTTGGGATTCTTTGAAATCCAACTCGGGGCCCGTCCAAATTTAAGTTCCGCTCCTAACTGAGCTTGCCATATTCTTATATAGGGAATAATCTAGTGGAATAGCGGCTCTTGTCTCGAACGGTGGTTCGTCGTGGACTTCCTGGGCATCATTCTTGTTGTTATTGTCATATGCGCTCTTGCGTGGCTTGGCATCGCAGGCGCGCTTGTGTTTGGCATCACCAAACTCATTGGTTCCATTTCCCAGCGGATTCTTGGCAAGCATAAAGATCCCGCACGAGTGCAGGGACAAGGGCATCCCAGGCCTCGCATGCGAGGGGGACACGCGCACGACCAATCTACGACGCAGACGACAGGCGGCCCGACGTCGCCAAACGCCACCGCACAGGCGACTGGCAATTCCGTGCCCGCATCGCGCGCGCGGAGCTACGAGTACTTGGATGTGGACGAGGGTGCAACCGCCGAGACCATCATTAAGGTCATGCGCGCGTACGAGCAAGAGCGCGTGGTGGGATTTTATGCGCAGGAGGTTATTAATACCCTCAACATGGCGGAGCTGCGCAAAAAGAGTCTCCTCTCGGAAATCGACGGGAAGTTCTCTCAGCGCAGCATTAGCTGGGACCACTTTGCCTCAACGGCAAACGAGGCGCTCGACGCCATCGTGCGAAACAGCGCCTTGCTCGCCAATCGCGTCCAGTCCTTTGACGTGGAGGACTATGAGCGTATGGAGCGTTTTTATCGCACGGGCGGCGAGATGCGCAACGGCAAGCAGGACCCCGCCCGCCTGCAGCGCTGGGAGCTAATTCGCGAAACCAAGACCGAGATGGACGACCTGCGCGCGGCAAACGAAAAGCTGCTGCTCGAACTCGGCAAACTGCAGTCGGCGTTGGGAAAGATCTCCAGCAACGACTCCACCGACGAGAGCTCGCGCATCGCCGACGAAGTCAGCCGCCTTGCCGAGGAGACGAAGTATTACCAGTAGAGGTTCCGCGCCCTCCCTCACGCAAAGTCTGTAGCCCTTCTCACAAAGTCTGTAACGCCCGGCGCAAAGTCTGTAGCCCTTCTCACAAAGTCTGTAACGCCCGGCGCAAAGTCTGTAATTCTCGTCATAAAGTCTGTAGCTCCGCGCTCAAAGTCTGTAGGTATTTGACCACATTTCAAACATGTCAACTGCTTGACCTGCAGTTTTGTTGGAATTCCGCATTTGGAATTACAGACTTTAGGAAGAAGGCTACAGACTTTGCGAGAAGGGTTACAGACTTTAGGAAGAAGGCTACAGACTTTGCGTCGGGCGTTACAGACTTTGCGCAGGGAGGTGCGTTAGAAGACAAGATCGCGTGCCGTAGCCCTCAGCCTATCGTGATGTGCGCCAAGAAGCGGTAACTCTCGAAATCGAACTCGAACCCCCCACGCCCTTGGCGAGCACATCCACTGCACCTTCGCGAAGGGGGGACAAAGGGGCAGTCCCTTTGGACGCAAGTGAGGGTATACTAACGATTGACCTCGACTGAAGGAGCTGAGAAAACATGGCAAAGACTCTGGACCTCTACTACTACGACTCATGCCCCTATTGCCAAAAGGTACTGCGCGCCATAGATCGCATGGGCATCAGGGACAAAATCACCTTCAAGAACATCCTGCAGAGCCAGGAAGCCGCCGACACCCTCGTTCGCGTGGGTGGAAAGCGCCAGGTTCCCTGCCTGTTCATTGATGGCGCACCCATGTACGAGAGCGACGACATCGTGTCGTGGCTCACGCGCGAGTTTGCCTAACAGCTGAGGAGGCGCGCATGAACTTAGTCATAGATAACAACGGCTCAAGCGGCAAAAGAGGCGGCTCAAGCTCTCGTCCCCTCATATATCACATAGTGGCAGTCCTGGTGCTTATGGGCCTTCTCCTTAGCGTGGTCACGCTCATCGTGGCAATTGCGAGCGGCGGCGGATGGCCTTCCATCGCAGGCATGCTGGCCACACTCGTTGCGTATGGTTCCATAATCTTTTACGCCTGGCGTGGTTATAGGGAAACCGACAAGCGCTACTTCCTCGGTGCGGTTTACGGCATCGCCGCAATGCTGTTCTTCAAGTCGCTGGTGCCTTTGCACACCATGCTCAGCGAGGGGCTCATCACCTTGGGGTTTGGCCTGCTACTCGTATTTGCCGAGCGTGTTAACAAGAAGAACTCGGCCAAGAAGGTCCTGCTCGCCGCATTGGCGGTTTTGGTTCTTGAGGCCCTTATCGTCCTGTTTATGCCGCTCGGCGTCGAGCTAAGCTCACTTCACAACTTCCTCGTGCGTGTGACGCCCTTGTCGAGCATCGTGCTTACGGGCGCACTTACGCTCATGTACCTCGGCGACGCTCAGTAGTGCGCCTTTTGCCTGACTAAGGGACAGTCCCCAAGTTGTGGTTCGCGAACCCTAACTTGGGGACTGTCCCTTAGTTAGGGTTCCCGCAACAAAAGCGGAGGAGCGTTCCTCTGTTGCCTATAACAAGAGCAGGCGCGGTGCGCTATCCTGTAAAGGAGATAACGCACTCGAGGAGGTTCGCATGATAAAGGCCATTTTGCTCGACATCGACGGCACGCTTACCAACGACGAGAAACAGATAACCCCTCGCACACGCGACGCGCTCATGGCCGCGCAGGCAAACGGCGCCGTGCTCGTGCTCGCCTCGGGACGTGCGAACATGGGGCTCACGGGCTTTGCCGACGTGTTGGATATGAAGCGTCACAACGGCATTTTCGTGTGCTTTAACGGCGCGAAGGCCCTTAACTACCAAACCGGCGAGGTCTACTTCCAGCAGACGCTTACCGTGGATCAAGGCAAGCGCGTGCTCGAGCACATGCACAACTTTGACGTATGTCCCATATACGACAAAGACGACCACATGTACCTGGAAAACGCCTTCTTTACCATCACGCGCGACGGCGAGCCGTGGCACGTTGCCGAATACGAGGCGCACAATAACAACTACCTTCTCTGCGAGGTTGCCAACAACTCTGAGTTCCTAAGCTGGGAGCTCAACAAGATCCTCGTGGCTGGGCAACCGGAGTACCTGCAGCAGCAGTGGAAGGAGATGGCCGCACCCTTTGAGGGCGAGCTCTCGTCCATGTTTACGGCGCCCTTCTACTATGAGTTCACGCCGCTAGGGGTAGACAAGACCCGCGCCCTCAAAGAGACCTTCGCGGCGCTCGGCATCGCAAAGGACGAGGTAATCGCCTTTGGCGATGCGCAGAACGACCAGTCCATGATTGAGTGGTCGGGCATCGGGGTCGCCATGGGCAACGCCGTAGACGAGGTAAAGGCGGTCGCCGACTACGTGACGCTCTCCAACAACGACGACGGCATCGCAGCCGCCCTGGAACACTTCGCTGCAGAGCTGCGATAGGGACGCACATGACAAGCCACAAAAGATCGGCACTGCGCAAGCAGAGAGATGCCTTCGAATCCACGCTCGGCAACATGGACGACGTGTTTTCCCAAGAGGAGCGTCGCCATAAGCGAGCTCAGGGCGAGCGCGAGGCCGCTTTGCGCCACAAGGCATGCTCGTCCAAGAACCGCTATCCCAACAAGCACGAGGCGCTTGAGGCCATAGCCGCCTGTGCCGCCCATGGCAAGAGCGGCCTGCAGTGCTACCGTTGCTCGTATTGCGGTGGCTGGCACCTCACCTCGCACCCAAGGCCATAGCCCAAGGAGGCCACAATGATTCCAACGACCAAATACGCCCGCCGGGCCGCACGATGGCTTGTGGACTCCGTTATGGGCAATGGCTTGGCGCAGCGGGAGAACGAAGCGACAGAGGTGGGTTCCGTGAGCGCGGAAGCTTCCTCGCTCACGCGACAGGCAGCCGCCGAGGGATGCGTCCTCCTTACCAACGACGGGACGCTGCCGCTTGGCGCGGACGACGAAATTGCAGTGTTCGGTCGTTGTTCGCTGGACTGGTTCTTTATGGGACACGGCAGCGGCGGAGACGTAAACGCACCCCATACGGTAAGCCTCATCGAGGGCCTGCAGGAGGCTGGGATACGCTACAACCGCGTTCTGGCCAAGGTGTATAGCGGATGGTGCGCGACCGAAGAGAACGCGGCCGATCCAGGCTGGTGGGGGCATTGGCCTACGCATTATCCCGAGATGCCCGTCGACGCCGAGCTGGCAGAGGCCGCTGCACAGACGGCACGAGCCGCCGTCGTGGTGCTCGGGCGTACTGCGGGTGAGGATGCAGACCTGCCGCTGGCACCAGGCGGCTACTACCTCACCGATGAGGAGCGCTCCCTTTTGGATGTGGTTGGCACGGCGTTTAAGCACACCGTCGTGGTGCTCAATGTGGGCAACCTCATCGACCTGCTTTGGGTAGAGGAACTGGGTGACAAGATCAGCGCCGTGCTTGTTGCCTGGCAAGGTGGCATGGAGGCGGGAGCCGCCGTTGCCGATGTGCTGTTTGGCAAGACGAACCCCAGCGGTCGGCTTGCCGCAACCGTGGCACGTGCCTACGAGGACTATCCCTCGAGCACCACCTTTGGCAACAAGCATCACGTGAACTACACCGAAGACATCTACGTCGGCTACCGACACTTCGACACGCACGCGCCCCAAAAGGTGCTGTTCCCCTTTGGTCACGGTCTTTCGTACACGCGCTTTGAGGAAGAGATCGTAAGCGTGGAACTCTACGGAAATCTGGTGGGCGCCCGCGTTCGCGTGAGCAACGTTGGCACATGCTCCGGACGCAACGCGGTGCTTCTGTGGTGCGAGCCGCCCAAAGGCAGCATTCCCAAGCCTACCCGCATCCTCGCGGCCTTTGGGAAGACGGGGCTGCTTGCCCCTGGCGAATCCACGCAGCTCGATCTTGTGTGCGACCTCAAGACGCTCAGCTCGTTCGATCGGGTGAGCCGCGCGTTCGTGCTCGAAGAGGGAGACTACCAGTTCGACTGCACCGACGCCGCCTCGGGAATCAGAATCGCCGAGCGGCGCATCGTCGAGAAGTGCACTCCCCTCTGCCAAAGCAGCGACGAGCTGCGCGAGCGCATTTTGCAGAACCTTCCCGACGAGGTAGGCGCACAGACGGAGGAGGCGCAGGACAAGCGCATCTCCTTTGACGACGTTCGCAAAGGCGCAAAGACGCTCGACGCCCTGGTGGCCAACCTGAGCCAAGCCGAACTCGAGGCCCTCACCTGCGGCGAGGGGCTTATGAACAGCAAGCTGGGAGCACCAGGTAACGCCGGTGCCTTTGGCGGGATAACGTCTGATTTGCGCGAGCGTGGCATTCCCGCCGCGATCTGCGCCGACGGTCCCTCGGGCGGACGCCTGCAAAGAACGTGCAGCCTGCTTCCCTGCGCCACGGCCTTGGCGTGCACGTGGGACCAGGATTTGGTGCGACGCCTCTACGGTAGCGTTGCCGAAGAGCTGCGAGCCAGCAACGTGGACGTGCTGTTGGCGCCCAGCATGAACATCCAGCGCAACCCCCGATGCGGTCGCAACTTCGAGTACTTCTCGGAGGATCCCTTGGTTAGCGGCAAGATGGCCGCGGCCGTCGTGCGTGGCTTGCAGGATGCGGGCGTAAGCGCTTGTCCCAAGCACTTTGCGTGCAACAACCAGGAGACGCGACGCAATACGTCCGACTCGCGCGTGTCGGAAAGGGCGTTGCGCGAAGTGTACCTGCGAGGATTCGAGATATGCGTGCGCGAGGCCACGCCCGACCTCATTATGACCTCATACAACAAGGTCAATGGCGTGTGGGCGCACTACCACTACGACCTCGCCACCACAGTGCTTCGAGGCGAATGGGGCTTTGAGGGCGTGGTGATTACCGATTGGTGGATGAGGCCAGCGCGCAGTCCCGAGTTTAGCAAGCTGCACGACAACGGCTATCGCTTGCGAGCAGGCGTGGATGTACTCATGCCCGGGAGCATGAGCCATGTATTGCAGATGCACAGCAGGCCGGACGGCATAACGCGCGCCGAGCTGCAGCGCACGGCCCGCCGCGTGCTCGCATACCTGCTCACGCGCTCCTGAAGCCCCGATTGCCTTAGCGCGACTTTCGCCGACGGCGCTTGCCGCCAGAGCCAGAATCCGGTCGCACTAGGCACTTGGGCCCGTAGCCTATGAGGTCGGTGCGGTGCGCCTTGCGAAGCGCCTCGAGCACGAGCTTTCGGTTTGCCGGATTGCGGTACTGGATAAGGGCTCGCTGCATGGCCTTCTCGTGCGGGTCGGTTGCGCAATACACCGGCTCCATGGTACGCGGGTCAAGACCCGTGTAGTAGATGCAGGTGCTCACCGTGGATGGCGTGGGGTAGAAGTCCTGAACCTGCTCGGGGTTGTAGCCCATATCGCGGCAGAACTCGGCAAGGCGCACCGCCTCGCGCAGGGTGGATCCGGGATGCGAGCTCATGAGGTAGGGCACCACGTACTGCTCCTTGCCCACCTCTTTGGAGATCTTCTCGAATTCGGCACAAAAGCGCTGGTACACGTCGTTTGACGGCTTGCCCATAACCCGCAGCACCTCGTCGCACACGTGCTCGGGCGCCAGGCGCAGCTGTCCGCTTACGTGATGCTGTGCGAGCTCGCGAATAAAGGTGTGGTCGTCGTCGAGCAGCGCGTAGTCAAAGCGAATGCCGCTTCGCACGAACACGCGCTTGACCCCCGGAAGCGCCCGGAGCTTGCGCAGCAGGCGCACGTACGCCTTGTGCGTTACGGTAAGGTGCTTGCATGGCTCAGGCGAGAGGCAGCGCCTCCCCACGCAGGCCCCGCGCGTAAGCTGTGCCTGGCACGCAGGCACGCGAAAGTTGGCTGTGGGACCGCCCACGTCGTGGATGTTGCCCTTGAACTCGGGGTCGTGGGTCATCGCCTCTGCCTCGGCCAGCAGCGACTCGTCGCTACGCGTTTGTATGATGCGCCCCTGGTGGAAGTTGAGCGCGCAGAACGAGCACTCCCCCAAGCAGCCTCGATTGCTGCACAGGCTAAACTTGATCTCGGCGATGGCGGGGATGCCGCCGTCCTTCTCGTATGAAGGATAGTACGCACGTGCGTAGGGCAGCTCGTACACCGCATCGAACTCCTCCGTCGACAAGGGCTCGCTGGGAGGGTTCTGCACGACGTAGACGCCATGCGGATACTCCTCCACCAACGGCCGGCCGAGGAAGGGGTTGAGCTGCTTGCACTGCAGGCCAAAGCTGCGGGCATATTCGCGCTTGTCTACCTGCATCTGCTCGAAGGTGGGAAGCACTACGGGCTTGTCGCATTGCTCGGTGGTGCGCGCACGATAGACGGTGCCGGGAATAAAGGTGAGGTCTTGCACCTCCAGGCCAGCCGCAAGGGAATCCGCAATGGCCACGATGGACTTCTCGCCCATTCCGTACGAGATAAGATCGGCCCCCGCATCGAGCAAGATGGAGCGCTTGAGCTTATTGGACCAGTAGTCGTAGTGGGCTAGACGCCGCAACGACGCCTCGATGCCGCCCAGGACTATGGGAACCTGCTTGTACGTCCGACGAATGAGGTTGCCGTATACCACCGTTGCGTGATCGGGTCGCAAGCCCATTTTGCCACCCGGGGAATAGGAGTCCTTGGGTCGCCGGTGCTTGGTTACGGTGTAGTGGTTAACCATGGAGTCCATGTTGCCGCTGGACACGAGGAAGGCCAAACGCGGCTCCCCCAACACCGTGACGCTCTTTGGGTCGCGCCAGTCCGGCTGTGCGATGACTCCCACCTTATAGCCGTTGGCCTCGAGCACGCG
This sequence comes from uncultured Coriobacteriaceae bacterium, assembly GCA_902803315.1. Lineage (GTDB taxonomy): Bacteria > Actinomycetota > Coriobacteriia > Coriobacteriales > Atopobiaceae > RUG440. The sequence continues at coordinate 14,281 of CADCPM010000086.1, forward strand.
CGTAATGATAGCCACGCCAAACGATGGATGGTCCACGTAGGCATCGCCGCTCACGTACACGAAATCGCACTGGTCCCAGCCGCGACGGCGCATCTCGGCCTTTGTGGTAGGCAGGAATTCACTTGCCTCCACCTTGCGCCCCTGCGGATACTGCTTGCGTTTTGCCATGGCTCCTCCTCGCAACCAGTATAGCAAGCAAGAGGAGCACGCTCCCGACGGGGCATGCAACAGGTGGCTAACAACGGAGGGACTGTCCCTCAGTTGTTAGCAAGCCTCTCGGTTGCCGCAAGCAGCCTGGTCCCGCCAGCTTCTATAATGGCAGCAACAGATAAGACCATCTGCGAGGAGGAAGCCATGGGCACCCGCAAAAGGCAGCTGCCGAAGATCACGTTCAACTCCCCCGTCGTGTTGGGGTTCGTCTTCGTCTGCGTGGGCGTGCAGGTGCTGAGCACGCTCACGGGAGGTGCCATCACGCGGACGTTCTTTACCGCGCGGCCGGGCCCTTGGACCGACCCTCTTACCTACCTTTGCCTCGTCACCCACATCTTTGGCCATGCGGGCTGGGACCACCTCATTGGGAACATGTCCTACATCCTGCTCCTCGGCCCGCTGCTCGAGGAGAAGTACGGCTCGGGAAGGCTCATGGGCATCATGTTGGCAAGTGCGCTCGCCGCAAGCCTCGCGAACGTTCTGCTCCTGCATTCCGGCGTCCTTGGCGCAAGCGGCGTCGTGTTCACCTTTATCCTGCTTTCGTCGGTAACCGGCCTGCGTCAGGGAGAGCTGCCGCTCACCTTTATCCTCGTTGCAGCGCTGTACTTTGGGCAGCAGGTGTACGGCGCGTTCTTCGTGCGCGACAACGTGAGCTACCTGGGCCACATCGCAGGAGGGGTCGTGGGTGGAATCGTTGGGTTCCTGTTGCCCGTTAAGGATGACAAGAGCACGTCCGGATACGGAATCATCTGAGCAAACAAAGCGTGCAGAAGGGGACAGTCCCCAAATGACACAAAAGGCGCGCCCCAAGATGGGGACGCGCCTCTTTGATTCTGCAGCGCAGCCGCGCGAGGCCTCTCCTTACCTCCTACGCCTGATACCGACAAGTGCTGCGGCGGTGCCGAGCATGCCGATGGCGGCAAACGGCAGGGACGGGTCGCCGGTCTTCGCGGTCGGACCGCTGGTACTCGTACCACTCGCCGTGGTGGTCGTACCCGAAGTCGTGCCACTCGTGGTGGTCGTACCCGAAGTCGTGCCACTCGTAGTGGTCGTGCCGTCTCCCGAGGTCGTGCCGCTCGTGGTGGTCATGCCGTCTCCCGACGACGTACCGCTCGTCGTGACCGTACCCGAGGTCGTCTTGCCCCACTGCGCGAACAACGTGACGTCCGAGCTCGGCTTCAGGCTGTCGCCCGGTGCATACGACGTGCCCTTGCCATCGGCCTGGGTGTTCCAGCCCGTGAAGGTATAGCCGCTTCGCGTGAACTTGCTCGAGGGAAGCGTTACGGACTCGCCTGCCGTTGCCGTCAGCTTGTCCATCGACCCGCTTCCACCGTTGGCGTCAAAGGCAACCGTCACCTTCTTGTCCACCGGCTCAGACGCCGCCTCGGCAATGAAGAACTTAGCCTCGCCAGCACCGTCGTCGTAGGTCGTCGTGAGTGTATGCTCACCAGTGGAAAGCCCGTTGAGATACGCGGGCAACAGGGTCACGATCACACTGCCCTCGGCCTTGGTGTACGCGGTCCCCTCCTTGAGCTCCGTGCCGTCTACGGAGGCGGACTTGAAGTGCAGGAAGGTCGGCTCCTTTTCCTCGTTGTTGATCAGACGCTTGAAGGTGATGGCGTAACCGCTCTCTGTCCCCTTGGTCCACGTACCGTAGTCGCCACTGGTGACGACGTAGGTCGGCTTATCACCCTTCGCCTCCTCGGACTTCTTGGTAATGGTGGAGCGCACGGAACCGCCCGCCACGTCCTCATGGCCGGCATCGCCCTTTACGCGATAGAACACGGTGTAGGTGCCCGGGTCGGTGGCGGTGGGCACGGCCTCGGACCACGCCGCGTTGTCAAGCGAATACTGCAGGGTGCCTCCCTCGGCGCTGCCTGCGGTCACCAACTCCTGAGCTGCACCGGTCCAGTCAAGCTCCTTGCCCTCGGGTGCCTTGGTAAGGATGCTGCTCCCCTTGGTAATCGTCACGTCCTTGTTGCCGGCTATCATCTCGCCGTTGGAGGCGAGCACGAGATACTTGACGTTGGTGGTACCAACCTCCGTGCGCGTTACGGGCGTGGTGTAGCCAACCGCCCCATAGTTCTGGTCGGTGAGCTCCTGCGTGGAGTAGTACACCGTGGCCCCCGATCCCTCGGGCTCCACGTTCACGGATATGCCGTGGGGCTGGCCGTCATAGACTCCGGTATAGCCGTTAGCCGTAACGTAGATATTGGCGTTGGTAATGGTAAGCCTGCCAGCGACGCACGTTACGGCGTAGTTCGGATTGTCTCCGTCTTCCACGGAAACCTCGATGGGATAGACTCCCGCAGTCTCCGGATGCTCGCAGTTGTACGAGTACTTGAGCTTGTCGGCGCCAACGGTTCCCTCGACGCTAAAGGTAAACTCAGGATCGGTCGCACCAACGGGCTTGGACTTGTCATCCGCAACGATCTTGGCCGGACGCGGCACTATTTTGCCCTCCACGGCGTTGGGAACCGTCACGGCATAATATTCGGAGTTCTTGCCGGTGATGCTCATGTTCGCGAGGTCAAGACCAACCGCCTTGTCCTCTCCCGCATCGGGGGTGTCAAAGGCACCCTTGACTCCAGCGACAACAACCCTGTCGTTGGCGACAAGATCTTCCGGTTTCACAGTCACGGTAACATCCGCGCCGGTCGTGCCGTCGTAGACCTTATCCCTAACGTTTACGTTAACGCCAGCGGGCTTCTTGTTTATCTTGACCTCCACGTTGTCCACGGTCGCCGCCGCGTGCGTCTTGGTCTCGGCCGCCGTTACGGTGACGTAGGCCCTGCCATTTGCGGGAACCGCCTTAATCGTGAGGTTGCCCTGTGCGTCCACGTCGATGTAGTTCTCGCTGCCGGCCGTGACAGCGTAGGTTATTTGGCCTCCGCCCGTCGCGGGATCGGTCACCTGGGCGTTGATTCGTGCGTCCGTGGCGCCATAGGTGGTTTCCACGCCTGTTGCGGTGAGGGTCTGCGGCAGTTTGTCGGCAGCCGCAGTGATGGTGAGTATGCCGGGCACAGCGGACACTTCGTAGTTGGGGTTGTCGCCCACCGTAACGGTAATCGCGTATTCGCCCTCCTTCTCCTCGTGTACGCACTTGAGGTCGTACGA
>CADCPM010000087.1 GCA_902803315.1 uncultured Coriobacteriaceae bacterium
CGTTAACACCGACCTCCAGGTTGCCATGGCCAAGGCCACGTGGGACTTCGTGGACTCCGGCGAGGCCAAGAAGGGCAAGAACTACGATCCTCGCAAGCTTCTGAAGCCGGGCTTCGACGCCATCGTAGACCGCGCCAAGGAGCTCATCGTCGACTTCGGTTGCGACGGCAAGGGCTGGGCATAAGCCTTAGCGCTGGATAGCGATATCCGTATTGGGGGGTCCGTGATTCGGGCCCCCTTTTTGCCGGAGCGAGCGAAGTCGAAGCGCGGCCCGGGCTTGGCCGCGTTCATATTACTTCGGTTGCGACGGCAAGGGCTGGGCATAACATCAGACAATGGGGAGTATCCCCATTGTCTGATGTTATTACATAGGCGGTGGGGAGGAAGCCCGTGAAAAGTGCGGTTGTGGGCCTGTTGGCTCACGTTGATGCGGGAAAGACGACCTTGGCAGAGGCTCTGATGCATGCCACGGGCGCCATTCGCGTGCCCGGGCGCGTGGATCACGGCAACGCGCACCTGGACTTCGATCCCATGGAACGAGATCGTGGCATAACGATTTTCTCCAAACAGGTGACGATTTCGCGCGGCGACCTGTCCCTCACGCTGTTGGACACCCCCGGACACGTGGATTTTTGCGCCGAGGCGGAAAGAACGCTGCAGGTTCTCGACCTTGCGGTTCTTGTGGTGGGGGCAAATGACGGCGTGCGTGGACACACCCTTACGCTGTGGAGCCTCTTGCAGCGTTATGGGGTGCCTACGCTGGTGTTCTTCAACAAGATGGACCTTGCGCCAGGTTCAGGCGACGCATTGATCTGTGACTTGCAAGACAGAACTGGCGTGCAGGCTTTCAGCTACGCGCAGAGGGACGATTCTTCGGTGCAGGAACAGCTCGCCCTTTGCGACGACGAAGCCTTGGAGGAGTTTCTTCAGAAGGGCTCGCTTTGCGACGATACGATTCGCTCGCTCGTGGCGTCTCGCAAGGCATGCCCTTGTCTGTTTGGATCCGCACTTAAGGGCGAAGGGACGAACGGCCTGCTTGACGCATTGGACTGGCTGGTGGCTGAGCGCGCATGGCCCAAGGAGTTTGGTGCGCGGGTGTACAAGGTTTCTCATGAGGCCCATGGCGAGCGCGTGGTGTGGCTCAAGGTAACCGGTGGCTCCTTGGACGCGAAGCAGGTCGTCCACGGCACAGGCCTCAGCGGCGAGGAATGGGAGGAGAAGGCCGATCAGCTGCGTGTGTATATGGGGGAGAGCCACAGCGTCGTGCGGGAGGTTTCCGCCGGCAACGTCTGTGCCGTGGTGGGGCTCTCCAAGGCCTTGCCGGGCGATGCCCTTGGTGCTGAGTCGGCTGGCCAAGCACCTGCGCTCCTTCCAGTCTTGGACTATTGCGTTACCTCGAATAGTTGCGATTCCTATACCATGTATACGAAGCTGCGCATGCTCGCAGACGAAGACCCGCTACTTCGGGTTATGTGGGACGAGGATCTTGAGGAAGTTCGCCTGAGCCTTATGGGGGCCATTCAGCAAGAGATCGTGCAGCGCCTGATGCTTGAGCGATACGGAATCCCGGTTGAGTTTGGGAACGGCTCGATACTCTACCAGGAGACTGTGACAGCACCCGTAATTGGCGTTGGTCACTTCGAGCCCCTTCGTCACTACGCCGAAGTGCACCTCAGAATCGAACCGGGCGTTCGTGGTAGTGGTGTGCAAGTCGGCAGCGAGTGCAGTGAGGACGTTCTTGCACGCAACTGGCAACGGCTCATAACGACCCATGTGCTCGAGCGAGCCCATAAGGGCGTGCTTGTGGGTGCTCCTCTTACCGATGTGCGCATCGTGCTGGTTGCCGGCCGTGCGCACAACAAGCACACCGAGGGCGGGGACTTCAGACAGGCGACCTATCGGGCCATCCGTCAGGCGCTGATGCAGGCCGATAGCCTGCTGCTCGAGCCCTGGTATCGGTTTTCTCTGCAGGTGCCAGCGCAAAGGGTCGGACGTGCCCTCGCAGATCTTCAGCGTATGGCCGCCGAGTTCGAGCCGCCGCGCGTCAATGGCGACCAAGCGCTCATTGAGGGGCGTGCACCCGTTTCCTGCATGCGTGACTACTCGCTCGAGGTCCGCTCATACACGGGCGGAGACGGGAGCCTTCTTCTGGAGTTTGGAGGGTACGATGCCTGTCACAACGCCGAGGACGTGATTGAGGCGGCGGCCTACGACCCCGAGGCGGACCTTGCGAACACGCCTGACTCGGTGTTTTGCAGCCATGGCGCTGGCTATACCGTCAAATGGCATGAAGTGCCGTCGCATGCCCACGTACAGCCATAGGCAAATTTGTTACTGTGTGCGCCCGCACGCAAGCGACGTCGCCCGCAAGCGGCGACTCACGAAGTGAGCGAGCGAAGCGAGCGCGGAGCCGCATGCGGACGGCGGCGCTTGCGTGCGGGCGCGGACGGCAAACGCCTGCAGCCGGCCCGCAAGCGGTGACTCACGAAGTGAGTGTGGATTCGCGTGCAGGCCAGGCGCAGACGCGCGGACGACAACGCCCAAGGTCAATTGCAAAGTTTGGGTTGAGCATTTGGTAACAATGCGCTCTCAGGCCTGCTACTATAGGATGTGCCTCCATTCATAGTCTGGTCAGGGAAGGGTTGCGATGCTTTGGGCGCTCATAGGCCTTTGGGTCCTCGTAAAGCTCATCCAAGGCGCCTGGTGGTGTCTTAGATCCTTCTGGGCATGGCTTGGACGTGGCAAGTCCGTGCACGGCGTCGTCGAACGCAACCTTGTGTCCGAGGAAGTTCGGCAGACCATAGAGGCAATCGATGCCTTGCGCGCCGCCCAGCATGTTGGCAAGGGGCAGCAAGGACCGGTGATTCGTCTTTCTCACGAAATGGTGCGGGAGGTACGCCGCGCCCAGCGTTATGTGCGCGACGACTTCTTGGATCATCTGCGTCTTGGCTGGTACCAGGTGACGATAATCTTCTTCATAGGCTCCGTTGCCGGCTTGGTCCTGGAAGAGGTGTGGATGCTGGCCTCTATGGGCGTTGCTCAGTATAGGTCTGGCTTGGTGTGGGGACCTTTGTCACCGCTCTATGGGGTGGGGGCTGTGTTGCTCACCATAACGACGTTTGCCATGCGTTCGTATGATTCCAGGGGCTGGCAAGTGTTTTTGGTTTCTTTGGTGCTCGGGGGGTTTCTGGAGCAGATTACCGGCTGGGGCATGGAGACTTTTATGGACGCGGTTAGCTGGGACTACGTCGCTGGCCATGTGCCGGGCGCCATTACCAAATGGGTTGCCGTGCCGTTTCTGCTCTTTTGGGGCGCGCTCGGCTACGTGTGGTATCGCTGGGTTATGCCTGAGCTTTTGTTTGTCTTGGGTGAGCCTACCACGCGTCGCAAGTACATCTTTACCGTGTTGCTTGCCGTCTATTTGAGTCTCGACATCTTTATGACCGTCGCATGCTTTACGAGACGCGCTGCCCGCGACGACGGCGTTCCCCCCGCTAATGCGTTCGAGGAATGGGTGGATAAGAACTACAGCAATGAGTTTATGTCGAGCCGATTCCAGAATATGGTCATCGACGCTTCTGGGACTCAAAGCTAGTTAACATTTTTGATACAAATAATCGTATGACGATTCTTTTAGTCGTTTGGGTTTAAAAAGAAGAAGAAAAGCTCCATAATGTCTACTTATACCAAGCTGTGTAAATGCTTTTGGCATGCGATGCCATACGAGTAAGGAGCCAACCTATGGATACGTCCATCGTTTCTGCGTACCGTGCATTAAATGCTGCGCAGGAAGCCATTTCGCGGGCGGATACGCTCGACGAGGCGTTGCAGGAAGGCCTTAAGGTCATCCTTGCCAATTGCAAAGCAGAGTCGGGCGCAATCTGGTATGCCGACAAGAACGACGAGAATTGCCTGCATCCCTACTTTTGGATTGCCCCGTCCGATCTTACCTCCTGCAAGCATATGCCTGGTGAGGGGGCCGTTGGTCGAGTGTTCGAGACGCAGCAGGCTGAGCGCTACCTTACCTTCACTCCCGCAAACGACCCTATGACGGTAACCGACTTTGCCGGCATGGAAATAACTTCCATGATCTGCGTTCCCTTCTCCAGCACGAACGACAATCTGGGATGCATCCAGTTCATCAACAAGGAGGGTGGCGGATTCTTTAGTGCGGAAGAGGCCGACGTCTGCGAGATGATGGCCATGCTCGCAGCCATGGCCTTGGACGACAACAAGGCCATCCAGCCCGCATGGACGCCGGGCAAGACGATCATGCGCGTGCGTGACGTTACCCGTGAGTTCACGAATGGCGACGTGGTTACCAAGGTATTGAAGGGCGTAAACCTGGATGTGTACGAAGGCGAGTTCCTCGTGCTTCTTGGCGAGTCGGGATGCGGCAAGTCCACGCTGCTCAACATAATTGGCGGCATGGACCATCCCACGTCTGGGTCGTTCGAGTGCTTTGGGGAGGAGTTTGCCAACGCCTCGCAGGAGCGCCTTACCGACTATCGCCGCGACAACATAGGGTTCATTTTCCAGAGCTATAACCTCATGCCCAACCTCAACGCGGCGCAGAATCTGGAGCTCATCGCAAGCCTGGTGCCCAATCCCATGACGGCGGACGAGGCACTGAGCATCGTAAACCTGAGCGAGCGCAAGCACAACTACCCATCGCAGATGTCCGGCGGACAGCAGCAGCGCGTCTCCATTGCCCGTGCGCTCATGAAGCGGCCAGGCATCATATTGGCCGACGAGCCCACCGCCGCCTTGGACTACACCACCTCGATCGAGGTACTCGAGGTTATGGAGAAGATCATCGCTGAGGGCACCACCATGATTATGGTTACGCACAACGAGGAGATTTGCCGCATGGCAGATCGCGTGGTGCGCATGAGAGGCGGACGCATGCACGAGGTTACCATCAACCGTCGCAAGGCACACGCGACCGATCTCGTGTGGTAGTGGTGGCTAAAGATGAAACGTATTCGACTAATTGAAATACTGGCCAACATCAAGACGAACTTGGTCGCCTTTTTGTCGATCGCCCTGTTCGTGTGCTTGGGTGTTGGCCTGTTCCTAGGCATACAATGGGGCGCTGTCGCATTGCGCAATGCCTCGTTGGAATCCATGGATGCCGGAAACCTCAACGACATATCCGTGCAGTTTCCCTATGGCATAACGGAAAGCGATCTTAACCAGATCAAGAATATCGAGGGCGTAAGCAAGGTCGAGTCTGGATACAGCTGCTACGTGGTGATGAAGGACGGAAGCACGGGCTACACGTTCAAGATGCAGACCGTACCCCAAGACATCAACAAGCCACTCTCCATAAGGGGCAACATGCCCAAGGAGAAGAACGAGATTGCGATCTTGGAGCATTGGGCCGAGGAACATCACATTGGGGTGGGGGACAAAATCACCCTCAAGCACGATGCCACGGAACAGCTAAACGAGGATGGGACGACCACAACCGATCCAGACGGCATGCAATTCCTCAATACCGACACCTACACCGTGACGGCTCTGGTAACCAGTGCGGAATACCTGTACAAGAATCCGCAGGCCCTTGGCGTATGCAACATCGGCTCCGGCCAAGTGGATTGCGTGGGCTATATAACGAACGAGTCGTTTGACACAAGCAAGTACAACGACGGGTATCCCAACGTGTACATTCGCTGCGATTCGCTGAATGGCCTGAGCGTATTCGATAAGGAATACCAGTCAAAGGTCCTGTCCATTGCGGACAAGATCACCGAATTGGGCGGAACGTTGGGAACCGCACGCTATAACAAGCTCCACGGCGATGCACAGAAGAAGCTCGACGACGCGAAGAAGAAGATCGATGACGGCGAGAAGCAGCTCAACGATGGCAAAAACAAGATTGCCGACGGTGAGAAGCAGCTTGCGGATGGTCAAGAAAAGGTCGACGATGGCGAGAAAGAGCTCGTAAACGGCGTGGTATCTGGCTCCGCGGAACAAAATGCGGCGCAGGTCAAGTTGCAAGAGGGATATAGGCAGCTTGCAGACGGTCAGGCAAAGTACGACGCGGGCGTATCGACCTATCTGCAAGTGACCGACATATACAACCAGCTCCTATCCGAGATAGGCCGCCTTGGCCAGGGGGAAGGCACCTCGTTGGCGCCCGCATCCTCAACCACCTCGTCTGGATTCGAGGGCGAAGAATCTGACTCCGAGAGATTGTTTGGAATCGGGTCGAGCAGGGGCGATACGTCGAGCGAAGGTTCAGACGATGGCGAGCTCTTGGACTCGGCTCGTAGTGCGATAGATAACCTCAGCGGTGTTATCAGCGACAACGGGGGCTCTTCAAGTTCGGGCTCCAGCACCGTTTCCGACCTTTTCGCCGCGATCGAGATGATCGGCGACAAGATGTCGGAGGCGGAGGCGACGCTGGAGGAAAGCAAGGCGCGCTTGGATGCGGGCTGGGAGGAGTACTACCAGGCCAAGGCTGCATACGATGCGGGCGTTGCCGAAGGCCAGGCAAAGCTCATCAACGGCCAGCAAGAGCTCGATTCCGGCAAGGAAACGATCAAGGAAAAGACGAAAGAGATCGAGGACGGCAAGAAGGAGATTGCCGACAAGACCAAGGAACTCGAGGACGGCAAAGAAAAATACGCCAATGCCGAGGAGCAGTTCAAGGACATGGTGGAGTACGAATGGGTCGTTCTCCCGCGTCAGGGCTTAGGCTCCGTTATGGGTCTCATCATGATCACCAGCATGATGGACAACGTAAAGTGGGCAATGGCACTCCTGTTCATCCTCGTGGGGCTGTTCGTGTGCTACTCCGCCATATCGCGCTTGGTACACGAGCAAATAGTCCAAATCGGAACGAAGAAGGCTTTGGGCTTCCACAAGAATGAAGTGATGTCGGGTTACCTTGCTTTTTCGGGATTCTCAGCCTTGCTGGGTGTCTTGGCTGCTGTTCTTTTGGCAGTGATCGTAGTTCAGGGCATCATGAACCCAAAGGCGAACGCGCAGTTTACTATACCGCCGTTTGGCCCCTATGTTGGCTTGTTGGACACCTTGATTATGGGTGGCCTCGAGATCCTGCTCATTCTGTTTGCGACGTGGTTTGCCATCCGCGGTCTGCTCAGGCGAAATGCCCGAGACTTGCTGGCGGGCGAATCCACGGCGAATGCCAAAGAACATTTCTACGAGCGTTGGGCAATATGGCAGCGCATGTCGTTGTTCTCGCAAACCGTGGTAAACAATTGCATTAACGACAAACGTCGTGTGATCGGCACGTTAGTAGGCGTCATAGGTTGTACGGCACTTATTGTGGTTGCCGTTACCTTGGCCGGAAACATCATGCGAAGCTTTGATTTGCACTACAATTCGGTGTATAAGTTCGATTCCCTCACCTTCCTCAACGACGCAAGCGAAAAGCAGGCGGATTCCGTTGGCCTGGCGCTTCACAACCGTGGCATAGACTGTGCGCCCGCGTATACGCGCAAGCTCCAAACGCGCAAGGATACGGGCGAGCGCTCCGTTGTTACGCTTATGGTTCCTACCAGCCAGGATGCATTCGACAAGAAATACCACGTTATGACGACCGATGGAAAGCCTGCGAACATTAACGATGGCGGCCTGTGGATATCGACTGCCTATGCCGACCACCGAGGCGCCAAGGTGGGTGACGAGGTAACGCTTACCGAGTTCAGCGGAAAGACTCACACCTTTAGGGTGGCTGGCATATTCCAGTACTACCTTGTGCGATACGAGTTTGTGTTGAGTCCCAATGAGTATCGCGAGGCATTTGGCGAGAAGCCCCAGCCAAACGTGTTGCTCACCAACCTGGACGGTGCGGATATCAACCGCACGCGTGATGCGCTGACTGAGGTTGACGGCTACAATTCGCTTGTGGACGACAAGAGCGACGCCTCGTATGCCTACACTCAGATCAACGACATTATGAGGGCTGTGGTAATTATTTACCTCATTCTTTCGGCGCTCATGGCACTCATGGTGCTGCTCAACCTGGACATCATGTTCGTAAACGAGAAGAAGCGTGAACTCATCGTACTCATGATTTGCGGCTTCTCGGTAAAGGACGCGAAGGCGTACATATATAGAGATTCGATTGTGCTTACCGTAATTGGCATATTGTTGGGCATATTGTTCGGCGCCATAATGGGTGGCATTACCGTTGCCGCGCTTGAACCCGAGATGGCAACATGGGTGAAGGGCTTCAACCTTGTTGCGGCTGCGGTCGGCATCATTGGCGCAGGCGTGTTCTCTGCAGCCGTGTTGTTGTATGCACTCAGGCTAATCCCACGCTTCGACCTTACCGACATCAACCGCTTCTAGCGGCACGTACACAATATCCCGCGCCTAGCGGGCGAAGGCGGGCTCCCGGCTAAGCTATCCGGGCCCGCCTCTTGTTTCGCACGCGTCTTTGCGCCTGCGCGAGGGCGCGCATGCGGCTCCGCGCTCGCTTCGCTCGCTCACTTCGTGAGTCGCCGCTCGCGCCCTCGCGCAGGCGCGGGGCGCGAGCGGCGACCTTGTTCTTCGGTCGTCATATGCTATTCTGAGTGCATGGATGACCTTTGCAACATAGAAGACGTGTTCGAGCGGCACTTTTCTATGGTGTATCGCCTGAGCTACTCGTATTTGGGTAGCGCTGCCGATGCCGAGGATGCCGCGCAGTCGGTGTTTATGAAGCTTGTTCGCAAGCCGAGGGCATTTAAGAGCCAGGAACACGAGAAGGCATGGCTTATTGTCTGCACGTCCAACCATTGCAAGGACGTTCTTAAGAGCGCTCATCGCACCAGGGTCGTTGCTCTGCCAGAACGTGATCATATGCTGTTTTCGACCGAGGATGCCTCTACGGACACCATGGAGGCGGTCCTTCGGCTTCCAAGCCGCCTTAAGGATTGCGTGTACCTGCACTACTACGAAGGATATAAAACAGCGGAGATTGCACGGTTGCTTGGCATCCCAGCATCTACGGTGCGAAATCGCCTAAGCGATGCGCGCGTGCTTTTGCGCAAGGAATTGGGAGGTGACACGGCATGAGCAAAGATGAGACCGCGTTAGGGTTTGACGCTGGTGTTCGCAAAGCATACGATGCCATGGGTCCCACACAAGATGCACGGGAGCGTGTGCGCGCCCGTCTTGAGGAAGAGCAGCGCGCGTATGCAAAGGCCAAAGTTTCGCGTCCGCAGAGGCGGGCGATGATCATCCTTCCATTGGCTGCGGGAATTGCCGCAATCGCGGCGGTGCTGTTTGTGGGCGTGCGTTCGAATACGACCTCCATGCAAGCCAGTCCTCAGCAGAATGCCGTGGCACAGAAGGGCGATGACAAGCAGGTTTCGGCCTCTGGAGCCACGTCTCAGGAGGTTGCTGCAGAGGAGGGCTTTGCGATGGACGCTGCTGAATCAGAGGATGCCCGTTATGCAAAGTCGCCTTACCAAGCGGTTGTGCTGGACAATGGGCAGACGTATGAGGTGGGACTTCCGGTTGACGCGGATCCGGCATCCGACTCCTTCGAGGTGGCAAAGGCCCTGGACAAGGATGGCAATGCCGTGGTTGAGTGTACGGTGGCCGAAGGTCGCTACGTGCGGTTCTCTGAAGGCCAAACGTGGTACGAGCTGGTGCCCTCCACCTAACGACGTGAGTCGAGGGGCAGGCTCGGACGTCTGCAGGCCAGACGGGGCTCACAATGTCCGATTTTATCCGCAACTCGTTGACAACACCTAGGCTGTAACATGCCCGGAGTTTTATGTGGGCGGACTCGACGACCTTTGAATTGGGCCGATTGGAAAAAAGTCCCGACATTTTGCGGCGATTGCTCGTATGTTGGTTATAAGGTGGCCAGAAAGGAGTTGCCATGATTGATCGTACGAAGTCCATTGCTCGGAGTGCTCTGGCGTGCGTGCTTGCCGCGATGCTTGCTGCCTGCAATATTTCGCCAGTGCCGTTTGACACGCAAAGTGCCAAGCCGAGTGAGCAGCCGCAGACGAGCTCGCAGCCGCAATCCAGCTCGCAAACGCAGACGAGCGAGCAGCAGAAGCGCGAAGACGCACAGCAGAGCCCATCGGCAGAGCCGACGATTACAGGCGATGCGAATGCCCTGGGATTCGAGGTAATGACCGACACGGATGCGTCCGCGGCCAACGGCTATGTGGCTATGGAACCGAATTACAACACGGAGGAATACGGCAAGGTGGAGGAAACGGGGTTCGTATCAACGCAAACGAGTCCGCTGTCCACAGTTTCTGCCGATGTTGATACCGCAAGCTACGCAAACCTTCGTCGCATGCTCACGCAGGGCTTCAAGACCAAGGCCAGCGCAGAGACCAAGAAGGACCAGAAGACCGACTCGCAAAAGACGTCGAAGCCAGAGTATGTGATTGAAGATCCAGATATCGAAGAAGTGTATTCGGAGAGCCAGCAAGTAATCCCCGCGGGTGCCGTCCGTATTGAGGAGATGGTGAATTACTTTGACTATGCCTATGAAGCTCCAAAAGATGGGAAGGGCTTTGCCATAAACGCACGAGTCGGGGCCTGCCCGTGGAACAAGGACACCAATCTCCTGGTACTTGGTTACGCCACGGCACCCGAGGACAGGGCCGTGCGCGAGAAGGGCGCCAACCTGGTATTTCTTATTGACGTGTCGGGGTCTATGGATGACCCGGACAAGCTGCCTCTCCTTCAGAGCGCATTCGGCGAGCTCGTGGGCCAACTAAACGAAAAGGACCGCATCTCCATCGTAACCTACTCGGGTGAGGAAGAGGTCGTTCTGGAAGGCGAGAGCGGTGCCAACCAGCAGGCCATAATGAAGGCGATTCGCGGACTCAAGGCGCACGGTTCCACCAACGGCGAAGCGGGCCTGCGCATGGCATACGACATCGCGCAAAAGCAGTTTATCCAAGGTGGCGTAAACCGCATCGTCATGGCCTCCGACGGCGACCTTAACGTAGGCATGACCAGCGAAAGCGACCTGCACGACTTCGTGGACAAGAAGCGCGAGAGCGGCGTGTATTTGTCGGTGCTAGGATTTGGCGCCGATAACTACAAGGACAACAAGATGGAAACCCTTGCCGACCATGGCAACGGATCGTATCACTACATCGATTGCGAGCAAGAGGCAAAGCGTGTGTTTGGGCAGCGCCTAACGGCCAATCTCGTGCCTTTTGCCAACGACGTCAAGGTCCAGGTGGAGTTCAATCCCGCCAAGATCAAGGGATATCGCCTGGTAGGCTACGAGAATCGTACCATGGCCGCAGAGGACTTTAAGAACGACGCCAAGGATGCCGGTGAGGTGGGACCATCCAGTCAGTTTACGGTTGCATACGAAATAGTTCCCGTTGACTCGGCAATGAACATAGATGTGGCCGACCTCAAGTATGAGAAGCCTTCGCCAGAGGCAAGCAATGCGGCAGAATGGCTTACGGCAAAGCTGCGTTACATGCCAATCGACGGCAAGACAGCCCAAGAGCAGGAGTTGGTGGTAGACGACAAGAGCTTTAGTGAGGATCCCGGTGACGACTGGCGGTTTGTGGCGGCGGTAACGGAATTCGGCATGCTGCTCCGCGACTCGGAGTTCAAGGGGTCGTCCACGTACGACAGCGTCCGTAAGCTCGTGGGAAAGCCCAAGGAGGAGCTGCGTACCGACTTCCTGCGCCTTGTGGACCTCGCAGAGAAGAACTAGGCCAAGTAGGGGAGACGCCCTGACTAAGGGACAGGCCCCGAGTTGAGGTTTCCAAAACCTCAACTCGGGGCCTGTCCCTTAGTCAGGGCAGTGCTAGGCCCAGATGGCCTTCATGAAGTTGGAGTATGCCTCGTCGCAGATGTTGAGCGTGCGTTGCAGCAGTTCATGGCACGTGTCACCAATCACGTCCGGAGCGAGAACCTGGTCTCCGCTCGCCACGATGTCGTTGTCCTTGTCGAGGAAGAACGTGAGCCAGCGGTAGTTTACGTTGGCGGCATTGATGGCCTTAAGTGCCTCTTCGGTTTTGTTCTCGGGAACGTGCGCCACCACGCCACTGCCAAAGTGCATGGTCTCGCCGTCCTCGTCAAACCAGAAGAAGACGTCCAGATGGTTCATGTTTTGCAGGCTATAGCCTATGCGAACTGCCGGTTGCTTGGCGTTCTCGAGCTCTGCGTACTTTATACCCCGTTGATCGAGGGCGGTTTCGAATGCTATGAGGTTACCCGATCCTGTTGCCATGTGTGCTCCTCACCTCGTATGACTTCTGCACCATTTTACACCGTTGCGCCGCTTGTGCCGCGGGCCTTAGCGAATCCGCCCCTCCATATGGAGTTGCGGTGCCTGTGCGGTGGCATACATCTGGCACATCGCATCCTCCATGGACCATGCGCATGCCTGTGCTGCGTCAAAAGTCCACCGTAGGCTGAGTGTGGATTTCTGTGCACAGAACCAACGCGACGAGAAGACCAACGAGCCACCGTTTGCATAGACCTCCACAACCGAGCCGTCCACGAGCACGCGTAGGTCGCGAAGGGTCTCACACGGCACCGAACGCTCTTCTCGGCCAGCGGCGCTTGAGGGGATTGCGTAGCGGAGCCCCAGGCGTCCCTCCCTGAAGAACACCTCCATGTCGTCGTCGAGCGTGAGCGATCCCTCTCCTTGGACGTTCGTGAGCACTATGTCCGCAAGACGTCCCGGAATGGCACAGGCCACGTCATTTTGCATATCCACGCGCTCTTTGCGAAGGGTATCGATCTCTGGTACGGGGTTTTGCAAAAGGAGACCCGTGTTGCCATCGCGTGTGAGCAGGCGGGGGACCGTAAGGCAGTGACACCATTCAAGCCCCTCTGGAGCGTATTGGTACGCGCGATCGAACCCACCGAGCCAACCTACCAAGATCGATCTCCGCGCTTCGTCGACAAACGTCTGGGGCGCATAGAAGTCGTGTCCGTGGTCCCACTCCACGAAGGTGCGCTCATCCACGTCTTGTGTGGAGAGGATGGAGGAGGGAAGGGGGAAATAGCCAGCCTGGCACCGGTTGTGCCACCGATCATGCAGGCGAGGTAGGCCTTGGGGCGACGCTGCCAGATAGTCCCAACCATCAAGCGACACGAGGTTGGGACATTCCCACATGTACCCAAAGGGGTATTGGGGTCGTATCTCGCGTACGAAGGACCAATCGACACCATCGGGCGAAGCATAGAGCAGGCACATGCCCGTGTCGAGCGTATCGCGTGCGCCGAGTAGCATGTAATAGGTGCCATCCTGCACCCAGACCTTGGGATCGCGTACGTGCAGGCTGCAGTTGTTGGGATAGTCGCTATTCCGAAGGAGAATCTGTTTGGGGCCAAAATGCACGCCGTCGGTGGAGGTGCAGGTTATCTGATTCGCGCCGCGACCCTCCACGACGTGCCCCCAATCCATAGGGCTATGGGTGGGTCCGGGGTCAATGACGTTGCCTGTGTAGTAAGCCCGCAACACATCGCTTCCGTCCGCCGCTGCACCACGCTCTATTACGGTGCATCCGGAATAGACCCCGTTCTTGTCCTCGTACATGCTGGGCTCTATGGAAACGCCCTCATAGCGCCAGTGTACGAGGTCTTCCGACGCAAACTGTCCCCATGCCTTTTGGTCGGCATGTGGCCAGGAATCGTTGTATTGATAGAAGAAGCGATAGGTTCCTCCAAATTGGCAGAGTCCGTTGGGGTCGTTGAGCCAGTACTTTGGCGAGCGAAGATGGAAGCCTACGTTCCAGGCGTCAAGGGACATGTTTGAATCTCTTTTCTCTATCGAAAGAAAACGTGAACAGCGCGTATTGTACAGGAAGGATACTTATGGAGAAATGCTGATGTTGTTGTAGTGACAATAGCTATAAAGTAAACGTTTTATGAACCCTTCGGGGCAAAAACACCCCAATTCGGCGATGGACTAGTGACACATATTGATACATCTCGTACAATGCTTTCGGCCTTCGTGGCCGCACACCCAGAAAGAGGTGAACTCATATGAGTAGAGTAAAACGTAGGGAAGACGTCTTTTATCGCCTATTTAGGGAGTATGGCGAAAAGCTTGTGGCAACAGGGGAGGTGTACAAGAAGATCTTCTCCGAAGAGTATCCCTCCAACAGGATCCTAGTTCGCAGCATGAAGGACTATGAGAACGTTTGCGACGATCAGGCAAAGAAGATCTTCATGGAGCTCTCCAATTCCTTTATTACGCCGTTCGACCGTGAGGACATTGGCGTGCTCACCAAGCGTATGGACGACGTGGTTGACTATATGGAGGCCGCTGCAAGCAGGCTTGATCTCTTTTGCGTGGAGGACATGCGTCCCGAGGCCATAAAGCTCGCCGACATAACCGTGCAAGCGATCGGCGAACTGGCGAAGATCATGGACCGTCTCTCCAACTTCAAAAGGGACAAGACGGTTATGGAGCTGGCGCTTGGTGTGGACGCCATAGAGGACGAGGGTGACGCCGTGTATAAGATGGCGCTGGCGGATCTCTTCCGCGAGGACGTCCCAACCTTGGAAATCATGAAATGGTCGCGTGTGCTCGATCGTATGGAGCTCGCCCTTAACGCATGCGAACACGCATGCGACATCGTCCAGGGCGTGGTAATGAAAAATGCTTAGCGGGCTGCTTGTGGCCGTACTCGTGGCCGCATTTACCTTTGAGTTCATAAACGGGTTTCATGACACGGCTAATGCCATCGCAACGACGGTATATACCCGTGCCTTACCTCCACGTGTTGCGATCCTTATGAGTGCCACCATGAACTTCATCGGCGCTCTTATGAGTGAGAAGGTCGCCATGACCATCGCTCATGGTCTCATTGACGTACAGCTGGAGCTCTATGTGATTCTTGCGGCGCTACTTGGCGCCATTATTTGGGACTTGTTCACATGGTGGCAGGGAATACCCAGCAGTTCGTCGCACGCGCTCATTGGCAGCCTTATTGGGGCTACCATCATCTTTTCTGGTGGTATTCAGCACATCATGTGGGAAGGCGTGCTGTGGAAGGTCGTCGTGCCGCTGTTCACGTCACCCATCATCGGATTGGCCTTGGGCTTCTTCATCATGAAGCTGGTTTTCGAGATATTCGCCAATTGGAGGCCAAGCAAGGCAAACGGGCTCTTCCACAAGGCACAAATCGTGAGCTCGATGTTTATGGCCTATAGCCACGGCAACAACGATGCGCAAAAGACCATGGGCATCATCACCCTCGCCCTCATTGCCAGCGGTGAGCTCGCGGCGGGATCAGGCGTTCCTTTGTGGGTTAAGATCTTCTGCGCGGCGACCATGGCGATAGGCACCTCCATTGGCGGTCAGCGCATCATGAAGACCGTCGGTGCTGGAGTGACCAAGCTCGAGCCCGTCGTTGGCTTTGTGTCCGAAACCTCGTCGGCTATCGCAATCGAGACGATGACCGCCTTTGGGGCCCCCGTAAGCACGACGCAGGTGGTAACCACCGCCATCATGGGAGCAGGCAGTGCCAAGGGTGCGAAGAAGGTCCGCTGGGGAGTTGCCAGAAGCATTGTGAAGGCGTGGTTCACCACGTTACCGGCAACCATAGTCCTTGGTGGCCTGTGCGCCTTCGTAGTGAGGATCTTCGTATAGAGAGTTTAGAGTTTTAGAGTTAGAGTCAATGAAGTCGCAAAGGAGGGGCCCATCCCCATCCGCCGGCGAATCGCGAAGCGAGTGGGCGAAGCGAACGCTGAGCCGGGCGGAGGGGGATGGGCCCCTCCTTTGCGACGGCTCAGAC
>CADCPM010000088.1 GCA_902803315.1 uncultured Coriobacteriaceae bacterium
ACTGAGAATGTGGAGCTGCACCGCCAGTGCATGGAACAATGTACTGGCGGTGCATGGAACGTCGCACGGCATAGCGCGTCATACGCAGGCTAACGAGATGGCTGCAAAAGACTATGCGCAGTATGTTGCATTGCCAGTGGTTTGCCCTGCTGTAGAAGGGCAAACCAAAAAGAAGATGATAGGCCTATTGCAGGTCGCAGTAACTGAATCTGAGATTTGGAAAAACGTGGAGGAGGTAAAGGAGATGGCGGGCGATTACATGATTCCGATTGCATGCCAACTCCTTATGATTCACAAGCTTAGGAACTCCTTGCGTGCGGCTCCCAAGAAACAGAACCCGGCGTTAAGTGGCTGAAGCTCTGATTTAGCTACATTACATATTAGTATATTAAGCTTTGCATTTATTTATAGTTGGGAAGTCCGATGGCAAACAAGAATAGTGGAAGAAAAATCTATAGGCACAGTAGGTTAAAGCAGCGAAAGCGACGAAATCCAAATGATGATGTTGAACGTATTGATATGTCATCTCGAATGAGCATGTCGCAATTCGATGTGGAAGAGCCTGAAGATGGGACAACTAGAGACCTCGTGGAGATGTACTTGGACGAGTTAAAACGACTGTCCATACGACCTAAATGATGGATTGAAGGCTGGCCGTAATACTGATTACAATTTGGGCTGGTTACGCTAACGGAAGTACGCGGTAACAGTAATGACATCGAGGAACTCTGAGTCGTTCTACACTAATGGGAATGCGTTTGCGACAAATCGTGTCAAAATAGAAAATCACACAGAATCTCAGGGTAAAGAGTATATCTGGATGGGAGAGCGAGATGTTTCAACTTGTTACTGGCCTATCGTCAATACCGCTGCGGTACTGTGAAGCGGAGCCTGAGATTGAGCTCGCAGCAAGGCTATTCGAAGGATTTGACCTGCACATCGTGGGCGGGATTGGATCTGGAAAGTCCACGATGGCGTGTGCAATCCTGAAAGGTGTTGTTGAGCTCTGCCCCGATTTGAGCATCGGGTACATCAATGCATATGATCTCCATGGGATTAGGATTGATCAAGATGGATATCGAGGACAAATGGAAGACCTGTTTAATGTCGACGTGCTGGCGCTCGACGGCATTGACATAGGTCTATACGGTATGGATGGGTACAACATTCTGTATAGGGTCCTTAGTCGGAGATATCCAGTCGCAAAGCATACGGTAACTACGTCGTTTTACGATGGGGATGACTTGGCGGCAAGGCTCTCGAAGCAATGCGGCGCTGAGCTCGCAAGGGCCATCGTAGATAGGGTACGAGAACTATCGGAGACGGTTCACCTTCATGGCCTGGACAGAAGACTCCAAGAAAGAGTAGAACGAGCTGTATTCTGAATAAATCGCATAACGGATAAGCTCAATTGAGTATTCTGGGCAAAGACAGCACCTGTCGCAGCCATTCGTCACGAGCTCTAGGCGTTGGCGAACATTACGATAATAAGCGCCCAACCCAAATGACCGTCATCCATGGATTGCTGCGATTAGAAGAAGGGCTCGTGCAAAATAACGAACAGCACGGAATGGAATGATGATAGCTCACGTTAGGCATTTAGATCAAAACGGCTTCAAGATGTGTTTGGGCTGGTCGGAAGCAATCGGTTCGCATCCAGATCTACAGTCATGCTTTTCTGGTCAGACTACGTCGTATGATCCGTTTGCTTTGCTGAGGGGCACGATAGCGGATAACGTTGGATTGTGGTCCAAGTTCCCTACTGCGGTCCCAAATAATTTCAATTCCATAATTTCGCATAGCGTTCGAAAATGATAAGTGGTGAGCTTCCTTGAATCCTTTATTTGTAGAAAGTATAGCCAATGAGCTTAGGCGCATGGCAAACACTCCTGGTATAGTCAATATGGCCATTGAGCCGACAACGGTAGCAAGTATGAGCCGTGACCTTGCTGGCGTGGCGAAAGACATACAGCAAATCGACCCCGCCTTGTCGAGGAACCTTTCTGTTGCGGCAAGCAACCTGTTTTGCTCAAATGGATTTGGCCAGTGTTTCATCAACCCCTTTGCCCTCGGACAGTCCGTCTGTGCACTTGACTACCTTGTCGGCAAGAGCATAAGTGACGCCAATATCTCACGAGAAAACGATATGTGGTCATGCATACATCCGAAGATCGTCCAGTCGTCGAAGAAGCTCTTTGTGGACGGTCATTATGCGCAAGCCGCAGTCGATGCTTTTATTGAGTTCAACGATCAGGCAAAGAGCCGTTACAAGGAAGTCAATCCAGGCGCTAGAGATGTTCCAGATGGAAGAGATCTGATGAACAAGCTGCTTTCACCAAAGAGACCCATGCTGCTAGCTCAGTGTGACGTACAGGGAAGCGAACGTGACTACCAAGAGGGACTTCATCAAATGGCGTCTGGCGCTATGGCAGCCTTGCGTAACCCGAAGTCACATTCCAACGAAGAGGAGCTGACGAAGGAAGAAGCCATGCGCCGGCTTATGTTCGCAAGTTTGCTGATGTATAAGCTGGACGAATGTTCATCGAACGAGGCTTAGATGCCAAAACTAGCGTGTAGCGTGTCTTCACTTGCTGTGCGCCCGGAGTGACAACCGTTGCCGATCAACAAGGGGAGGCGTGATAACGTCATGGCAGATGCAGAACAGGTCGATACGTGGGCAACGGGTCGAGTGGTGTCTGACCATCGATATGACTGTCAAGGAGTGGTACGGACTCAAGCGGACCGGCGAGTCGAACATCTGCCGGCAGATGGCCATATGTAGACGAGGCTTTGCCCAGGAACGCTAATGCGATCTTGGCCTTTGCGTTGCAAATGGTTCAACGGGGCCCCTACGTCCTGGACAGCTGTGAGAAATAGTGAAGAGTGCTCCTGGGGTGATGCTGACGAGCCGTGCCGTCGAAATGGGTAATGACGAAAACCCGCCATGTGACCCAAAGGCGCTCGTCAATGAGTAGGGTCGCTTCCGTCTCGCCGGTGGAGTATTGACCCTTCGCTTGCCTTATCAGCTCTACGTAAGTGTTGATTACCTATTCGGCGCTTCTACAGAGTGCTCGAATTGCTTTGTGCGGTATTTGCACGCGTTCCATGTATGCGGCACGCTCGAAAACCAGCGTTACGTCAGTGTTGCGCCGATAGCCCAGGCATACGCCTCCTTGAGGACAATGTATCACGAAGGGGCAAAAGTCGTATTATCCAACGCATCGCGGGTATTTTCGTCTTGTCATGGTGGTAATCTATTACGCATGTTTTAGGCGGATTCATGGAGGCGATTGAATGGTTCTATCGGACAAGGAGATTGTGAAGATTCAGGATGGCTCCACTCCCCTTATCACTCCCTTTGACGATTCTAAGCTAAGAGCTGCATCGTATGACGTATCCCTCGACGGCGAGATTACCGCGTTGTTGGAGCGAGCAGACGTCCTAGACCTCTCGAACCAGGATGCTATCGACCTAATATACAGTACCAAGCGTGACTTGGGGGAATTCATTCTTAAGCCTGGCCAATATTGTCTCGCTGCGCTCAATGAGTTTATAGCACTTCCCGACGATGTTGTTGCACGCGTGATGCCCAGAACTAGGTTTACGCGCTTGGGACTTCTCGTGACACCTCAATTCTGCAATCCCGGCTATTCAGGACGTCTGCAAATTGGAATTCTCAACATCTCGGGTAGCAACATCAAACTCGCCCCAAAGATGAGGATTGCACAGCTGGTCTTTGAACGTCTGGAGTCCACGCCAACCGATGGCCGCTTGTATCGAAATCAAAAGTCGGCTGCGTACCAGGACGAAGATGGGTTCATCGGTGCCCGAATGGACACCGAGATGTCTGACGGAGCTCGTCGCATCCTTGACAGGATGATGTCTGGTATTGAGACGGGGTCATAGATGGGCAGGTATTTGGATAAGCTGGTATACAGCTACTATCAATTGCATAAAGATGACAATGACTTAGAGAACGATGCCTTAACTGCCATGAAAGAATACGAACAAACAGTCGTTGACGAGATTTTGCGAGAGCATGCAGAAGAGGCAGTGCGACAGGAGGCTTCCCTTCGCGAGGAGAGGCGCAAGAAAGAGCAGGAACAGAGTCTTCGGGAGTCGCTCCGCTCCTTTATACGATTGCTTCTTGAGGGCGTTGCGCTGGCAACGATAGTCGGGCTGATTGGAAGCCATATATACGGGCTTGGTGAAGCGTTCTGGTATGCCCCAGCAGCAGGTTTCAACTACGTTGCGTCGGTGGCAGTTACGGCCGTCCTTGTGGTGTTGTGCGTTGCGCTACTGGTGTATATGTTCGTAAATAGTCTGCCCGAGTGGGTTGCGAATGCAATGGGGCGAAACGATGAGCGTTGAGAATACTGACCTGCCATTGCCGGGTGTCTATCGCCATTTCAAGGGAAACCTCTACGAGGTCTATGGCACAGCAAGCCATTCGGAGACTGGTGAAAAGCTGGTTGTATACCGCGCGCTCTACGGTGAGTTTTTACTCTACGTGAGACCCCTCGATATGTTC
This sequence comes from uncultured Coriobacteriaceae bacterium, assembly GCA_902803315.1. GTDB lineage: Bacteria > Actinomycetota > Coriobacteriia > Coriobacteriales > Atopobiaceae > RUG440. Next base: position 4,532 of record CADCPM010000088.1, read on the forward strand.
TGTAGTGAGGTGGACCATGTTGCTCATCCTGAGGTAATGCAGAAGTTGCGATTCGAGCTTGTGACGCCGATCGCGTAGGTGGATCAGCCTTTACACGATTCGCTGTTGGTGCTCAGAAGATATTTTTGTTTTATTAGGGTGTTACATGGCATGGATTCTGATCACGGGCGGCGGGCCAGCTCCCAGGCGTGGGACAAGCTCTACCGTGGCGATCTGTTCGCGGACGTGCGGTTCCCAGACGGGCACGCCTTTGAGGACGTCGTGACGACGCATCGGCTCGTGATGCGTGCGGGTAGGGTAGCGTGCGTGCCCGACGCGCTGGTCCACTACCGCGAGCGGAAGGGGCATCTCCAAGCAGCACTCCGTCGCGAACCTCGTGGACTACTGGCGAGCGTACCTACGGCGCTACGAGGAGCTGGGGGAGATCTCGGGGGAGTGTCGCCGTGCCTGCGTGCGTGGGTGTCTCAACGCGATTTCGAGGACCTGGTGCTGGTGGGCGTCGTGTTCCGCCGAAGAGAGGGCGGCGAGCCGCGCACACGTTGACGCCATGACACGCTTTGCACGCGACCACACGCGAGAGGTTCTGCGAGGGGAGTACTCGCTGGGCGACAGGGTCCGCTGCGTCGTGGGCCGCCATGCGTCGCCTGTGGTGTGGGTGCCCATGGGTGCGCTCAACAGGCTCCGTCACGTCTTCAGCCGCAGGCGTGGGCTGTATGGGTGAGGGTAGGGGGTGAACTCTTGGTGTTGGAGCCAAACGCTTAGGCGGCATCAAAACGAGTTACTGCTCACTGAAAAGGCAACCATGATTGACATTGCGTTGAATTCCGCCTCGACTGCCGCCTGGCATGTGGATACCACTCGCAAACGCGTCGGGAGATTCGCTCGTATATGGTACGACGGCAACGATTGCCCGTCACTTGCGGCGATATATGCACTACGAGTTGCTACGCGGTGTAAATTATCCCTTGTTTGTGTTCAGGACACCCGCTTTCTACAAGCTGTCTACCTTCTTTTCGTGCTTATCGCGCAAATCGGAGAGCCGCTCACCTCGGTATGTAAACCATTCAGGACCACGATATCTGCCATTGGGGTCGTTGTTCAGTATTGCGGCGAGGCGCGAGGTGCTGTACTTGTGCCCATCGTACAAAACCTTATTGTCGTCTCCTACGGTGGTGCATACGATGGAGTCATTGCCAACGAAGTGGATTTCTGATTCTGGAGGTATGCCAGCCATCTTGAACTTGAACGGCGGACGTCTCCTTGACGCGATTTCGTTGTCAGTGTCTTTATTTGCATTATTACTACTTGCGTAATCGACAACATCCGACTGACCGTCAGCCTTGCGCTCCTGCGCTGCAAGCATGTGTTTGCACATGATGATGCCTTTGAGCACTTCGTTGGGCATCGTGGAAGACTTTGCAGTGGCTGGAGTGCCGCCTAAGCGCATGTACACATCGCATGCAGTGTCGGAAGCGGTACCGATCAGCTCGTCACTCAGTTTGCCTAAATCGACGTTTGCGAGGTCCTTGAGATCAAGTTTCGTCTTGGGTTTAGGTACTAGGAGATGTGCCACTCCCATCAACACATAAAACCTTACGTCGCTGATCTCGGACCTCGTGAGATTAGGTCTAACCCTTGGCAAGCGTAGCATGACGGACTTACCCATAGCTGCGGCTTTGTAGTAAGCCTCAAGCTCTCCGTTCTTCCTGAAAAGCTGGTCGTACTTCCTTTCGTCTGACAGGAGTGTCGAGGGTCGCGCGCGGGCTTGGTTGGGCTGGTTAAGAACGATGGACATTAGACACTGGGCGAGGAAAGATATGCTGACTATCTCCTCAGGTTTCTTACCTTGGTTCTTGTAGTAGTTTTTTCTGCGCTCATAGTAAAGACCCTTTGGCTTTAGGTAGAGCTCAATTTGATGATGGATCGGATCAGTAGCCCTGAGCGAGGTCTTTTTTACGCTTGTCTGACTATTGGTGGCCATGATGACCTTGCTTCTGGTGGCGTCGTTGTCAGGGATGAGAATACGAACCATGACCTGCCTGTTATCGGGATCGTCCGAGGATCTTCTCTGCATGTAGCCGTAGATTTCGTATGTCGTTTGCAGACCGTTGACGATGCGTGGCTCCTCCATGCGCACCACGGAGCCAGTCGCTTGGACAGCACTTGAGGCCAAGATGGTCACCCCGTTGTTTAGCCACCAGAAGTCTTCCCCAGACGGGTTGTCGAGAGTGTTCCGAATCGCTTTGTTCACTGCGACATTTCCCTCATAGTCGCGTATGTTCGCCTCAAGGAGGTAGCTTCTTAGTCTTCCCTTGTCATCGACGAGGAAGTTGTGGAAGTCGCTCAGCGATACGAGGTCGAAGAAGTCGCTCCTCTCCGGAACGCTAGCGTAGGGGCCAGAGAACTTGATGCACAAGGCGCTCTCGTCTGGTGGGAACCACATCTCCATCAGCTGGTCAGCACCGACTAGGTCAGCCTGGACGCTAAACGAGTTGGCATTGACCTTCTGCTTCGCGTACTCGACAAGCTCGTCGGACTGCCTTAGCACCCCGTTGCTCGGTTGGCCAGCGTTTGCAACATACACGAATCGCATCATTGCTTGCGCTCCTTTGAGCGAAGCAGTCTTTATAGCTTCGCGTATGCGAGTGAATGCTTCGAGTACCTGCTCCGAATACTTTCCATCGAGTGAGTCTATGGGAACGTTGTAGTCCAGCAGGTCGTTACATGCGTCTTTCCACTTGAGGAACACGTCTTCAGTAAAAGATTTGCTCGTCTTGCACTGGATGATGACGATCTCGATTCTGGAGCCGCGTCTGATGACTGACTCGATGCTAGCATCCTCGCCTAGGAGTAGCTCGTTGCACAGAACATAGATCGAGTCGCATCCGCCATCTAGCGCACCACCGAGAACACCGTTCTCGATCTCATCGTCGTCCAGATCGTATTGTGTCATTACCTTTGAAGACGCAAGGAACTCGAAGAATGTCGCTTTATCGTCGTATTGCGACTGATCATTATATTCTTGTTCCACGAGTTGATTTATGAGTATCTGGTTGTTTGTCACAGGTATACCGCCTTATCCCCATTGATGAAATCCGTGGTTAGTCGCTGCTTAGTCACTATCCACGACGAGAGTCATCGTTTCTTTGTTACACGGAATGATGTCAGTATGCATAGCCGTTCTGACGGTTGCTCTGCCCATCATTTATTCTAGCGTTCGTCATGCATGTGTGTAGTGATTCCATCGGAGGGAGGGCTGGTTGGATGCGAAGAGCGCGTGCTATCAGGACTTAGTGATCTTGAGAAAAAAAAGACTCACTTTCGAAGCGGAAAAGAACATTACTGTTTTGTCACGCTAGCTCTAACGAGCTCTCACGTATCGTAGCCAGCGGACAATACTTCTCCACCAAATCGTATACCAACAGCTTAAAACCTGCATTTATCTTCGGAGCGAGCGTGATCTCCATGTCGTGCATGGCGTCATCCGATAAGGGGAAGTCAAGGTAATCAGGCATATTCATGGGCATCTTGCCGCCCAACTGCATCTTGAGTTGGTCGAGATACACGGTTGGCGCATTCGGTGTATTTATCATCGCTCCCGGTATTGCCAAGTGTATATAGCGCCATTCCTTTTGATACCTCCAAGCTTTAGGTTTATATTTACCCAATAGTTGCAAAGCGAATCTATTGTCCGAGACTCGTATTGCGGGGGACAGCTTGTTCATGTCGTTGGTGTATTCAACCTCATATAGAATATTTGATTCGGCTGCTGTAAAACACACTACCCCTTGTGCAAGCTGATCCGCAACGCTCATGCGCGTATTATATGTTCCAGTAGTTGAAAAAACAGAATCTGTGCTTACGGTTGGGCGTGTTGTGTCTGCAACCCATTTGAACGGGCTCGTTGTTAGGCTAATTCGTACACCAGACTCAACGGATGCGTATTCACGCCACATGGGTATAAGCTCTTCGGATTCATTTGTCCATGAACTAACGTAGCAGAGGCTTGACGTTGCGGCCAAATCGCGAACCCTCCACTCAACTGGGTCGTCCAAGAGTCGTAAGGAACTGAATCGTAGGGTTTTGTTTTTCAGAATCAAAGCCAATGCAGCGACATCGGTGTAGTGATACAAAACTGAGGGGTAAGCCATAATACAAACAATTCTCTCGCCGTAGCCAAAAAATATGGCTTACTGTTGGTCGGTTACTAAGTCGTCCCATCGTCGAACACTCGCTGTAGTTGCGTCAAGCCTCTTTTGCGCATTTTTAATGTGAGCGGATTTGCCAAAAGAAGAGCAGGACGATTACCAGCTTAAAAACTTGCTTCATAGACAGGAAAAATGGCTTCCAGTAAATTTAGGCGGATATGAATTCAACACAAGACTGTTTTGGCAGAAGGATTCGTGAGGCACTTGACATGGTGCGGGATAAATGAAGCGCCAAAAGTGACGCGTCTTCACCTGCGGCGTGATCGGCGCGACAATCCTTGCCAACCAAGGATTGGAGGCAGCGATGGCGACTACGGCCCAGCAGACGCAGAACAGGGCATTGCGCAGGGAGCAGGTGGAGAGGTACCTGGCAACCGACATGACGCTCAAGGAGTGATGTGGGCTCAATCACGTCAGCGAGTCCACCATGTACCGGTGGATGGCCGTGTTCCGCCGCGAGGAGCCGGACCTCTTCGCCCACCCCACGCTCGGTGAGTGGATCGAGCTGTCGTGCGGCCCGATCGCTGCGAGGGCTCATTAGAGGCCGAACGTGCCCATAACGGCATGGGCGCTATTGGTGTAGCTTTCGGCGCGCCTGCTTGAGCTGGTTGGCCTTAAATGAGCGGGCGCCTCCAAATAGCTTGAGGTAGGTCGACGTCTGCTCGTGATTCCCGTAGCGAAGCGCGGCAAGCTCGATGCAACAGAGAAAATCGGCGACCTGGGCAAGTCGGCGCTCCTGGTAATGGAGCTTCTTGTATTCTGCCGTGTCCACCGACAGCGTCTCGTCGAATGCCCTGCGAATGGCAGCGCGTGGCGTATCCTGACCGCCGTCGTAATAAACGGCAACCGTGTCGTACGACTGGAACTCGGCGAGGTTGGACTCCACGAAGGCAACGAGATCCTTGCATAGGCGCTCGGAGAGGGCGGCGGAGTCCTTGAGCTCCGAGCGACGATACGCAAACGTGACATAGCTTACCGGCAGGCGACGAACGAAGCCGGCGAACCTGAAGAAGAGCTTCTTTCGGACTTCGAAGTCGAGCCCCTCATAGCCCTTCTGCCTATGGAAGAGGTCGTAAGCGTGAAATGGGATGTCGGGGAGCGACGCAGCGGCCAAACACGATTCGTATCATCTGGAGACGTGCTCGGCTATTGGCCTGCTCTGGTCGTGGAGCACCATCGTGAGAAGGTAATACTTCGTATCGGGTTGGTACTCCTTTTCCTGACCGCTCTCATCGAAAAACGCGCTGACTGTGCCCGGCACGACCTGGACACCTCCTTAAGACGAAAAAGCGCGGGGACATCCCCGCTCGCTTGGCTTCCCCCGCGCCAGGCGCGAGTGGTTGCCTTCACTATAGCACAGATTGCGCCCATTGGGTCGGATCGGCTTATGGGACGTGCGAAACACCAACTAAGATGCCTGCGGACCGCCATGGCGGAAGGCTCCGCCAACTTGCCCGCCCTCTCAGGGCAGGACCCTCCTCACCACGTTGCTCATGGGCTCATCCGAGTCCTTTCCAGTGAGGTATGGGTGGATATAGCACGGCTCGTAGTGCCAATCGTTCCTAGGCCTGTGCCTCCTCTTCGACCAATGGCCGCGTACGGGATGCGGCGTGGGTGACGATCCGTGTCTTCCCGCTTTGGTGCCAGCCCTTGTGCCCTCGTGTCGTGCTAAGCGTATGGCGGACCCGAACCGTGCGCCCACCTCGTAGTGCGCCTGGGCAGAGGCCTTGCGCGATACTTTTCCCTTACGTGTCGCCCCTTTCCCGTCTGTTGCGGGGTCGTACGTGAGGTCTTTCTGGTCTCTCATGTTCGGAGCCGAGAGGAACGCGACGAGGTTCGAGCCCGTTGCGTGAATTCGCTCCGTCGCCCACGCGTAGCTGTCCTTATCGAGTTCCATTCCCATCGACTGCGCGTATTTCCCAATGTCAAAGGCAACCGCGTCCAGGAGGGTCCTGGGATGGTCCGACAGCGTCGGAAGGTTGTGTGGTATCGGGATGATCTGTTTTCTGACTTCCGTTGGGTCGACGTTGCCGTCGCTCCAGCCATAGTCATGGGCTACTTCCTCGATGAGGTCGCTCGACACCACGCCCAGTCCCGCGATTACGTCGGATCGTCTCGTCTCGATGAAGGAGGTGGAGTAGGGGAAGGCACTTATCGCCTCGTCCTCGGTTCCGAACGCGTCCGATCTCTCGATCTCGTCGTATGCGTCCGGATCGAAGGCGAAGATGGAGACGCCGCCTCTGTCGAGCTACCTTGCCAATGCGATGCACTCGCAGAGAGTCAACCGTCGCTCATGTTCGCCCGATCCCATTGTCTCGGCAAAAGAGTACGTTTCGCACGCCGCGGAATGCAGCTACGGCCCAGCTGGTGCGTCAGGGCTCGAGCGGTCTCATCGCGCATGCTTGGGGCGTTTGTCGTTCTCGATGCGGGAGACACCCCGAGGGACGGATCTCCGCTGGGTCTTCGCACGGAGGCGCCAGCGGCGGCAGGCAACCTGTTACGACTGTTTGATTTGCGCGAACAGGGCTTCTGGAGGGCCGTTCCTTCTCCAAGGGCTGGCCCCCGGCCGCAGACGTACGCACGCTTGCCGCGACTCCTTGCACGTGGTTGAATGGCAGTGGGTGCGGCGCCCTTGGGCTCGCAAAGGATTGCGCTCGGTCCCTCCGGGGGCCACGCCGATCGCTTGTGTGCGGGGAACGTCGCCCCTTTTTCGGAACTACGCCGGCGGTTTGGAGGTGCTTTGCCGTGGACAGGATCGCGGCTCTGCTGCGCTATCTGTGGACGTACCTCGTGGTGCGGCTCGGTCCCCTCTGGTGGGGTGTCGCCGCGGTCGTGGGCGTTGCGGCCTCAGTCGGCTGTGTGGCCGTGATGCGCTCTCGTGGTAGGGCCGCACACCCGGGGAGGGTCCTGTGCGCGGGGCTGCTTGCCACCTACGTTACGGTGGTGGTCGCCGGGACGGTCGCCGTGCGCCAGCGGGCGACGGCGCGGGTGATGCGCCCCGACGTCGTGGCCCGGCTGTGGCGCGTCTTCGGCCAGGGCCACGCGCTTGAGCCGGAGCCCTTGGCAAACATGCTCATGTTCGTCCCCGTGGGCTTCCTGCTGCCGGCGGCCCTGGGCTGGGAGACGCGACGGACGATCTTGTCTTCCCTCGCGCTCTCCGCCTGCATCGAGGCTGCCCAGTACCTGCTGGCGCGAGGGGAGTGCGAGCCCGCCGACGTCGTTCTCAACGTTGCCGGGGCGCTTTTGGGCTACGCCGTCTGGAGGCTGGCATGCTGGCTTCGGTCGTACGCCGGTAGTCGTCCGCGACACATGCGGGGCGCGCGATCCTAGGCGGGCGCATGGCCTCGCCCGGGGAGCCGCTCAAGCTGACCCGGATGGCGGACCTCAAGCTCGATCCCAAGAAGTTCAAGTAGGCGCCATGCCCATACCCACGACGTTCGCATTCCTCGGCGACCTGCTCGCCGAGGGGTTCTCTAAGTCCAGCATCCGCAGGGCGTTCTCCCGTTTCGAATGCGAGCGGGACGCCGACGTGGCATTCTTCCTCAAGGCGCATGCCATCCAGAACGAGGTTCTTACGCATAGTCTCAACCTCTCAAATGCTTGTTATAGCAGGTGCTTACGAAGCTTCCTGATGTGGTTTCTCTTAAAGTCCGCCCACTTTCCGAAGAAAAGGGCGTCGGTCGACGTCTGTTCGCGGTTTTGTACTTAATTGCCGTCAGCTCGATTCCACAAGCATAGTCAGCCACTTGCAATAGTCTGTACTTTGTCGGCGATGCGTCACGATAGACTACCGCATCCCGCGAAAGCGCCTAGTCTATTGCTTGGTGTAAGGCGCTAGTAACCAACGGTTGCCCGTTGTCGTAATAGACCTTTACGGTATCGAACGATTGGAAAAACTCCAGGTGGTCGAAGAGGTAGTTCACGATGTCACGTTTCACGCGGTTGAGCAAAGCCTCGTTATTGCTATACTCTGTTTTTCGGTATGCGAACGTGCGGTACAGAAATGGCAGGTGGTCGGTGAACGCCCTAAAAAGGGATAGCAGCCTTTTACGCTTGCGGGAATCCATGTTTGCATAGCCGTCATGGGCGTTTATGAGGGGCGACAGATGAAACACTTGATTCGGGAGGGACTCTTGGCGCAGTGCTTGCTCGTAAGTGCGAATTCTCTTGGTTAAAGAGTCGCGCTGGTCGTGAAACACCAGCGTTATGAGGTAGTACTTGGAGACGGTGCCCATGTCGCCGCTTTCGTCTACGAGGATAGACAGTTCAGACACCTTGATGGCTCCAATCTAGAAAAACAAAGCCGGGGGGAAGCCCCCGGCCCTTGGAAGCTCTCCCTAAGAAGGGAAAACCAAGTACATAATACTACAAGTTGCCGGCAGAAATACACCCATCTACAAACAGTGCGTCAGTCCCTGCGGAACAGGTCGCGCGTGTAGACGCAGTCGGCCACGAAGTCCTTGCGTGTGCGGTTGGCGGACTAGGCGGGACTAAGGGGACGTAGGCGTTTGTCCTGTCCGGCAAGCCCGTCTGGGCTTGCCACCAAGATTAGGCAATTAAAGCAATGATTAACATCCAAAACTCGGTGAAGTTTCCGGACAAATGCCTCCGTCCCCTTTGTCCCCTCGGGAAGTTCCCGGACAAACGCCTACGTCCCCTTTGTCCCTGTCCCCGTGTCCCAATTAGCTGAGTGCATAATCTCGTAAGCAAATAGTGGACTTTAAGCAACTTTACGCATTTAAGCGTTACGTAATATGACAGTATGTCATGCTTTGTTTCTCGTTTATTAAGGATATTGAAATAGGCCTCATCAAAGTTGGAGAAGCAATGCCTCGGTACGGCGCCTATAGGGGTCGTTTCCGCAAAGACGTATCTGAGAGTCATCGTCTGCAGAGCGACCTCATTGTGCAGAGTGCAAAAAAGTGCATGGAATCCAAGGGCGTGCAAAAGACGACCTTGGTGGACATTGCGCGCGAGGCCGGTATAACGCGTGAACTCATCTACTATTACTTTTCGGGTAAACAAGAGATAACCGACCATCTGGTGGATTCTTATATTCAGGATGCGGTAGAGTCTGCGCGGCTTTGGTGCGAGGCATGGGACGATCCCAGCGCGAGCGATGAGGACCCGCTTCCTCGAGAGGCCTATGTTGATGCCGTTGCTTCCGTACGACGCTATATGCATACTTCCACTGGCGAACATCGTCCCATGTTTAGGGTGCTCGAAGGGGCGAATTACCTTCAGGAGTTTCTCTCTCGCGTGTGCGTGACCATGATTAACGAATTGGGCTCATGCGGTACGGCAAAGAGGTTAGTTGCCACCTTTAACCGCATTGGAAAGGGTAAGGAAAAGCATCTGTTGGAATTCTACCTGGCGGGTGTTATGGGCGTCATTGAGAGCAGCGACATTACCGATGAAGGTGTCGTGGACCTGTTTTCCATGTTTGCGAAGCGCTGATCAACTGCTCCATGCGTAGACTTCTGATAACATCAGACAATGAGGAGTATCCCCTTTGTCTGGGTGGGAGGTTACGTGCGGAGCGGTCCACTAAAGGGTAAGCGCGCGGATTACGCGAGCACGCGTGAGCGTGCTGTGGGCGCGTGGGTTGCCTCCGTGGAAGAGGGCAGTCCTGCCTGGGAGGCTGGCTTGGAGCCAGGCATGCGCATAGACGCCGTAAACGACCAGCCGATGGAAGACATCATTACCTGGCGCTGGGAGGCGGACGGGAGTATCGCCGAACTGGCGGTGTTCAATCCCGACGACGGCGAGGAATATGCCTGCACGTTGGAGCGCGAGCCGGGGCAGGACTGGGGCGTGGAGTTTACCGACGTCCTCTTCGACGGCATTCGAACCTGCGTGAACGCCTGCCAGTTTTGCTTTATGGCAATGCTTCCCAAAGACGCACGCTCTTCTCTGCTGCTGCGCGACGACGACTACCGCCTGTCGTTCTTGCAGGGCAACTTCGTCACCCTCACCAACCTTACGGACAAGGACGTGGGCCGCATCATACGCTGCCGCATGGAGCCCATGAACGTGTCCATCCATGCCGTGAGTGAGAAGGTGCGCGTGCCGCTCATAGGAAGACGCGCCATGCGCGGCATGGAGGTGCTCGAGCGCCTGTGCGAGGCGAATATAGAGATCCATGGGCAGATCGTCCTTTGTCCAGGCCTTAACGACGGGGAGGAGTTGGCACGCACGCTGTCTTGGGTGGAGGAACATCCGCAGGTCACGTCACTTGCCATCGTGCCTTTGGGCTACACCAAGCATTCCACGCGCTTTTCCTCGTCGTTTTCGGACGACGTCGAGGCCAGCAGGGCAGTGGTGAAGTTGCTCGAGCCGTATCAGGAACGTGCGCGGGCCACCCTTGGCATTACGCGTTTCCAGCTCTCCGACGAGTTCTACGTCGACGCCCAGCTGCCCATTCCCGCCGCGCACACCTACGACGGCTATCCGCAGTTCTACGACGGCATTGGCATGCTGCGCTATTTTTTAGACGAGATCGAGCGCGTGAAAGCCGAGCGTGAGGAAGAGCTGCGGACGTCCGCGCGCATGTTGGCCACCTCGGGCCAACGCGCCTTGCTCGTGTGCGGCGAGGCTGCCACGAGTGTGTTCGACAAGCTCTGCGAGGTGTGGGGCAAACCGTTCGCAGCTTATCCCATCCGCAACCATTACTACGGCGGCGACGTAAACGTAACGGGTCTCATCGTTGCGTGTGACCTGCTTGCGCAACTGCCAGCAGACCTCTCGCACACGCTCGTGGTGCTTCCCGAGGTCATGTTCAACTTCGACGCGCTCACCCTCGATGGCGTCTCGCGGGAAAGCATTGCGGCGGAGATACAGAATAGGGGCGGAAAGGTCGTTGTGTCCGTTCCCGATCCCGGCGCACTGGTTAGCGCGGTTGCCGAGGCGTTGGATTTGGCCTAACCCTCACGTACCTTGCCATACGTGCGTGCGAACTCGTCCATGGGCAGAGGCCTCGAGAACAGGTACCCCTGCAGGAAGTCGGCTCCGATGCCGCGCAGGCTCTCGGCCATCTCCTCGGTTTCGATGCCCTCCGCCGTTATGGTGTAGCCAATGTCCTTGAGGCCGCTCACCACTACGGGAAGCAGGTGTCCCTTGCCACTGCTATAGCTGCGCACGAGTGACATGTCCAACTTGATATTGGCAAACGGGTAGTCCGACAGACGAACGAGATTGGAATAGCCCGTTCCGTAATCGTCGAGGGAGAACTTGAAGCCCATGTCGCGAAGTTGATTGATCTGGTCCTTAACGAGGGCGTAGTCGATGATGCTCTGCTCGGTGATTTCCAGGTGGATTACATCGGGCGAGACGCCATATTGCTCAAGGGTGTTTGCAAAGCGCTTCGCGATGTCTTGCTGGACGCACTGGAGGGGCGAGAGGTTGATGTTAATCCACTGCAGACCCAGCTCTTCCATATTGTGAGTGGAGATAAACGCGCAGACCTTGCTAAACACCTGCTCGCCCAATTTGTCTATGAGCCCGACGTGCTCGGCAATGGGAATGAACAGCGCCGGCGAAACAATGCAACCGTGCTCGTCGCGTATGCGCGCCAACGCCTCGGCCCCCACCAGCTCCTGGGTCTCGCTTTGCACGAGCGGCTGCAGAAAGACCTCGACCTCGTTGCGCTCGAGCACGCCCTCGAGCGTTCTGAGCGTCGCAACCTGCTCATACACCTCGCCAATGCTCAGGGTGTCCTTGCTCGAGTCGGAGGCCATCGACATGTCGCGCTCGGCGCTTTCGAGCGAAAGTGTGAGGGTGTTGATGATTTTGTCTGCCGTGCTGAGACCCGAGCTTTCGTCGATGTTCACAAAGAGCACGCTGAGGTTGAGCGCGCTCCCCCCGGTTTCCCAGGGCTGTTGGAAGCGTTGGCGGATCTGAACGTGAACGTCCTCCCAGTCCACGTTGTCGTCTCCTGTCATTGCAAACTGACCGGATCCCATATAGAAGAGGACGTTTTTGGGAAAGGTATGCGTAATCCAGCTGCTGATGTCACCAACGGCATTGTCGATGCGCTCGCCGCCAACGATGACACGCTCTTGTTGATAGTTCTTTATGACCATGCCCATGAGGTGCATGCCGCCTTCCTCGAGGGCCTCGGAAAGCACGAGCCTGAGTCCGCGCTTTTTGTATGCGATTCGTCGCTGGTCGATAAACAGATGGGGGTTCATAAACCCAAAGAAGATGATGGTAATGGCTATGGTGCAAAAGGTGTCCATTACCAGCACCTTGGGAAAGAGGAGCCGCATGCCATATCCTGCCAGCAGCGCGGCGTTATAGGCAATAGCCACGTTTCGCTCGTAGGGACGCAAGCCCTGGCCGCGATTTACGAGGGCGAGGATCGAGAGGCCCACATAGAGGAACGAGCACACGTAGAGGACGTTATATAAGGGGCCGCTGTGATAGCCAGTCTCGTTAATGGTAAAGATCGCGCCCGTAAAAACGCTCGTCACGCAAAGTGCCTGCGCCAGCCAAAAGGGAATGGAGAGGATGGCCTCAAGGCCACGTCGAGCCCCAGAGGCCACGTGCACCACCCTTAGACAAAAGCGATAGAAGCAATAGGACCTGGCAAAGTAGAGCATGAAGTAGAGGCAGTTCGCCACGTACAAGGCACCCTGGCTCACGCTTTGGTAGTTTTGGTCTGCCAGCGTGGAGACGATGTCCGATCCCATGACGCACAGTTCGAGCATGAGGAGGGCCAAGAAGGTCTTGTTTGCGCGTATGGGCAGACGGGGCTCGCTGAAGTAGAAGCCCAGTATGGTAAACAGCATGAGCGCGCAGGGTGTTAGGAAGCTAAAGTCCCACATAATCGACCTCCTTTCCTAGAATATCATCATAGCATGTTATAGGTATTCAGAGGAGGGTCCACGCCCCGCGTCCGCGACGCGTCCCGCAAGCGGCGTAACAGCTCACGCCCCCGCGCCTTCACCGGACCCGCAAGCGGCGACTCACGAAGTGAGCGAGCAAAGCGAGCGTGGAGCCGCGCGCGGGTCCGGCGAAGGCGCGGGGGCGTGAGCTGTAACCATGCGGCGACTCACGAAGTGAGCGAGCGCGGAGCCGCATGCGGGACGTGTTGCGGGCGCGGGACGTGACCGGACGCCAGAAGCGGATGCCCGTTTGTTTGCTCCCTATGTGTGTATGGAGTACTTGTCGGCCAGCGTGCTAAAATCAGGGCTTGAACGTTTGTTTTTAACGATGAAAGGCGGCCATATGGCCAAACCGATAGTAGCTGTGGTGGGAAGGCCCAATGTGGGCAAGTCCACCCTGGTAAACCGTCTTGCGGAACGACGCGAGGCCATTGTGCACGAGTCACGGGGCGTCACGCGCGACCGCTCCTATCACGAGACGGACTGGAACGGTAGGGAGTTCGTTCTGGTGGACACGGGCGGCATCGAGTCCGTCCACTCCAAGGACACCTTTGCGCCGCGCATTCGCGAGCAGGCCCTGATCGCCTGCGAGGAGGCGGACGCCATCGTGTTCGTGGTGGACGGTACGGTGGGCCTCACCGATGAGGACGAGGAGGTCGCACGGGTGGTGCGGCGTTCGAAGAAGCCCGCCTTCCTTGTGGTGAACAAGATCGACGACCCCAGCCAGGAGCTCGCAACCTGGGACTTCTACTCGTTGGGCGTAGGTGAGCCGCGACCAATATCCGCAGGTCACGGGCATGGCACGGGCGACCTCTTGGACGAGGTGGTTGCCGCGCTTCCACCTGAGCACGAAGACGATGACGCGCTCTACGAAGACGCCCTCAACGTGGCCATAATCGGGCGACCCAACGTGGGCAAGTCCTCGCTCACCAACAAGCTCGTGGGCAGCGACCGCTCCATCGTGAGCGACGTGGCTGGGACGACGCGGGATGCGGTGGACGTGGTGGTTTTGCACAACGACACGCGCTATCGTTTGGTAGACACGGCGGGCATGCGCAAGAAGTCCCAGGTACATGAGGACGTGGAATACTACAGCATGGTGCGCGGCCTCATGGCTATGGACAAGGCCGACGTTTGCTTGCTCGTAATCGACTCGTCGGTTGGTGTTACCGAGCAGGACCAAAAGCTTGCCGGCATGGCCATCGAGCGCGGATGCGCGTTGGTGATCTGCCTCAACAAGTGGGACCTCGTTACCACCGACCAGGCGCGCGAGGACGTGGAGGCCTCCTTGGCCCGCCGCATGCCGTTTGCCACCTGGGCGCCCCACATTCGCATATCGGCGCTTACCGGCCGTAGCTGCCTGCGCGCGCTGGACCACGCGAGCGTGGCTGCTGCCAACAGGGCCAGCCGCGTGCAGACCTCCAAGCTCAATGCGTTGCTGGAGGAAATTAGGGCGTCGGGCCACACGGTTACGCAGCGCAATCGCAGGCTTAAGCTCAACTATGCTACGCAGGCCAACACCTGCCCTCCCACGTTCACGTTCTTCTGCAACGCACCAGACCTCGTTGATGACAACTTCCAGCGGTTCTTGGAGAACCGCCTTCGCGAGCGCCTGGAGCTGACGGGCACGCCCATTCGCCTAAAGTTTCGTCGAAAGGACTAGAGATGGATCCATTGATCCTCCCAACCGCTATTGCGGCTATTATTTCATTTCTTATTTGTGGTATTCCATTTGGCCTTCTCATCGCGTCTGCCATGAACGGCGTGGACGTGCGCAAGACGGGCTCGGGCAACATTGGCATGACCAACGTCGCACGTTCCGCCGGCGGCAAGGCCGCAGCCCTCACCTTCCTGCTGGACGTGGGCAAGGGCGTGGTGTGCGTGCTTGTCTCCAAGCTCGTCATCGCCAACCTCTGTCTCGCGGGCGACTTGGACATGCTCGCGCACAACACGGCCTTCGGATGGGTTGGCACGGTCGTGTACGCGGCATGCGTCTTTGGCCACATCTTCAGCCCGTATTTGCACTTCCACGGCGGAAAGGGAATATCGGTAGGGCTGGGCGGGGGCCTTGCCCTGTACTGGCCCTTGGGACTCAGCATGCTCGGCGTGTTCTTGGTGCTCACCATCCCTACGCGCTACGTGTCTCTGGGCTCCATTGCCGCTGCCGCCAGCCTGCCGATCTTTGGCGTCGTGTACGGTGTGCAATTCGTGGCGCTCATACCGCTGGTGCTTATAGCGGTCGTGGTCATTTGGTCGCATCGCGAGAACATCGGGCGCCTGATGCGTGGGGAAGAGCGGCGCTTCTCTATAGGCAAAGACAAGGGCGGTAAGTAACGTGGTTGCGAAAGAGCAGTCCTTGGTGGCGGAACGCGTCTGCGTGATTGGCTCAGGCTCGTGGGGCACGGCCGTAACCTCGCTCGTGGCGCCGCGTTGCGAGCACATCGCGTTGTGGTGTCACGAGGAGAGCGTGGCCAAGGGCATAAACGAGACCGGCCACAATCCCGTGCAGCTGCCCGACTTTGAGTTTTCCCCCAAGGTGCGGGCCACGACCTCACTTGCCGATGCTGCGCGTGACGCGGATGCCATCTTGCTGGTGGTGCCTTCCGCCTTCCTGCGTGGCACATGTGCCCAGCTAGCGCCTTATGTTGCGGATGACGTGCCGGTGCTCGTTCTTACCAAGGGTGTGGAGCGAGGCACGGGCTGCCTCATGGCCGACGTGGCGGCACAGGAGCTTGGGACACCCGAGCGCGTTGCCGTGCTCAGCGGGCCCAACCACGCCGAGGAGATAAGCCAGGGAACCATATCGGCCGCGGTGGTGGCTGCGCCTCAGGTTGACGTGGCACGCTTCTTCCAACGGCTTCTGGTGTGCCCTTCCTTTAGGGTGTACGTCACCGACGACGTTGCGGGCGTGGAGATTTGCGCCGCAGAGAAGAACGTCATCGCCATTGCCTGCGGCATTGCCGTGGCACTGGGGGCTGGCGACAACACGCTTGCGGCGCTGATGACGCGCGGACTTGCTGAGATAAGCCGCATAGCCACGGCAATCGGGGCGGACCCGCTTACCTGCATGGGCTTGGCGGGCATGGGTGACTTGGTGGTTACCTGCACGTCCCAACACTCCCGCAACCGCACCTTTGGCGAGGCCTTCGTGGGCGGAGAGTCGCTTGTGGACTACCAGCGCCGTACTGGCATGGTGGTGGAGGGTGCCGAGGCGGCGGCGAGCATCTTGGAGCTGGCGCAGGCGCATGACGTGCAGGTGCCCATTACGCAGGCCGTCTACGACCTGCTGTATTCCAATATGCCGCTGACCGAGGCCATCGATGCGCTTTTGGGCCGCAATCCCAACCAGGAGTTCTACGGCGTAGATCGCTGATGCGACGGTGCGTGCCCTCGTTGCAAGGAGCCCTAGCAAAGGGGCAGTCCCCCCCCCCTTCGCCTCCCTTGCATAGAGAGCCAACGCCAAATGCTAGAATAATCATGATTGCAAAACACGAACGGGAGCAGCATATGGCAACCACCGTACGAATCTCGCCTTCGATCTTGGCGGCAGACTTCCTCCATCTGGGGGCCGAGTTAAAGAGCGTGAGCAATGCCGATTTTATCCACTACGACGTTATGGACGGCGACTTCGTGCCCAACATATCGTTTGGCCCTGGCATTCTGCGCACGGTAAAGCGCGGAACCGACCTGCCTGTTGACGTGCACATGATGGTAAGCAATCCCGATGAGGTGTTTCGCGACTACCTTGACGCGGGGGCAGACATCCTCACCTTCCATCTGGAGACGGCCAAGCATGCCCATCGCATGGTGGACGAGATCCACAAGCAGGGCAGGCGCGCGGCCGTGGCAATCAACCCTGGCACGGCCGTTTCGGCTCTTGATGCCATTATCGACTACTTGGACATGGTGCTCATCATGTCGGTGAACCCGGGCTTCTCGGGACAGAGGTTCATCGAGCACACATATACGCAGCTGAACAAGCTCTCCGCGCTCTGTCAGAGCCATTCGGTGCGTCCGCTCGTGGAGATAGACGGCGGTGTGTCCGCCGCTAACGCCGCGCAGGTGGTGGCGGCAGGTGCCGACGTGCTGGTGGGCGGAAGTGCCGTCTTCGATTCGGAGGACCATGCGAAGGCGGTTGACGACATGCGCCAAGCGGGCATTCGGGGCTTGGAGATGAGGGGTCAGTGACAACGGCCAAGAACGCGCGCGTGTATTTGGACTACGCGGCTTCCGCTCCTGTGCGCCCCGAGGCAATTGAGGCCGAGCGTGCCTATGAGCAGGCTTCCTATGCGGGAGCTAATCCCAACTCACTGCATTCGGCTGGGCGCGAGGCGGCCCGCGCTCTGGATGGCGCGCGACGCGACCTGGCGCGCCTTTTAGGTGGGCGCTTCAGGCCGGCTGACATCGTGTTTACCTCGGGTGGTACCGAGAACAACAACCTGGCGATCGTTGGCATGGCGCAAGGTGCGCGAGCGAAGGACCGGAAAAAGAAGCGCGTGCTCCTTTCGGCCATCGAGCACGATTCGGGCTTGGACGTGGCGCCGCATTTGCGCGACTTGAACTTTGAGGTGGAGCTTCTCAAGCCGTCGCGCCAAGGGTCGGTGGCGCCTGAGGCGCTCGAGGAGGCGCTGGGAAACGACGTGGCCTTGGTTTCCGTGATGGCCGCAAACAACGAGACGGGCGTTCTGCAGCCGATCGCGGAGCTTGCCCAATTGGCAAAATCTGCCGGCGCATCGTTCTACACCGATGCCGCGCAGGGCTTTGGCAAGGTGCCGCTCGATGTGAGTCGCTGCGATGCCGTGGGAATCGTGGGCCATAAGATCGGTGCGCCGGTTGGTACGGGCGTGCTGGCCATTCGTGGTGGCGTGCCGTTGCGTCCCCAGACCTTTGGCGGCGGACAAGAGCGTGGCATACGCCCCGGCACCCAGGACGTTCGCGGCGCCCTTGCCCTGGTGGCAGCTGCGAAGGCGAGCTGTGCGAACCTCGCGCAAACAAGAGACGAGGTGGCTGCTCGAGCGGAGCGGCTGTACCAGCGCATTTGTGCGGAAGGTACCCATATTCTGCCAACCACCACGACGAGCGTGGGGGAGGATCGGCTGCCGGGCATGGTGAGCGTGCTGGTTCCCGGCGCGGACTCGGAATCGCTCGTGCTGCGGCTCGATGCCCTTGGCTTTGAGGTGAGTGCTGCCTCGGCATGCGCGAGCGGATCTCTGGACGCGAGCCACGTGCTAACGGCAATGGGCATACCGCGCAACGAAGCGCTGGGCTCTTTGCGCATATCGTTTGACGAGCGAGTGCCCGCGAGCGATCTCGACGCCTTTGCGGAGGCGCTGCTTGCCGTCGTTGCCGACCTCACGGCGTAGTCTGTCCTCTTTTTTCATGCCCTAGTTACCGAACGCGACGTTAACGTGTAACATAGGGGGAACGAACTGCCGCGTGGAGGTGGCCATGAAAGAGACAGAAGCGCTGGTGCGCATGCAAGAGATAGACCTCGCGCTCATGCGCGACAAACGCATGTTGGCCAACATGCCGCAGGCGAAGAAGCTGCAGGCTGTAAGCGCCGCGCGCAAGAAGGTCGCCAGCGAGCTCACTAAGATCGTAGGCCTTCGCAAGGATGCCCAGATGGATTTGGACGAGAACGAGTCCACACACCTGGAACTTGAGGAGGAGGCAACGGCTATCCGCCAGAGGTATGAGTCAGAGACCTTGGGATACCGTGAGATCTCTGACTTGGAGTCACAGCTCACCACCATCGCAAAGCGCATAGAGAAGCTTGAATTCAAGCACAAGGACCTGGTGGCGCGGTTGCAGAAGGTGCAAAAGGCCGAGCGCAACGCGCTTACGGTTGACGAGCAGCTCAAAGCCGAGGGCGCTGCTCAGCTGCGCTCGCTCAAGGAGCAGTGTGCCGACATAGAGCGCGAGATGGCGGCCCTCACCGCCGAACGTGAAGAAGTTCGTGGGGAAGTGTCCAGTAAGGTGCTGGAACGCTACGACAAGGCGATGGAGCGCTTTGGCGGCATGGCTGTGGAGACGCTGCGTGGCAATCAGCCGTCCATTTGCAGGGTGACGGTACCCCCAAGTTCGTTTGCCGACATTCGCAAGGGCCCCAGCATTGCCGAGTGTCCGTATTGTCACCGAATTCTCGTTACAGACGGTATGTTTGACCTCGATGAGTAGGGGGCAGCACTTGTCTTCGAACTTGAATGGGCCACAGGTGCTCCTGTGCGTGAATGGCGGCATAGCGGCATACAAGGCCGTGGAGGTGCTGCGTCTGCTCCAAAAGGCAGATTGTAAGGTAAGGGTGGCGAGCACCGAGGATGGCCTGCGCTTTGTGGGGGCGGCCACATGGGAGGGGCTCACGCATCAAAGCGTGGCCTCGTCGCTCTATGGGTGGACGGAGTCGGCCATACCCCACATCATGCTCTCCGAATGGGCTGACGTCGTGCTTGTATGCCCAGCCACCGCGAACACCATGGCAAAGATGGCAGCTGGCATTGCGGATGATTTGGTGTCGACGACGCTTTTGGCGGTGCCTCGCACCACTCCTGTGGTGGTGGCCCCCGCGATGAATGTGAACATGTGGCAGGCGGCGCCGACCCAGGTCAATGTAAGGACGTTGCGAGAGCGCGGCGTTCGCTTTGTGATGCCGGTGGAAGGGCGGCTTGCCTGCGATGCCGTGGGAGAGGGAAAGCTCGCTTCGGTGGACCAAATCGCCCGTGCGGTTCTTGATGCGGCAGGCTCGCGCGCGTCGAGCAGGACGATGGCGGGCCGTAGTGTGGTGGTGACGGCAGGACCCACTCACGAGGCCATAGATCCCGTGCGATACATAGCCAATGCCTCCAGCGGCAAGATGGGCTACGCCATTGCCGCCGAGGCAGCACGAAGGGGCGCCCGCACGGTGCTTGTTTCTGGCCCGACCGCGCTCGAGGCGCCTGTTGGCGTCGAGCGGGTGGACGTGGTCTCTGCGGCGCAGATGCATGAGGCGACCTTGCGCGCCTTCGAGGGTGCCGACGTTGCCATTTGCGCGGCTGCCGTGGCGGACTATACCCCGGCTCATCCCGCGGACCACAAGCTGAAGAAGGCGCACGAACACCTGGACACAATCGAGCTCAAAGAGACGAAAGACATCCTTGCCGAGCTCGGACGACGCAAATCGCAGGATGGTCGAGCACGTGTGGTGGTGGGCTTTGCCGCCGAGACGAACGACTTGGTGGCCAACGCGCAGGCAAAGCTCGAACGCAAGGGATGCGACCTCGTGGTCGCCAACGACGTGACGCGGAGTGACTCGGGCTTTGGAAGCGCGACCAATCACGTGACGCTCGTGTCTGCTGCTGGCATACGGGAACTGCCGACGCTTGCCAAGGAAGAGGTGGCAGTGCACCTGCTCGACGAAGTGGAGCGCCTGCTCAAGCGTGGCTAGGGCCGAATGCCCGAGTCGCCCCATTAGCCCATTAAGGAGAATAGTATGGAATTGGTCGTTGGCTGCCATCTCTCTGCGGCACAGGGATTCGCCGCGATGGGTCGCACTGCAAGCCAGATTGACGCAAACACCTTCGCGTTCTTTACGCGCAATCCTCGTGGCGGCAACGTAAAGGCGCTTGACGAGGAGGACGTCAATGCCTTGAGGGAGCATTTGGAGCGGGAAGGCTTTGGCAAGCTCGTGGCGCATGCCCCCTACACGCTCAACCTGTGTTCCGCAAAACCTGGAGTCATCGAGTTTGCGCGTCGTGCCATGGCGGAGGACCTCAGGCGCCTTGAGTCCCTTCCGGGCAACTATTACAACTTCCATCCGGGAAGTCATGTGGGGCAGGGTGCCAACGCTGGCATCGATCTGATTTGCGAGGGATTGGACGAGGTGCTGGACGAGGGTCCCCACACTACCGTGCTTCTAGAAACGATGGCCGGCAAGGGCTCGGAGGTCGGACGGAGCTTCGAGGAGCTTGCACGCATAATGGAGGGCTGCAGGAGGGGAGACGTGCTGGGCGTCTGCCTTGACACGTGCCACGTATGGGATGGTGGCTACGACATCCGCGAGGACTTGGACGGCGTGCTGGACGAGTTCGACCGCGTTATTGGCCTTGAGCGCCTAAAGGCGCTTCACCTCAACGATTCGAAGAACGGCTGCGGTTCTCATAAGGACCGTCACGAGAAGATCGGCCAGGGGGCACTGGGCACAAGCACGTTTGCCGCGGTGGTTCAAAACCCTCGTTTGAGGGGGCTTCCCATGGTGTTGGAGACACCCAACGAACTGGATGGGTATGCAGACGAGATAAGGCTCTTGCGTACGCTTGCCACACGAGAGGAGGCATAAGATGGGCATCCTCATAGGCGCCGACCGACTTGGACACGAGTGGCCTGGCAAGCGCGTGCTCGCCAATCAGACGCTGGGTGTATACGAAGGCGACCGCATTGGCATCGTCGGCCAGAACGGCGACGGAAAGTCAACGCTCCTCTCACTGCTTGGCAGGGAACTGGAGGCCGAAGAGGGGACTATAACCTATCGCGGCGGCATTGCGGTTGGTATGCTGGGCCAGGCAGACAAGCTCGATGACAATGACACGCTTGGGCATGCCATTGTGGGCGATGTTCCCACCTATGAGTGGGCGTCGAACGCGCGTGTGAGACAAATACTGGAAGAGCTGGTGGGCGACCTGGATTGGGAGTGTCGCGTAGGCGAGCTTTCGGGTGGCCAGCGAAGGCGTGCCGACCTTGCGCGGCTCCTGGTTGGCACCTGGGACGTGCTTCTAATGGACGAGCCCACCAACCACCTGGACCTTCATGCCATACGCTGGCTTGCCAGGCACCTGCGCGATCGTTGGCCAGACGGTGAGGGCGCGCTCCTGGTGGTGACGCATGACCGCTGGTTCCTGGACGAGGTGTGCACGTCCATGTGGGAGGTCCACGACGGCAGGGTGGAGCCCTTCGAAGGCGGCTACTCCGCCTACATCCAACAGCGCGTCGAGCGCGAGCGGCAGGCGGCGGTGGCCGAGGAACGACGGCAGAACATGCTGCGCAAGGAGCTCAACTGGCTTGCGCATGGGGCAAAGGCCCGTACGAGCAAGCCGAAGTTTCGCATCGACGCCGCGTTGGCGCTCATAGAGAACGACCCACCCTTGCGCAATCCCGTCGAGCTGCATCGCATGGCAATGAGCCGACTGGGCAAGCAGGTCGTTGAGCTTACCGGCGTCGTGGTACGCTACCGCGACGATGCGGGGACCCTAGGAAGGCCCGTGCTCGATGGCATAACCTGGATCATAGGGCCAGGAGACCGCGTGGGCATACTCGGTGAGAATGGCGCGGGCAAGTCGACGCTGCTGCGCGTCCTGGGTGGTTTGCAGCAACCGACGCGTGGTCGGGTGAAGATCGGCAAGACGGTACGCTTCGGATGGTTGGGCCAGCGCTTGGAGCGACTTGGCGAGCACGATGACTGGCGCGTGCAGGAGTTGTTGGGCACGTTCAAGCGCTCGTATGTGGTGGAAGGTAAGGCGCAAAGTCCCGAGCAGATGGCGGAACGCCTGGGTCTCACGCGCAAGGAGCTCATGAGTTACGTGCGTGACTTGTCGGGTGGGCAACGCAGGAGGCTTGCGATTCTTTGCGTGCTCATGGAAGAGCCAAACGTGCTGATTCTGGACGAGCCGGGAAACGATTTGGATACCGACATGCTTGCCGTCGTGGAGGACTTGCTGGATACATGGCCTGGCACGCTGGTTATGGTGAGCCATGACCGAGCACTGCTGGAGCGCGTTACCGACGACCAGTACTCGCTTATAGACGGCAAGCTCACCCATTGTCCGGGGGGCGTGGATGAGTACCTGGAGCGACTTGACGCAAGGCTTGGAGAGCAGCGCAAAAGCGTGCAACCTGCTTCGAGCGAGACGACGGGACGTGGTGGACAAAGGCCGAACGGGCTCTCCAATGCCGAGCGCCGTGAGCTGAAGAAGCGCTTTGACGCGGTGGAACGGCGCCTGTCCAAGTTGTCGGGTGAGCCCGAGCGTTTGCGCGAGGAGCTGGCAGCCACCGATCCCACTGATTACGAAGCGCTGGTGGCCAAGCAACGCGAGGTTGACGAGGCACAGGATGAGCTCGATGAGCTCGAGACGCAATGGCTGGAACTCAGCGAGCGACTGGGCATAGCGTGAGCCACGGCACCATGAAGGCTGTTGCAACGGTTCCGTTGCGCTGTTGTTGTCGTTTCGTGATTATTGATGCTTTACGTGCAAGAACGAAGTCAGAACGAGTAAAAAGATAATAGTTCCATCCCTTCCTTAAGCGCGAGCCGGCGTTTTTGCCGGCTCGCGCTTTTTATGTGCCTAGGGACCCCAACAAAGGGACTGTCCCTTAGTCGGGGTCCCGATGAGAAACCCTACATCAAATGACTCTCCACCGATTTGTACGGATCGCTGTTCTCGATCTTCTTTACGAGTTTGCGAATCAAGATGATGGGCACGACAATCAGGACGATGGTGGCTACGCCTCCGACGATCTTCTTTACGTCGTTTGCGAGGGTATCCTCGTCTTGTACCTGCTCTTCAATGATTTCTGCCATGATGCGCCTTTCGCTATTGGGATGCTCGTCCATTCTAACATGAGGAGGAGCTCTGTGTTATGCAGGTACGATAAAGTGCAACGCGGCCTCGAAGACGTACACGGAGAGCAAGCCGAAGAACGCTACGTCGAGCACGCCTCGCGGCACCTTGCGCAGACCGAGATCCATAAGCGGGTACACAACCCATACGATCAGCGTCGCCGCAATGGTGTATACCATCGAATTCTGCAGACACACCTGACCCATAAAGTTGAAGGGCATGTCCCTATAGTCCCATAGCTCGTAATTCTGGTTTGCCACCATGCCGGTTCCAAAGTCGATCGAGGTGCAAACGAGGCCGTTGATGGCGAACGAGCAGGCAAGCGCCGGGAGCGTCCGTCCCTCAAAGTGCTCCAAGAGCTTCTCCTTTACGGGATGCAGGAGCACCACCACCATGGCAAGGGCAATGCCCTCCGCCGAGAAGGGGAAGAGCCATTGGTCCCACAGCATGGCATTGGTGGGATCGTAGCTACCCATAAACACCCCTGCGATGATGAGCCTGCAAAACAGGATTTCGGCCCAGTGCCCCAAAAAGGAGAACACGATGAAGTAGATGGCGAGGTCGCGCCAGTACGGCCAGGTGCGGATTCGCTCGCGCAAAGGTCGATCCCAGCTGTGGCCATCGCCTTCTGGCTTGCCGGCTATGTCCACGCAGAGCACTTCGCGAGGATGGCGGGCCAAGGCGAGGTAGGTAACGGTAACGATAGCCCCCACATATTCCACCGTAACGAAGGCGGCGCTTGCAAAGGGACCAAGCAGCGCAAACACTGGGGCGTTGGCATGCATGGCAAACATGTCTATGAGCGAAAGAACGGTGCAGACGCTCGTTGCGACGACGCAAAAGGGAATGGCCCATTTCGCGCGTCGTTGGAGCATGTATACCGCCTGCGCCGACGTGCACAGCTGTATGCAGGCGCGCAGCATGGAAAGGTCATACACAAACCCTAAGTCACCCTTGGGGTTTATGAGCGCAGCATAGCCAAATCCAACGAGCATTACGATTACGTAGTAGATTTGGATTATGCGAAGCTGTGGACCTAATGGCTTACGCCCGGTGACTGGGGCCGGGCGTCCTGGTCTGCGCCCGACGAATCTGGCCGGGCGTCCGGATACTCTTATCTGCACGGCTACTCGGTACGTTGATCGTTCTTGGGCGGAATTATGGTGCCGGCGGCTGCGAGCATGTCAAGTTCCTCGTTGTCCAGCTCGCGGTACTCGGCGCCCTGCTCCATACGCTCGAGTTCCTCAGCGAGCATGTGGTAGGTCTGCAGACGCTTTTTGCTCAGGTGGGAAAAGTCGTAACGCAGTGCGGAAGAATCGAAGTTTGTCATGGTAGTTCCTCTCTCTGAATTTCATGTCACACAGTACTACGTTGATGGCGACTACGTGTCCCAAAAAATTTTCGCTAACAATAATACCGTGCAATCTATAATTGTCCTGTCAAGCCCGATACCGTGCTGTATGATTCATACGGTATCGCATTTTTATTTTGGAAGAGGGTGTGCATGCGTTCTAGAAGAGCAAAGGGCGGACGCCTTACTCGCGATGACCTCGACGACCTGTTTAACGAATATTATCCGCGCATATTCAACTATCTGTACTATCGAACGCTCGACAGGGCCCTTTCGGATGACCTCGTGGGCACGGTCATGCTCAATATCGTGCGCAAATTCGAGACGTTCGATCCCGAGCGCGGCAACTTGGACGCCTGGGTCTTTCGCATTGCGCGAAACACGCTTTTCAGCCATTTTAGGAAGAGCAAGACTGAGGTGGACATAGATGCGGTTCCTCAGTCGGTGTTTGCCTACGAGGACGAGGACGCGCTCGACGACAAGGGCGAGATGGTGCGCGGCTTGCTCGAGGTGCTTACGGACGACGAGCGCGAGCTGATATATCTGAAGTATTGGGAAGAACTCTCCAACAAAGAGATAGCGGAGCGCCTGGGACTCAATGCCTCCACCGTCTCCACGCATCTGTGGCGTGCGAACAACAAAATGAGAAAGGCGATGCCTGACGACTAGCAGGCTGTGCTAGAGTCCTAGGGTCTTTTGATAGGCAAAATGTAACGAGGAGGAATACCTATGACAAACGCAACCTTGCGCAACCGATGTGTCTCTGCCGTGGCGGCGGCCTGCCTGGTGGCGCCCCTTGCCTTGTTTGGCTGTGGCGGCGCTCCCGCAAGTTCGCAAGCCGACTCTTCGCAGGGCACGGAGCAGTCCAGCAGTTCGCAGGGCAGTGACGCTGGCTCGAACGCCTCGAATTCGTCTGACTCGGGTGCAAAGACTGCCATGAGCGAAGACGGTAGGCTGGACCTCCTGACGCTCGTAAACAAGGAATACGCACTTCCCGACGGCTGGGAAGAGAAGCTCGACCTCGTGAAGGTAGACAACTCCAAGGGCGATACCGTGCAGATCGACAAGATCGCCGCCAAGGCGTTTGAGGAGCTGCAGGAGGACCTCAAGCAAAACGAGGGAATTACCATCGAGCTCAACTCTGGATACCGTAGCGTCGAGGAACAAAAGAGAATCTGGGACCAGTTCATGCAGGAGTACGGCGAGGACTACGTTCGCGAGTTCGTGGCTGAGCCTGGCCATTCCGAGCACCATACGGGCATCGCGCTCGACGCGTTCCTCATCGAGAACGGAATCCCCATCCTTACGAACGAGGAGATCTTCGCGCACGAGAGCACGTGGAAGGTCATCCACTCCTACTTGGCGAAGCATGGCTTCATCCTTCGTTACCTCAATGGTCAGGAGGCCATTACCGGATACACCTACGAGCCGTGGCACTATCGCTATGTGGGCGAGCAGGCTGCGAAGGAGATCATGGACAAGGGCATAACCCTCGAGGAGTACCTGGATAAGGTGCCCAGCACCTCCATGGCCGCGAACGCGAGCTCGGGCAGCACGTCCTCCAGCAGCTCGAGTAGCGATAGCTCGAGCTATGGGAGCACGAGCACGAGTGAATCTGGCTCGCAGTACGACAGCTCGGGCTCCACTTCGGAATACGGCAGCTCGAGCACTAGCTCAAGCTACTAGGCCGCTTGCGGGAAGTGCGTAGGTGCTCGGTTTCGAACAGCAACGGTTACACCTCGCATTTTCGTCGCCCATTGGCGGATTGGTTGCGCGCTGCCGCTTGCGATGCAGTATCTTTTATGAGAGCTGCACGCACGGCAGGCAAAGGGGAGTGTCCCCAATGCCTGGAATCAGGCATTGGGGACACTCCCCTTTGCCTGCCGCGAGCTAATCTAGGGTATGGCGAAGTATCGGGGGGAGCCTATGGAAGCTGCGTATGATGTTGTGGTAATCGGTGCGGGAGTTTCGGGCTGCGCGGTTGCCCGAGAGCTTTCGCGCTACGACGCGCGCGTGTGCGTTGTGGAACGCGAGGAGGACGTGTGTTGCGGCACCTCCAAGGCCAATTCCGCCATAGTGCACGCGGGATTTGATGCCCAGACGGGCTCTCTCATGGCAAAGCTCAACGTGGAGGGCAACGAGCTCATGTGGGAGCTCGCGGAGGACCTCGACTTCAAGGTAAGGCGTTGCGGATCGCTGGTTGTTTGCACTGACGAGCAGAGCCGTCCCGGCCTGGACGACCTCCTCGCGCGAGGCAAGGCGAATGGCGTCCCCGACCTGCGCATCATTGAGCGAGACGAGTTAAAGGAGATGGAGCCGAACATCTCGGATGCGGCCGTTTGCGCCCTGTGGGCACCAAGCGCCGGCATCGTGGACGTCTTTGGGCTCAACATCGCCTTGGCCGAGAACGCCGCGCAAAACGGCGTTGAGTTTGTCTTCAATGCCGAGGTAAGCGACGTGGCGCGGCAGGGGGACGGTACGTGGCTGGTTAAGACCAGCGTTCGCGATTTGCGTACGCGCTGCGTGGTGAACGCCGCCGGTGTGTACTCGGACGTGATCCATAATATGGTGTCGGACGATAAGATTCAGATAATCCCGCGCAAGGGCGAGTATATGCTGCTCGATACCACGGCGGGATCGCATGTGAGCCATACCATCTTCATGCTGCCCACCAAGATGGGAAAGGGCATTTTGGTGAGTCCGACGGCGCACGGCAACCTGTTGGTTGGACCGACGGCGAGCGACGTAGAAGACCCAGAGTCAACCGACACGACGGTTGAGGGCTTGGCCGAGGTGGCGAGCAAGTGTGCGCTTACCGTAAAGGACGTCCCGCTGCGCGAGGTAATAACGAGCTTTGCGGGCCTGCGTGCGCACCAACCTGGCCACGAGTTCATAATCGGTGAGGTGGAAGGCGCTCCTGGCTTCGTGGACTGCGCGGCCATAGAGTCGCCAGGCCTCACCTCGTGCCCGGCGATCGGTCGCATGGTGGCGGACATCGTCAGCTCGCTGTTGGGCCTTGTTGACAAGCCTGACGGGAGTTGGGTGGCAAAGCGCAAGGGATTCGTGACCTTGGAGGGGGAACCCCTTGACGTGTGGGCAAACTTGGCCAAGCGGGACAAGGCATACGGAAACGTCATTTGTCGCTGTCGCCACGTTACCGAGGCGCAAATCGTCGATGCCATCCACAGGCCCTTGGGCGCTCGATCGCTCGACGGCGTCAAGCGTCGCGTGACGGCGGGCATGGGTCGCTGCCAGGGCGGGTTCTGCTCGCCCAAGGTCATGGAGATTCTCGAGCGAGAGCTAGGCATGGAGCCTGAGGACGTAACGAAGTCGGGGCCTGGCTCGGAACTCTTGGTGCAAGAGGGGGGTGAGTAGCGTGGAGCAGCGCGATATCGTTATAGTTGGTGGCGGTCCTGCGGGGCTTGCGGCTGCCATATCGGCCTTCGAGCAGGGCACGACCAATATTTGCGTGCTCGAGCGCGATGTGCAGCTGGGCGGCATCCTAAACCAATGCATCCATAACGGGTTTGGCCTGCATACCTTCAAGGAGGAGCTCACCGGTCCCGAGTATGCGCTGCGTTATGTCAAGCGTGCGCAGGAACTGGGAATCGAGTGTCGCATGGGAACCATGGTGCTCGACGTATCGCCCGATCGTGTGGTTACCGCCGTAAATGAGCGTCAGGGCGTCTTTAGCATCCAAGCCGGATCCGTCGTGCTTGCCATGGGTTGCCGTGAGCGACCGCGTGGCGCCCTTAACATTCCGGGCTTCAGGCCTGCGGGCGTCTACACCGCTGGTACGGCTCAGCGCTTGGTGAACATCGAGGGCCAGATGCCAGGCCGCGAGGTCGTTATCCTGGGGTCGGGCGACATCGGCCTCATAATGGCGCGTCGCATGACCCTCGAGGGGGCGCACGTGGCCTGCGTCGCCGAGCTCATGCCCTATTCCGGCGGTCTCAAGCGAAACATCGTCCAATGCCTGGACGACTATGGGATTCCGTTGCTTCTGAGCCATACGGTCACGCGCGTGGAGGGCAAGCGTCGTGTCGAGGCCGTGTGGGTGGCACAGGTGGATGAGTCACTGCGGCCTATCCCGGGAACCGAGCGACGCTATCCCTGCGACACGCTGCTACTCTCGGTGGGTTTGCTTCCCGAAAACGAGCTTTCTCGAGGCGCTGGCGTGGAGCTTTCGCCGATTACGCGAGGTCCCGTGGTGGACGAGCACCTGCAAACGAGCGTTGCGGGCGTGTTTGCCTGCGGAAACGTGCTGCATGTGCACGATCTGGTGGACTACGTGAGCCAGGAGGCGGCTGCGGCAGGAGCCTCTGCGGCCCGTTACGTCCAGGGATCGGATGATGCGCGCGAGGCAGATAAGGACGTGGCCCGCATACCTGTGGTCGCGCAGGATGGTGTGCGCTATACTGTGCCCTCGTCGATATCGCCTGACCTCATGGATGACAAGCTCACCGTGCGCTTTCGCGTGGGCAATGTGTACAAAGACCGCTTCGTGTCGGTGTATTTGGGCGAGGAGCGCGTCTCCCATCGCAAGAAGCGCGTGTTGGCGCCAGGGGAGATGGAGGAAGTGGTGCTCAAGCGGGCAGACCTTTGCTCGCGCCCCGGCATCGATCGCATCGTGGTAAAGCTTGAGGAGGAGTAGCCATGGCAGAGGAAAGGCGCGAACTCACCTGCATAAACTGTCCGCTGGGATGTCTGCTCACCGTAACGATTTCCAACGGCGAGGTCGTTGCCGTGGAAGGCAACACCTGCAAGCGCGGCGAGGTGTACGGTCGCAAAGAGGTGACAAACCCCACGCGCATTGTGACCACTACCGTACCGGTCGACGGCAGCGCCACCGAACGCATGGTTTCGGTAAAGACTGCGTCCGACATACCCAAGCCACTCATATTCGACGTGATGGCCGCCCTTGCGGACGTGCGCGTAAAAGCGCCCGTTGCCGTGGGCGACGTGGTGCTCGCAAACGTGTGTGGCACCGGCGTGGACATCGTGGCAACCAAGGAAGCGTAGAAGGAAAAGGCCGACCCTCACGGCAGCCCCGCGCCCGCGACGTGACCCGCAAGCGGCGACTCACGAAGTGGGCGAGCGATGCGAGCGCGGAGCCGCCTGCGGTCGCATCGCGAGCGCGGGGCGTGGACGTGCGGGGGCGGGCATCAGCCCCTGCTTCACAACACTGCTTTGCGCCTTGGTGCGGCACTCCTGTATCATGTCATGCATAGGAGGGTTTTATGACAAAGAGCGTGCATGGCAACAATCCGACCAAGGGAATATGGCTTCGATTCCTCGTCCTTATCCCCATAGCCCTTACAATGTTTTTTGTATCGCGAGCGTACATCCAATCGAAGTGCGCCACCTACGATGCATGGACGCCCGTAAACATGAAGGGTAATTACAGCAACCTTAGCATTAAGGACGTAACGTGCGACCCCGCGGGCGTCGTGGAGCCCGTGAGCATCCATCCGGGCGCAAACGGTGCGGCGTGCGTAACGTTCAAGGCGCTGTCGGACGGCGAAGCGATGGTGAGGCTTGGCAATGCACAAGTGGGTGCGGAAGACGAGGTATGGTGGTATTTCCGCGTGACGCAAGGCGCCATAATTGAGGGCGGGG
Source organism: uncultured Coriobacteriaceae bacterium (assembly GCA_902803315.1). GTDB lineage: Bacteria > Actinomycetota > Coriobacteriia > Coriobacteriales > Atopobiaceae > RUG440. The sequence goes on from CADCPM010000088.1 coordinate 35,181, forward strand.
TCAATTTCTCGGGCTGGGAATCTATACACGCGTGCATCTGCATATTCCTGGGCGTTTGCGCCGTACTCTTTGGGAGCGTGGTCGTGCGCCTGTGGCGTGCGTCATGGTACGGATACGAGATGGTGGCCGCCGGAGGCGGATTCGTGTTCAGTGCCTTTGAGTGTGCGTTCTTTACCATCCTCTTCGTACGTGGGAGCTTTCTCGAATTCGCGGACATCGCATACGAAATCACCAACATGGCCTCCTGGTTCGTAAACATAACCTTCTTGCCCATGGGTGTTCTGGCGTTGCTTGTGTCGATAAGCAACATATGGCTCATTCGCCACGAGGGCATGCGTCCCGTCAACCTTCTCGGCATCGCTGTGAGTGTTTTGTATGCTGCCGTAATGTTCGTTTGGTTCCATTGGTGGTCTGTGGGGGTAGACCTGCCCATCTCGTTTGAGGCGCTACATTTTGTGGACTCGATATTGGCAGCGGGCATAACCTTTGGGGAGTGCCTGCTATTATCCACCATCGTGTGCGCGTGGCTTGCATCGCGTCACGTTCCGCACCATGGCGTGAACTACCTTGTGGTGTTGGGGTGCGGCATTCGTCCGGACGGGACGCCGTCGCCCCTCCTTGCCGGACGCGTGGACAGGGCGTTTGCATTCGATAAGGACCGCACAGGGGCGGGCGATGCACCGGCGACCTTCGTGCCGAGTGGCGGTCAGGGGCCGGATGAGGTCATGAGCGAAGCGCAGAGCATGCACGACTATCTTGTGAGAAAGGGCGTCGATTCAAGCCGCGTCGTATTGGAGGGCAAGTCGAGCACGACGCGTGAGAACATGGTCTTTTCGCGCGAGGTAATAGAGGACCATGCCGGTGCGAGTGCAGACGAGCTGAGCATAGCGTTTAGCACCACGAACTATCACGTGTTCCGCGGCTATGTGTGCGCGCATAAGGCCGGCATGGTGGCGGAGGGGATGGCGAGCAAGACAAAGGCCTACTTTTGGCCTAACGCCTTTTTGCGTGAATTCGCGGGCTTGTTGGTAACGCAATGGAAGGGAATACTGCAGACCTTCCTCATAATCGCGTTGGTATACGCCGTCGCCGAGTACATATTGTTTCTTAGCTAATCCATATTTCCAGTGATGGATTTGGATAGATTGACTCAAATGAGGGGGTTCCATGGAAATCGACGCATTCGCACCGGGTTCGCTGGGATCGCTGTCGCCTGACTTCGAGAATGGGGAGGACCCGCTTGGGGGAGAGGAGGCGCTCGAGCTCTTCCTGGAGTGGGTTGAGGCCCGAGGGCTCACGTTGTGGGAGCATCAGGAAGAGGCCCTTCTCTCGATTGCCATGGGAAATCACGTTATCCTGGGTACGCCCACGGGGTCGGGAAAGTCGCTCGTGGCTGTGGGCATGTGCTTTATGGCGCTGGCCGCCGACTATACCTCCTACTACACCGCACCCATAAAGGCCCTCGTAAGCGAGAAGTTCTTCGAGCTTGTGGAGCTGTTCGGTCGCGACATGGTGGGCATGATAACGGGGGACGTGTCCATAAACCCAGGCGCGCCGGTGGTGTGCTGCACGGCCGAGATCCTGGCAAACCAGGCGTTGCGCGAGGGGGAGGACACAAGCGTTGCGTGGGTGGTAATGGACGAGTTCCACTATTATGGGGACCCAGACCGCGGCTGGGCGTGGCAGGTGCCGCTGCTTGCGCTGCGCAACACCAAATTCCTGCTCATGAGCGCCACGTTGGGCGACGTAACGCACATAGCCACCTCGCTGGAGGAGCGTACCAATACCGAGGTGGACCTGGTGCTTGACGCACCTCGGCCTGTGCCGCTCTCGTACGAGTTCGTGGAGACGCCCCTGGAGGCAACGGTGGAGCTTGCGTTGCGGGCCGGTGACGCACCGCTCTACATCGTTCACTTTGCCCAAGACGCGGCACTCAAGAGCGCGCAGGCGCTCGCAAGCTATGGCGTGTCAACCCGCGAGCAGCGCGATGCGGTAAAGGCAGCCTGCAAGGGAACGCGCTTTTCCACGGCATTCGGAAAGACGCTCCAGCGTCTTTTGAGCACCGGTGTGGGCGTGCACCATGCGGGCATGCTTCCACGATACCGCCTTCTTGTTGAGAAGCTCGCCCAACAGGGGCTCCTGCCCGTTATCTGTGGCACCGACACCTTGGGCGTGGGCATAAACGTGCCCATACACACCGTGCTGCTCACGGCCTTGGCAAAATACGACGGCCGCCGCCAACGCAGGCTCAACGCTCGTGAGTTCCATCAGATTGCCGGCCGCGCCGGCCGCGCCGGCTTTGACACCGAGGGCGTCGTTCTTGCGCAGGCCACGCCCTATGACGTCGAGAAGGCAAAGGCGTTGGCCAAGGCGGGAGGCGACCCAAAGAAGGCTCGCCGCATACGCGTTGGAAAGCCGCCAGAAGGTTACGTAGGCTGGAACAAGGGCACCTTCGAGCGCCTTACCGCTGCCGCACCTGAGGCGTTGCGCCCTCGGTTGAAGGTGACGCATTCCATGGTGTTGGCCGAGGTCGGCCAGGGAGGCGACGCGCTGCAGAGGATGCATGAGCTCATAGACGCCTCCGCACAGGACAGTGAGCAAAAGCAAGCTCTCCATACGAGAACGGACGAGATATTCGCCACGCTCATGGATGCGGGCGTGGTGGTTCGCGAGGAACTGCCGGATGGCGAGGTGGACTACTACACCACGGTGGACGTGCCTGATGACTTTGCGTTGGACCAGCCCCTCTCGCCGTTTTTGCTGGCTGCGCTGGAGCTGCTTGACCGCGAGTCCGAAACGTACTCCATGGACGTGATTTCTCTGGTGGAAGCCACGCTGGAAGACCCATACCAGATTCTAAGGGCCCAGGAGCGCGCCGCGCGCGATGAGGCGATGGCGCGCATGAAGGCCGACGGGGTGGAGTACGAGGAGCGCATAGACCGGCTGCAGGAGGTTTCGTATCCCAAGCCGTTGGAGGAGTTGGTGGATGCGGCCTTTGCGCAGTATTGCCAGAAGGTGCCGTGGGCGAATGACTACGAGCCTCGTCCCAAGTCGGTGCTGCGCGACATGCTGGAGACGGCATCTGACTTCAAGGGCTACATTCAGCGTTGTAACATCGCGCGTGCCGAGGGCGTGCTGCTGCGCTACCTTTCCGAGGCCTATCGTGCGCTTGATCGCACGCTGCCACTTGACGCGCGCGATGAGCGACTGGAGGAGATAATTGCCTGGCTGGGCCTTGTGGTACTCTCGGTTGATTCTAGCCTGGTGGACGAGTGGGCACGCTCTGGCGAGCTTTCAGACGATGCGCTCGCTCCGCCGCCCGCGCCCGACGAGGTGGTGCACGACCGCCGCGCAGTGACGTTGCTCGTACGCAACGCGCTGTTTGCGCGCGTACGCCTGGCCGCTCACAACGACGTGCGTGCGCTTGGTGAGCTTGATGCCGAGTGGGGATGGAGGATGCCGCGTTGGAAGGCCGCATTGGATGCGTACTTCGAGGAGCATGAGGAGATTCTGCTGGACGCGGATGCGCGCTCAACGTCCTTCTTCCTGCTCGACGAAGCGGGCGAGAAGTCCAACCACACCTGGCACGTGCGTCAGATTTTCAATGACTCCGAAGGCGACCGGGACTTTGGCATCGATGCCCAGGTGGACCTGGACGCCACGCAGGAGGCGGGCGAAGCAGTCTTTTCCGACTATTGCGCAGGATTCGTCGAGGACCTATTGGATCTATAAAGCGTGCAAAAGGGGATGGGTGGAGCGGTTAAGGACCCTAAGTAGGGGACTGTCCCCTACTTAGGGCCCCGAGAGATGCAGAAGATGGCTGGTCTTATGGACGCTTAGAGGCGACGGACGGCAATGGTGTAGAGGGCGCTGACGGCAAAGCATATGATGCCGCCCACGATGAATGCGATTACCCTGGCAATGGAATCGGTGGCAGATACGTCAATGGCTACGATCTTGAGTACGCTTAGCAGGATGACAACAAGGCCGAAGGGACGCAGCGTGTCCAACCGCCGCGCGAAGCCCAGCCCAACGCAAACGAGCGCCGCGAGCATGGCCACAACCGACACTACGGCTCCGCCTTCTTTTCCTAGCAAGCCTTGTGCCACGCATGTGGACCAAAGCACAAGCATTATGCCACCCAGGACTTGCTCGAACTTAGCGCAATCGCGTGACTTGAGCGCAATGAGGACAAGCCGTACCACGATCGTGAGCCCGGCAAGAAGCGACGTCGCAACGGCGAGGACAGGCGCATAGGGTGCTATCTGCGCATAGTCCTGTGGACCGCATGCCACGACCGTGACGCACGCTACGCAAACGATTGCGAACTCGTTGAGTCGCAACGCGACGCAGGTGGGATGGGAGAGGTTGAGCCTGCGGGTAAGGTCGGCACTGGCAATGCCGCAGACGATGAGCATCGCGCTGGCCTGGGTCGCGAGCTCGCAGAGCGGGGCGGGAGCGCCACAAGTTGCCCAAACAGGCCAGAATGAGAGCTCGGTGCCGATTATGCAGGCAAGCAGGACGCCGTTTAGCGCCTTTGCACGTCTCTCCTCCCCAAGGGCATACCACCAAAGTAAGGCAAGGCAGTCGAGGAGAATCAGATAGGCGATGCCGAGGGCGACGGGTGCAAGCGAGTTTAGAAAGCCGTAGCCGCCACACGGCATGAGGAGCGCATCCAGCGCCACCAACGCACCGGCACACAATTGCAGGCTCGACTCGCAAAGCACCTTGCCCGAGAGCCACAGTGCCATAGCGACGAGAATGACCAAGGGAATCGTTCCGTAGGGCAATGAGTAAACTTGGCGCATGAGGAGTAAAGGCACGCAGGAGATTGCGCAAAGGACAGATGAGGTGAGCGCCATGCGAACGTCCAGCATTCGCGCCTTATTGAGGACTATTGCGAAAGCCCATCGAATTGCAATGACGGCGCACGTAACCAACGTGATGGTCGAAATGTCCAAGTCAGCGAGAGGGCCTGTTCCCATGTGCAGAAGCGGAAGGTAGACGTCGAGTCCGAGCGAAACGAACCAAAGGACTGAGGAGGTGGCATGGGCGGCGCGGTCTGCGCTGGTTGGTCCTTGCCCGTCTCTTTCTCGACCGCACAGTATGCTTACGAACAGCGAGAGGGCGCTTGCAACAACCAGCTGCGTTGCCATGGCGCATGCGTAGGCGGGCCAATCGGGCGTGCCAACGCGATGTCCATGCGACCATTGCATCTGCAGGCTCACCAGTATGCACACGGCCATGGAGACGAATGCCGCTGAGAGCCGAGCCTTACCCTGTGACTTTATGCAACCAAACACCGCGATGAGGCATGCCGCAAGCTGATAGCCAACCAACAGAGGCAGCTGGCCGAGCTCCACACCGCGCGAATAGGCAAAGCACGTGGATATGGCCATGCCAGCTTGTGCCACGACACTGAGCACGACCGATCTTTGACGTATGGAAAGCAAGACGCACGCAACGAGCCATACGAGCAAAAGGACGGAGGCCGATGCGTCCGTGAGGTATCCAAAGTACAAGTACGTTAAGAGGAGCGATACGAACACGGACCCAAGTCCGCAGCCGAGCAACGCCTGCGAAAAGGGCGATCGGTTTCGTGCACTCGTGACAAGACCTGCGGCGGTAAGGCCGGCACTGAGCACGAAGAGCGAGGCACAGCGAATCTGGTCGGTGAGCATGGGTGCTACGAGGACGCCCAAAAAGATGAGCCCGGCAAAGATGAGCAGTGCGGCCAACACGCCAAGCACGCGCGTTCCGAACAGGTTCTCAAACGAGGCGTGTCCATGCGATCGTTCTTGCTGTGCCGGTACCTGTGGCTTTGGCATGGGTCGGGCCTGAGCGGTTGGTGCGGGCGATGGTTGTGTGGGCGATGGCCGTGCGGGCATATTGGATATCGAAGGAGGTATGGGGCCAGCGCCTGGCGCGGTGGGTAAAGAAGCCTGTTGGGCGGTTCCCACCATCACAGCCGGGGCTTCAGCTGTGACGTTCGTCTTTGCCTGTGGCCCATGCTGCCATGTGTCTTGCATGGGTGGGGGAGGCGGCTGATGCACCCCTGGCTGTTTCGAGTCATTTTGCATGAGCTCATTGAGGTCACGTTTGAGCACGCGAACCGTAGAGTAGATGTTAGCCACCAAGATAGTGAGCAGAACGAGCAAGACCATAATGAATGCAAGCTGAATCTCGACCATGGCTCTCCCTCCCGTAGTAACGTTAATGCTAACACTCAACGGACTGCCCATGCATCGTCCAGGGCGCTAGCTCTTGATAGTCACGTGCGGGCGCCTGCGAATAAAGTGCCTTTGTTTATACCGTTTGGGGGAATGTCCACCCACTCGTTTGTCCAATACCGCCAGCTGTCGAAAAAGTGACTTCATGGGGCTTGTCATGGACAGACTCGATGCTAGGATGCAAAAAGGGTCAGATGGGAATGGTGGTGAGCAATATGGACAAAGTAATAGGTGCTGGGCTGGTGGACGAAGCCCGTGGGGTGCGCAATAACCCGTATGAAGGCATGGGAGTGCATGTGGCGCGCCACGATAAGGAGCGGTTGCGTTCCACCACCAAAACGCGCAAGAGCGCAGAGACGCGTCGGCGCATTATGGAGACGGCCTCGGAGCTTATGGTCGAGCGTGGCAACACCGCGTTCCAGATGAGCGAGATCTCGCGACGCTGCGGCATGTCAAAGGGAGCCCTGTACTATTACTTTGCGGACAAAGAGGACCTGTTGCGCGCCATCTACGATGACGAGATTGGTGAACTTGTCCGATCCATAGACGATGCGATTCAGGAGGCGGACACAGCCGAAGAGGCCCTTCGCGGAGCCTGTGACGTCTATGCCGACTGCGTACGGCGCGAGGGTCCGCTTGCCATGGCGCTCGTTCGGGAGCTCGTGCTCGCGCGCGAGAGTGGCGAGGGTAGCGAAGGCGCAGGCGCGCTTCACCACATAGTAAGAGCGGTTGCCGAGCAGATAGAGCGCGCGAAGAACGAGGGCGTCATACGGTCGGATGTGGACGTGCACCTGGCGGCGGTATCGGTTTGTGGTGCCTTTGCCTTTACGGCCATGAGCGCAGCCGATCCCCATGGGCACATTGATGACAACACGTTCGAAGAGGACCTGTTTGACCTCATAGTAAAGGGCACGGGCGCATAGCTTCTTTATCTGGATTCACGGCGTTCGCATATTCGTCCATTAAATACGCTACAATCAAGGAACTCGTCAAGAGGCGTCTTGCAAAGAGGCGCATAGAGTCGAGGGACCGAGCCCTATGACGCTCCGGCAACCTCCCACTTGCTGGGAAAGGTGCCAATTCTCGGCAGACCGTGCGGTTTTGCACGGTCGGAAGACGGGGACGTTTAAAAGAGCGCGGCTCACAAAGACGCCCCTGTTTTAGGGGTGTTTTTTTGTTTTACGTGAGCGCTTTTTGCGTCGAAGGGAAAAAAGGAGCTGACCATGGCCGTGAAGTCGTATCTGTTTACCTCTGAGAGCGTAACCGAGGGGCATCCTGACAAAATCGCAGACCAGATCTCGGATGCGATCCTGGATGCCATACTGGCCAAGGAGGCCAGGCTCGAGGCCGAGGGCTACGTGGCGCCTAACGGTGCGAGGGCCTCTCTTGAGGACGTGCGCTGCGCATGCGAGACGTTCCTTACCACTGGAACCGTTATCGTGGCGGGCGAGATTCGCACGCAAGCGTATGTGGACATACAAAAGATTGTGCGCGAAGTAATTCGAGGCATCGGCTACGATCGTGCCAAGTATGGGTTCGACTGCGATACCTGTGGCGTCATAAACATGATCCATGAGCAGAGCCCCGACATCGCACAGGGTGTGGACGGCACCTTCGACCGTGCAGAGTCCGATGAGCTCGATCGCATTGGAGCCGGCGACCAGGGCATGATGTTTGGCTATGCCACCGACGAGACCGACGTGCTCATGCCCATGCCTGCCTACCTTGCGCAAGGCATGGCGCGGCGCTTGGCTGCCATACGCAAAGACGGCACGCTCGACTACCTGCGCCCTGACGGCAAGACGCAGGTGACGGTGCGCTACGAGGACGATCGTCCGGTAGAGGTGTGCGCCGTGGTTGTCTCCACGCAGCATGACTCCATAATCGAGGACATGTCGCTTGTAAAGGCGGACATGATAGAGCATGTGATCGCGCCCGTGCTCGACGAGGCGGGCATACCGTGGGCAGACGCGAAGATCTACGTCAATCCGACGGGACGCTTCGTAATCGGGGGGCCTATGGGAGATACGGGGCTTACCGGTCGTAAGATCGTCGTTGACACATATGGTGGTATGGGCCGCCATGGTGGGGGTGCCTTTAGCGGAAAGGATTGCACCAAGGTGGACCGATCCGGCGCCTATGCGGCCCGTTGGGTGGCGAAGAACGTGGTGGCCGCAGGGCTTGCGCATCGCTGTGAGGTTCAGTTGTCCTATGCCATAGGGGTGAGCCACCCGATCTCGATCATGGTGGACACCTTTGGCACGGCAACCGTGGATGAACGAGAGCTGGAGCAAGCGGTGAGAAAAGTGTTTGACCTGCGGCCTGGTGCCATCATTCGCGACTTGGACCTGCGTAAGCCCATATTCCAAAAGACGGCCGCCTATGGGCACTTCGGACGCGAGGACGCTGACTTTACTTGGGAGCGAACCGATCGAGTCGATGAGCTGCGTGCGGCGCTGAGGTAATGGGTATAAGAGATGTGGCTGGCTGACCCTAAAGCTGAGCCAAATCCGAGAGGGGACGCTGGAAAGCAAGCCATGCGAGTTCGCGGAGCGCTGTTCGAGCATGGCGCTTTCCACGTCCCTGGAAGGGTTTGACTCAGCTTTGGGGTCAGGGGTGGCTGGCTTGTTGACATTGGTGTGCGATGATGGGCGGTGCGATGCGTCGGGAGTCACGAGCAGAGGAAATCGCGCGAGAGATCTTGTCGAGCGAGCGTTATGCCAACGCGCGTGCGTTCGAGGATCGCATCTATAGGGACGAGCCTATTTTGCGTACGGGAGCGCAGGCGTTTAATGGCTCTGCACAGAGGGGAAATGTCACTGACGTGAGGGGCACAGGCCCCGACGGAAGGGTCTTTCGTCCTAGGCTCTCCCAAGATACAGCTCTGCCCACCGAGTACAGGCGCATGCGCGCAATCGCCCGAAAGCAAGGCTTGCGAGGTGGGCATGCGGGTCAGTCGGTGGGCAAGGCGCACCTCTTCTACCTGCAGGGCAAGTATATGGAGGACTTCGAGGAGGACTTTGACGGCCAGACGTACTTCGATCGCTACTACCCCTCCTATGAGGAGATGAGTAACTACCAACTACGGTGCTATTTCTCGTGGAGAACCCGCTATCGTGCGGGGCAGACCCCAGACGCGCCGCTGTCCTTCCTGTTCGTGCATGCCTACGAGCTTCTGTGCGGCATCGGAACGAAGCCGGGCCAGGAGGGCTTCGAAGCACTGAGTGACTTTGCTGCTGCGTATGCGGGCGCGAGTCCCTCTTTTGACATGCACATGAAAAGATGGCGCTTTGACTACGCCGTGTTCTACGGCCTGGATGGTGCCGCCGCGTTGGCCGGCTCCTCGTCGTTTCCCTATGAGGCCGTTTCGTTATTGCATAGGGCGGAGGACGCCCTTTTGGCAAGAGGATGCCCAAAAGAATGGCCGCAGATCGATGACGGCGAGCTGCCTGGCGCTGGCGATCTGTTAGATGCGCTGTGTGCACTCTCGCGCTATAGAGCCGAACGCTCGCGCTTCGTAAAGGCGCATAGGGAAGACGTCGCGGAGGTGAGCGCACGTGTATTCGGGTGCATGGTGACTCATTGCAAGAAGAGGCGAAAGATGGGATACGTCCAAGGTATCTTTGGATCGCCCACGCTCAGGTACTACACCATGTTCGCTTCGGCGCTCTTTTGGACGCCCGTGCCGCATTCCGATGCGACCTATGTAATAAGCGACAGCGAAAAATTCGTGTGCGAGAATGGTATGTGGTGGCGCGAGCTCCCATGCCGTCGTGCGGAAACCAGCAAGGAGATCGGTGCGCTTCTTCATGCTATAGACGCGCGGTTGCGTGTGGCAACGGGCGACCCCCATCCGCTCAAGGAGCGGTCTTTGCCCAAGTATCAGGCGAAGTTTGTGGACGAGGGGATTGCCGCCCTGCTCGCGCGCAAGAAGGCCGAGGAGGCAGCGCGCATACGAATAGACCCCTCTCGATTGGCAGGCATTCGCTCTGCTGCCGCGCGCACGCGCGAGGCGCTGCTTACCGACGAGGAGCGTGCGGACGATGCGGTCTTGTCCGTTGCCGAGAGAGCGCCTCAGCCCCAGCCTAAGCCTGAACTTGAGCCCAAGGAAGAGGCAAGAGGTGCGGACGATGCCCTTGGCCTGTCTGGCGAGCAGTTGGAGCTCTTAGTAAGTCTCCTGGCGGGAGAGGTACCGCAGACAAAAGACTCGCTCTTCCTCACGTTGGCCGTCGATGCCATAAACGAGGCGTTTTTGGATGTGGTTGGCGACACGGTGGTGGAGTTCGACGGAGAGACACCCGTGCTTGTGGAAGACTACGCGGACGACGTGCGGGCTGCCCTGTAAGGCCAAATGGCGACAGGTCCGAAGTTATGCGTTATTGCTCACGTTTCCGCGCTTGTCGCCCGGCCCGCAAGCGGCGACTCACGAAGTGGGCGAGCGAAGTGAGCGCGGAGCCGCATGCGGGCCGGGAGACAAGCGCGGAAACGTGAGCCATTCCCAAGCCATCCCCAACCGTCGTCGCATGGCATATATTGGAAAAACAGATTGCGAACATGTGTACGTGGTGATATACTGATTGCCCGTCTAAGGAGAAGCCCATGGCAAACCCACAGCAACATCCCCATGTGCCCAAGCGCATAGCTACCGTGCTCATAAACTCCCTCAAAGGTGGAGTGGTGCCGCGGATCGGCCTGCCCTACATAACGGTGGGGCGCGAGGCCGAGATCAGTGCGCTGCTGCGCGACCTGGACATCGTTGCCGACGGCGGAGCGTCGTTTCGTTTCGTGGTCGGTCGATACGGCAGTGGCAAGAGCTTTCTTCTGCAAACTATCCGAAACCATGCGATGGGGAAGAACTTCGTGGTGGCAGATGCCGACCTCTCGCCCGAGCGTCGCCTGCAGGGTGGAAAGGGGCAAGGCCTTGCGACCTATCGCGAACTCGTTCGTAACCTCTCGACGAAGACGCGGCCCGAGGGTGGGGCGCTCACGCTCGTGCTCGACCGCTGGATAGCAGGCATACAGTCTGCCGTTGCCCAAGACGGCATTATGCCCAACGATCCGGGGTTCGATGGCGAGGTGGAAAAGCGAATCTATGCTGTCATTGACGATCTGCAGCAGTTGGTCCACGGCTTCGATTTCGCGCGGCTCCTGGCTGAGTACTACCGCGCACATGTGGAGGGGGACGACCAAACCAAAGCCTTCGTTACCAAGTGGTTCCGTGGCGAGTACCGCACCAAAACGGAAGCGAAGGCAGAGCTTGGTGTCTCCTGCATCATTACGGACGACGACTGGTATGACTACATAAAGCTTCTTGCCCGCTTTTTGGTTGGCGCAGGTTATGCGGGGCTTGTGGTCCTCGTGGACGAGTTGGTTAACCTCTACAAGATTCCGCATGCCATTGCGCGCCAGTATAACTACGAGAAAATTCTCACCATGTACAACGACGCCTTGCAGGGCCGTGCGGAGCACTTGGGCATCATCATGAGCGGAACGCCGCAATGTGTGGAAGACCGGAGGCGCGGCTTGTATTCGTACGAGGCGCTGCGCTCGCGCCTTACCCAGGGGCGCTTTGGTCGCGAAGGCATGCTGGACCTTTTGGCGCCCGTCATCCGACTGCAGCCCCTTACGCATGAGGAGCTGCTCGTACTGGTGGAGAAGCTTGCGAACATCCATGCCGAGCTCTTTGGCTACGAGAGAACGCTCACAGAGGAAAACCTCGTTGAGTTTCTCCAGCTCGAGCTCGGACGCGTGGGAGCGGACTCCCACATTACCCCACGCGAGGTTATCCGCGACTTCATAGAGATGCTCGACATCATGTGGCAGGACCCCACGGTAACGGTGGCGGGACTCCTTGGCTCGGGTAGCTTCGCGCACGCCGTTCCAGATGGTGACGGCGGCGATGGGGGAGACGTGGCCCCAGAATATGCCGAGTTCAAGATCTAGCAAGGCAGAGGAGGTGTTGTAGCCCTTGTCTGACGTGTTCGGTTGCTATGCCCCTTTTGTGCAGGACTTCATATACGAGCATGACTGGGAATCGCTCCGTGGCATTCAGGTGGCGGCAGGGGAGGCCATCTTCAACACGGACGCAAACGTGTTGCTCACGTCATCCACGGCATCGGGCAAGACGGAGGCGGCGTTCTTTCCCATACTCACGCTCTTTGACGAGGAGCCGCCTGCCTCAATAGGCGCCATATACATCGGGCCGCTCAAGGCCCTCATCAACGACCAGTTCTATAGGCTCACGGACCTCTGTCGCGAGGCAGACATACCGGTATGGCACTGGCACGGCGATGTGAGCGCCTCGCATAAGGCGCGGCTCATGAAGAAGCCGAGGGGAATACTCCAGATAACGCCCGAGTCGCTGGAGGCAATGCTTCTGCATAGGCACTCTGCCATCCCCAAGCTCTTCTGCGATCTGAGGTTCGTCGTTATCGACGAGGTGCATTCGCTTTTGCGCGGGGACCGTGGCGGGCAGACGCTGTGCCTCATACAAAGGCTCTCTCGCATGGCGGGTTGCAATCCGCGGCGCATAGGCCTTTCCGCCACCATAGGCGACCCAGAGGCATGCGGCAGACTCCTCTCGCAGGGCACGAACCGCATTACCGTGGTTCCTCGCGTTGAGCCCGGTAACCAAACGTGGCGCATTTCGATGGAGCACTTCTATACCTACGGCACGCAGGCGGCGGAGGCCTTTGGCGGCGTTCGCACGGGCTCGGGCATGGTGCACGTTGACGCCATAGTGGAAGAGGTGGATGCGCAGGCCAAAGGCCTCCCAGACCCTGCGTCTGCAGGCATCGCCGATACCGTTGAGGTGTCCGACCCGGCGAGTACGGAGCTTTCCCTCGCGCTCGATGGGCAGGGTTCCGATTCCGCACCCGTCAACGCAGATCCCGGCATAGGGTACATCTACGAGCACTCAATGGGTCGCAAGTGCCTCGTGTTCTCCAACTCGCGCGAGGACTGTGAGGCGGTTACCACCACGCTGCGCAGCTATTGCGAGGCGAACGGCGAACCCGATCGTTTCCTCATTCACCACGGCAACCTGTCGTCCAGCTTTCGCGAAACGGCCGAGGACCTCATGCGTGACGACGAGCTGGCCCTTACGACGTGCACTACGGCAACGCTGGAGCTGGGCATAGACATCGGCAGGCTGGAGCGCGCGTTCCAAATTGATGCGCCGTTTACGGTGAGCGCTTTTTTGCAGCGTATGGGCCGTACCGGAAGGCGCGGGGCCCCTCCCGAGATGTGGTTTGTCATGCGCGAGGACCCGCCTGAGCCAAGGGCGATGGTAAGCGAGACCGTTCCCTGGAAGCTCTTGCAGGGCATCGCGCTCGTGCAGCTCTACGTGGAAGAGCGCTGGGTCGAGCCGCCACGGCTGGACCGCTTGCCCTACAGCCTGCTCTATCATCAGACGCTTGCCACCCTTGCCTCCAGTGGGGAAATGTCTCCGGCGGCCCTGGCTGGCAGCGTCCTCTCGCTTGCGTACTTCCATCGTATCGACCAGGACGACTATCGTGTGCTGCTTCGCCATCTGATCGAAACCGACCACATAGAGCGCACCGAGACGGGAGGGCTTATCGTCGGCCTTGCGGGAGAGCGCGTTACCAACAACTTTCGCTTCTACGGCGTGTTCGTGGAAAGCGAGGAGTACACGGTGCGCAGCGAGTCCCAAGAGCTTGGCACGGTGGTGCAGCCGCCTCCCGTGGGGGAGAAGCTCGCAATCGCCGGCCACGTGTGGATCGTGGAGGAGATAGACCACAAGCGTCGCCTGGTGTATTGCACGCAGGTGCGAGGAAAGGTCCCGGCCTACTTTGGGGAATGTCCCGGAGACATAAACACCCGCATCCTGGAGCGCATGCGAGAGGTGTTGCGTGAGCATCGTGACTATCCGTACCTGCGCAACAACGCCCGCGCCCGACTGGCGCACGCGCGTACGGTTGCCGTGAACGCAGGCATTACCCAAGAGCCCCTGATCAACCTCGGTGGCGACACCTGGGCCCTGTTTCCTTGGCTGGGTACGTATGCCTTCCTGGCGCTGGAGCGCGTAATCAAGCTGCGGCTTCCAGCGCGGCTTGGCATCAAAGGCGTGGACGTGAGCAGACCCTACTACATCCAATTTCGCATGAAGGCGGACGGCAGGGAGTTCATGGATGAGCTTCGGCAGGCATTCGAGCAGCAATTCGACCCGATGGAGCTGGTGTATCCCGCCGAAGTGCCAGTTTTCGACAAGTACGACGAGTATCTTCCCGAAGAGCTCGTTCGAAAGGGGTTCGCCTATGGCGTGCTTGACGTCGAGGGGGCTCGTGAGCGCGTGCTTGGGTGGATGAGTGGCTGAGTAACCCGTGCACAGGGCTAAACCCTTGTCGCTTGCCGAAATATGGGATTTGGCGTTACAGTTCAACCCCCGCGCCTTTGTCCTGACCGCAAGCGGCGACTCGCGAAGTGAGCGAGCAATGCGAGCGCGGAGCCGCATGCGGGATCGGCGAAGGCGCGGGGGTGTGAACTGTAACGATTTAGTACATCGGATGGCACGATGTGTCCTTCTGTGTCGGTGCGCCAAGCGCTATTATGTTTCAATAGAGGCCATAGCCATTACGTAAGGGCCGTAACTATCCTCGCAGAATCGCGAGGGAATGGAGGTTGATATGGGACTCTTGAAGGCGGGCATCGGCGCTGCTTCCAGTGCTCTCTCGGATCAGTGGCGCGATTACTTCTATTGCGATTCGCTCTCGGCGGACGTGCTTATGACCAAAGGCCGTCGTCGCGCAAAGAAGGGCACGAACAAGGGCAGCGAGAACATCATCACCGATGGCTCCATCATTGCGGTGAACGAGGGCCAGTGCATGATCGTCGTGCAGCAGGGCGAGATCATCGAGGTATGTGCCGAGGCAGGCGAGTTCGTGTTCGACAACAAGACCGAGCCTTCGATTCTTTATGGTGGCCTTGGTGAGGGCATAAAGAACACCTTCGCGCGCATAGGCTATCGCTTTACCTTTGGCGGAAACGAGGCCAACGACCAACGCGTGTACTTCTTCAACACGAAGGAGATCATGGGCAACAAGTTTGGCACGCCCACACCGGTGCCCTTCCGCGTGGTGGACATGAACATCGGCCTGGACACCGACATCTCGGTGCGCTGCAACGGCGAGTACTCCTATAAGATCGTCGACCCGTTGCTGTTCTACAAGAACGTGGCGGCCAACGTCGAGGGCGACTTTACGCGCGACCGCATAGACAGCCAGCTCAAGAGCGAGTTCCTCACTGCCCTCCAACCTGCGTTCGCAAAGATCTCCGAGCAGGGCGTGCGCTACAGCGCGGTGCCTGGCCACACCATGGAGCTTGCGCAGGCCATGCGCGAGGTGCTCTCGCCCAGTTGGACCGAGCAGCGCGGCATCGCCATCGAGGCCGTGGGCATCAACTCCATCTCGGCCAATCCCGAGGACGAGGAGCGCATAAAGACACTGCAGATGACGGCCGTTATGCGCGATCCCAATATGCGTGCCGCCAATCAGAGCATGGCGACTGGCGATGCCATGCGCACCGCGGCAGCGAACGAGAACGGCGCCATGATGGGCTTCATGGGCATGAACATGGCCGCAAACGCAGGCGCAGGCATGAACCAGCCGGGCATGTATGACGGCGTTGGCCAGCCCTATCAGTATCAGAACGCCTATAACGTGGCGAGCAACGGCGGCTTTGGTGGCCCGCAGGGTGGCGCCGGCGCCTGGAAGTGCGAGTGCGGCACGCAGAACACGGGAAAGTTCTGCATGAACTGCGGCAAGCCGAAGCCTGCGCCCCAGCCCGCAGGTGGCTGGGCTTGCCCCAAGTGCGGTGCGCAGAACTCCGGCAAGTTCTGCATGGAGTGCGGCACGCCCAAACCGACCGACGACGGCTCCTGGACCTGTGAGTGCGGCACCCAGAACAAGGGCAAGTTCTGCATGAACTGCGGCAAGCCACGCGCATAACGCGCATCGCTATAGCCCCGACGCAGTTCGCGAAGTGAGACCCGAGGGGGAGACGGAAGTATCCGCGCGCAGTTCGCGAAGTGACTCTGGAAGGTGGAGGACGGGACGGGATGAGCTCCGCGTGCGCAGTTCGCGCAGCGCTGTTTGAGCACGCGGAGCTCATCCCGTTCCGCTCCCACATTTCCGAGGTGACCGCAGCGCTGTTTGAGCACGGAGTCTTCCGTCTCCCCCTCGGCGCGCGGTGCTGTTTGAGCTCGGCGTTTTCCACCCATGGAGAAGGTTCGTATGACATACGCAAGCATTGTTCCCGACATATCGACCCGCGCATTCGGCGGCTCTTTCTCCTATGTCGTGCCCGACAATCTGGTGGGGCAGGTGAAGGTGGGCACCACTGTTCTTGTCAACTTTTCACATCGTCCTGCAGTGGGATACGTGGTTGGCCTTTCGGATGTGCCACCCGAGGGGGTGGACGAGGATGCCATGCAAAACGTTATTCAGGTGCTTGCCCCCGCCGCCTTCGACGAGGGAGGGGTGGACGTCGCGGAGTGGATGGCTCGCGAGTATGCGTGTAACCTCCCCGACGCGTTGCGTCTGTTTTTGGCTCCCGGCCAGCGCGTGCGTGTGAGGCGAGATGAAACGAGCGACAGCTGGGAGTTGGTAAACGAGAAGGCGGGGCCGGTGGACGAGCGTTGGATATCGCTCGTTGAGGAAATGCGCTCCTTCGTTCCCAAATCAAACGCTACGAGGCAACAAAGGATATTGGAGGTCCTTAGAGAAGGACCCGTTCGCATGGCCGAGCTCAACGCGACGATGGCGGGGTCTACAGGTGCCGTACGCGCACTTGCGCGAAAGGGCGTCGTAAGGGTCGAGAAGAGGCGCCACGTGCGCGGTAGCGTGGACACCACGCTCTCCTCTGCCGAGGCGCCACGACCGCAGACTCTCACCGAGGGCCAGCGCCAAGCGCTTGAGGCCATTGGATGTGCTTGCGAGCGAGGAGCGGGCGACGTGGTGCTCGTTGACGGCGTTACTGGCTCGGGTAAGACAGAGGTCTATTTGCAAGCCATAGAGAGGTGCCTGTATGAGGGCAAAGGCGCCATCGTATTGGTTCCCGAGATCTCTCTTACCGCACAGACGCTGGGTCGCTTTCGCGCGCGGTTTGGCGACAGGGTGTGCGTGCTGCACTCGCGTCTTTCGGTGGGTGAGCGCTACGATCAATGGGACCTGGTGCGTCGTGGAATCGCTCGCGTCGTGGTTGGTGCGCGCTCGGCTCTGTTTGCCCCACTCAGTGATCCTGGCGTGATCATAATCGACGAGGAGCACGAGGGCTCATACAAGCAGGACAGCGCTCCGCGTTACCACGCGCGTGAGGTTGCCGCCCGCCTTGCGAGCGTACGAGGGTGCGCACTTGTGCTGGGGTCTGCCACGCCTTCCCTGGAGAGCTTGGGACGCTGCAGGGCGGGATCGTGGGGCGGCGTTCGATGGGACCGCGTCTCCATGCCCGAGCGACCTGGCACGGCCGTGTTGCCAAGCGTGCAGGTCGTGGACATGGCCGACCAGTTCAGGAGCGGGGGCAGATCGGTATTCTCCGCCCCACTTGCGGAGTCGCTGTTGGAAGTCGCAAAGAGGCGCGAGAAGGCGGTTCTGTTGCTCAATCGCCGTGGCTTTGCGAGCTTTCTCATGTGCCGAGAATGCGGCTGCGTTCCGGAATGCCCCCATTGCTCGACTTCTCTTACCTATCACGAGCGCACGCGCATGCTCGCCTGCCACACCTGCGGACAGACATGGCCAATTCGCGCCTATCCCGACCCAACCACCAGCTGTCCGAATTGTGGCAGCCGTTACATGGGCGCCTTTGGCGTGGGAACGCAGCGCGTGGAGGACGAGCTGGGATTGCTTATGGCCGAGGCCGCCGAAGGCGAATCGGTGCGGATCATACGCATGGATGCCGACACAACGAGGAAGAAGGGCGCCCATCAAGCGCTCTTGGAAGAGTTCGACGCAGCCGAGTGCGCCGTTTTGGTGGGAACGCAGATGATTGCGAAGGGGCTCGACTTTCCTGAGGTAACGCTGGTCGGCGTCGTGAACGCGGATACCACGCTCAAGATGCCCGACTTCAGAGCAGGAGAGAGGACCTACGGCCTCTTGGAGCAGGTTGCGGGTCGCGCGGGAAGGGGAGAGAGGCCAGGCAAGGTTATCGTGCAATCGTACTGGGCGACTCACCCTGCCATACAGGCAGTGGCGCAGCACAACCGCGAACTGTTCTTGGAATCGGAGCTTGCGCAGCGTGAGGAGGCGGGATATCCGCCCTATACGCGATTGTCCAACGTGATCGTGTGGGGTAGGAACAGCGCTCAGGTGTGTGCCGTGTCGGACGAGTTGGGCAGACGCGTGCGCGACGCGGTGCAGGGGAAGGACGGCTGGGAGGTCTTGGGTCCCGCGGACTGCACGAAGGCCAAGATAAAGGACAGCATTCGTCGCCATATTGTGGTCAAGTCGCCAGGCGACTCGACACCAGGCGTTTTGCTCGGCGATTGCGTGAAGGATGTCAAGGTGCCGCGTGGCATCAACGTCGCCGTGGACGTGGACGCCCACGACCTCATGTAGATGGCGCCCCGTGCCCGCGATGCGGCCGCACACGGCGACTCACGAAGTGAGCGAGCGAAGCGAGCGCGGAGCCGCGTGCGATCCGCATCGCGGGCGCGGGGCGCGAGCTGGGGCTCGCACACGGCGACTCACGAAGTGAGCAAGAGATGCGAACGCGATGTTGTCAGCCGAGGGAGGGTTGGCAGTCACCGCGCGCAGTTCGCGCAGCGCTGTTTGAGCACGGTGACTGCCGACCCTCCCTCGGCAAGCATGGTGTCGTTTGAGCATGGATTCGATGCGGGCCGCATCGCAAGAACAGGGGGTGCGAGCCTGCCTTACGCGAGCTTCCCAACGAAGTTATGGTATTGCTGCCAAGACACGACGGCACGGGTACAATATCGAAGAACGACTTTACCTAGTCAGGAGGTAACCCATGCCTGCAGTAGAAGACATAGTACTGGCGCCGGACACGCGCCTGAGGACGGAGTGCGCTCCCATAGACGAGATCGACGATTCGGTACGCGCTCTTGCCGCACACATGCTCGAGGACATGTACGCCACCGATGGCTGTGGACTTGCCGCCCCGCAGGTGGGCGAGCTCGTGCAACTGGTGGTAATCGACGTGGACTACGGAAAGAGCAAGCGCAATCCATACGTGCTCATAAACCCCAAGATCATCGTCGCGGACGGCGAGGAGCGCGAGACGGGCGAGGGCTGCCTTTCGTTCCCGGGAATAACCGTGCGCGTGAGCCGTCCAAGCCACGTGGTCGTGGAGGCTCGCAACCTGGATGGTGACCTGATGCGCTACGAGGCGAAGGACAACCTCATGGCAGTTTGCCTGCAACACGAGATCGATCACCTGCATGGCGTTACCATGGTCGATCACCTGCGACCGCTCCAGCGCGCTCGCAAGATGCGCGAATACGAGGACGCCCTTGCTGCTGGCGCACGCCCCGGCGACGTGGATGTGGAAGACTAGCTCTTAGGGAGGACGCTCATGCGCATTGTCTTTATGGGGACGCCGGCCTTTGCCGTCCCCTCGCTGCGTGCGGTTGCCGCAGAGCACGAAGTCAGCTTGGTGGTGACGAGGCCGGATGCGGTTCGCGGCAGGGGAAAGCGGTTGGAGCCCTCGCCTGTGAAGGATGAGGCCCAGCGACTTGGAATCGACGTCTTGGAGACAAGTCGCATTGGTGCCGATGAGGTTTCCCGCATTGCGCAAGAGCGGCCCGACGTCATCTGCGTAGCGGCCTATGGTGCCATACTGCCCGACGAGCTTTTGTCTGTTCCTGCGCTCGACATCGTTAACGTACATGCCTCTCTGTTGCCCCATGGCAGGGGAGCGGCACCTATACAGCGTGCGGTGCTTGAGGGTGACGAGCTGGCAGGCGTGTCCATCATGCGCATCGTACATGAGTTGGACGCCGGTCCCTATTGCTCTCAGGCGTCGCTTCCCATTGGGAGCAAATCGTGCGCGGAGGTCATGGCGCAAGTCGCGGAGCTTGGCGCGGAGAAGCTGATTGAAGCGTTGTCAAATATAGCGGCTGGCACTGCCGTGTGGACCGAACAGGATGAGGGTCAGGTCAGCTATGCGGCAAAGGTGCAAAAGGCGGAGATGCTGCTCGACCCATCAGACGATGCGCTAGCGAATGTGCGTCGGGTCCAGGCGTCTCTGGATGCCGCGCCGGCTCGTGCCAAGGTATGCGGACGTGGCGTGCGCGTCATGGAAGCATGCGTAAGCCCACAAGAGGTCGCTCAGGGTGAGGTCCTCGTGCGGAAAAGCCGCGTGTTCCTTGGATGCGCTGGGGAGAGCCTGGAGGTTCTTTCGGTCAAGCCGGACGGCAAGCGCCAGATGCCTGCGAGCGCCTGGGCGAGCGGGCTGCGCAAGGGCGAGCTGCGCTGGGAACGCGTATAGCATGGCGGGCGCAACCCGTGCTCGCCGCGTGGCCTTGGGTACGCTCGGAGAAGCCCGTCGTCGAGGTGCCCGAGCGCGCGAGCTGCTGCGTGGATCAAAGGCGCTCATGCGGCTAGACGAGCGCGATCGGGCCTTTGCAACGAGACTCGTCTTGGGAACGACAGGTGCGCTCGGTTTGCTCGACAGCCTCATCGACGCACGGTTGCGAAAGGGCAAGCTGGAGCCAAAGGTTCGCGATGCCCTAAGGATGGCGACCTATGAGCTGCTGTTTCTCTCTACCCCCAACTCAATAGCGGTGAGTCAGGGTGTCGAGCTCGCGCACCTTGCGTCGTCTCGGTCTGCGGGGTTGGCCAACGCCGTGTTGCGTCGCATCTCCTTGGAAGAGGTTCCGCGCAGACTGGAAGCCCTCGAGCGCGTCGAAAGGGAAGAGCCATCGGGCGATGACCTTTGCCTCGTGTCGGGCTACCCATCTTGGTTACTTTCTCGCATTGAGAAGGACCGCGGTGCCAGCGTTGCTTTGGCACTTGCGCTTTCGTCGCTCGATCCTGCACCGGTGTACGTAGCTGCCAATGAGGCACGCATCTCGGCAGACGAGGCGTACGACTTGCTCGAAGAAGCTGGGCTTCGACCACGTAAGGCGGAAGCGCAAGGGGCCTTTGTTCTGGACAGTCCTGCGGGACTCTCGTC
This sequence comes from uncultured Coriobacteriaceae bacterium, assembly GCA_902803315.1. GTDB lineage: Bacteria > Actinomycetota > Coriobacteriia > Coriobacteriales > Atopobiaceae > RUG440. The sequence continues at coordinate 56,558 of CADCPM010000088.1, forward strand.
GTGCGGGCTTGTGCAGGATGTCCGTGTGGTCGTGGCGGACCTCAGCGCCCAGCGCGTCGCTCAGCTGACGACGCCCTCTGCCGATGCGCGTGTGCTCGAAGTGGGACAAGGCCGTGCGACGAAGACGGTGCTCCTGTGCAAAGACGCATTGCGGGCGGGCGCGCACATCTCGCTCGTTGGCATGGACGTGGAAGGGTTCAAGGTCGAGCTCGCGCGTGACCGTATGCTTCGCGCGGGGCTTGTCGAGCATGTGCGATGCGTGCAGTGCGATGCTCGCTTGTTGGGCATGCCCGAACGTGTTCCCGAAGAGGCGAGAGGGGAGTTCGACCTCGTGTTCGTGGATGCGCCCTGCTCGGGTACGGGGACCTTACGGCGCCATCCCGAGATTGCGTGGGGTCTTACCGAGGACGGTTTGGAAGAGCTCGTATGCCTGCAGCAAGAAATCCTCAAGGCGAGCGCCATGCGCGTGGCCAAGGGTGGCGTCCTTGCGTATGCGACCTGCTCGGTGCTATCTGCGGAAAACGAGGGGGTCGTACGCTCGTTTCTCAAGAGCGAAGCGGGCTCTGCCTTTACGCTCTTGTCCGATACGTTCCAATCGTTTCCGCAGCGCAAGGGGCCCGATGGTCACTTTTGCGCCCGCTTGATGAGGTCTTGCTGAGATTGCGAGCAATGCGGGGCGAGACGCGCAGATTTGCTGGGATCGCCCACACTGCGGCACTTCTCAGCAAACCCAAAGCGTCAATAGACTTATGCGCCAAAGAAGGTATAGCAGTCCCGGCCCTTGCCCTTGGACTTGTACAACGCGTTATCGGCGGCGTGATAGAGGCTGTATCCCGTCTCCAGCTCGTTGCTCAGGGCTATGCCTGTGGATAACGAGACCTCGGGGAGGCCGTCTGAGGTATTACGCAACACCTGGGCAATGCTGTCGAGTTTGTCGGTTATTACGCTGCGGGGCACGCCTTCCATCCCCGTCATGATTACGGCGAACTCGTCTCCTCCTATGCGGCAGGCATAGTCGGAGGCGCGGAAGTTAACCAACAGCGAATTGGCGATTTTTTTGAGCACCGCGTCACCCGTTTCGTGGCCAAAGGAATCGTTAATGTCCTTAAAGCGGTCAACATCCAAAATGAGCAGCGCCACGTCTTCGCTATGGTAAGCAAGCAGGCGGTCATAGGTGCCTCGATTAAAGAGGCCGGTTAGCGCGTCCGTCTCGGCCTCGTGCTTGAGATGCTCGGTGCGTTTGCGGTTGGACTCGTATATTTGGTTGTATGAGCTAATTACCTGTATGAGTTCGGACGAGCCTTCCTCGTCGAGCGGCTTGTTCTCCTTGATTTTTCCGAGCATGGAATTGAGAGGCGCAATAATGAGTCGATTGTTCATAAAGGTGTCGTAGGCAACGAGACCCACGAGCATCGCGACGATTACGCCCTGGACGGTAAGCGTGGTGGCAAGCCCGCGCTCCTGTTCGCGCTCCCTGCGTTCGAGCGTTTTTATGAGGTCGTTTGTGCATTCGCTTACCTTGGAGACGATGGAGCTCTTAATGGTATCGTACTCGTCTCCGAAGACGAGCTCCTTGGCCAGCTCCAGCTTCTTTTCGGAGCTCAATGCCTCGTCTTCGGGGGATATATGCGTTCTGAGGATGCTCTCGGGAAGTGGCCTGAGGCCGTATGCCTCTGCCGCAACGCGCATGGCATATAGCTCACGCTCCGAGAGCTCGTTAGACTCCTTGAGCGCCCCTTGCAGATCCTCCGCGGCTTCGGCGCCTCCGACCTCACTCTCGTTCTCGATTGTCCGCACCGCCTCGTTGCGATGCTGGCTTTGATATATTTCGTCCAGATAGCTGTTAAGGTGTCGCACGACACCCGTCGTCACGTACGACCGCGCCTGGGATGTTAGTTCGTCGGACGCGTCCATGAGCTCCTCTGCGGCATTCGAGCAAGCCTGATAGTGACGATAGGAGTCCCTTAGGCGGTTGAGCGCGCTAAAGGTGAGCACGATGGTGACGATTGCGATTGCCGAAAGGCCAAGTGCAAATACAAATGTGCGCATGTGTATGGCGCGAATAGATGCGTGATGTTTGGATGTTGCATCCTCGTCCGTCTGATTCTGTTCCATGATGAGGGCTCTTCGTCTCGATACTTGCGTGACCTGTGTCGTATGCGCGATCTTTCAATCCTGCCGTGGAGTTCTTGGGTTAGGTGCGTTTGCAGTACCTTTAGTCTTTCTTGGCGGATTTGCTGGTATTGGAAGCGGAGGCGTCAGTTGCCTTGCTGGGCTTCTCGGATGCCGACGATGTGGTCGAGCTCGTAGCACTGGTGGCTCCGGACTTTCCCCTTTGGTCCGTGTTGTAGAAGCCTGACCCCTTAAACACGATGCCAGATGCGCCAAACACCTGCTGTGCCTTGGCGCCGCACGAGGGGCACGTTATGGTTGGGTGCTCGGACATGGGGTGCTCCACCTCAAACTCAGTCGAGCACGCGGGACAACGGTAGTCGTAGCGAGCCATGCCTATCCTTCCTTAGCCGGGTTTTCCCGGAAACATAGATGTCGCAATTGACCCATACTCTACCACATGAGACACAAACCCACCTTGGTATTGGCGTCACGTGCGCTAGAATTGCTTCATCGCGGCATGAGATCGTAACGGAGGACTCATGGCAATAAAGGGCGCCCTATTTGATTGCGACGGTACGATAGTGGACTCCATGCCCATGTGGACGAGCTGCTGTGTGTCGCTTTTGGAGCGCTATGGCGTTCGTGACGCCATGCGCGTCTTTTTGGAGCACGAGTCCTTGGATATGAACAAGAAATGCTTATGGTATCACGACAACCTTGGCATCGGGCAGAGTGGCGAGGCGTTGTACGAGGAACTGTGGGCTATGGTAAGCGATGCCTACGACCGCCAGGTGCAAGTTTTCGAGGGATGTCGTGCGTTCTTGTCTGAGTTGCATGCGCACGGGGTGCCGTGCGCAATCGTGAGCTCCACGCCAACCGCGCTTGTGGAGCATGTGCTTGAGTGCCATGGCCTTGCTCACTACTTCCAAAAGGTCGTGTTCGTGGGCGATGTGGGCCGCGGAAAGGAACACAGCGATTGCTACGTTGCCGCCTGTCGCATGCTGGGTACCCCTCGAGAGGAGACTTGGGTCTTTGAAGACGCGCCGTTTGGAGTGCGTTCCGCCGTACGTGCGGGCTTTCCCACGGTCGCCGTGCTAAACGACCACGATGGGAGGGACGAGGAGTTTCTTGCGACCTGGGCGACGGTGGTTGCGCGTTCGTACAAGGAGCTTACGGTGTCGCGTCTGGAGGAGCTGCGCCCGCGCGTGACGCGTGCGCTCGTGGTCGCGGGATCACCGCAGCAGAGCTCGCAGGATCTGCTCATGAGCCTCGCATCAGACGCCGACTGCGTGATTGCCGCCGATGCGGGCGTTAACGTGCTGTATCGTGTTGGCATCGTTCCCCACGCGTACTGCGGGGATGCCGACTCCGCATCGCCCGAGGCGATTGAGTGGGCGCGAAATGCGGGAGCCCGCCTTGATGCGCACCCGATCGAAAAGGACGACACGGATCTTGGCTTGGCCCTCTCCCTTGCAAGGGACTGGGCAGAGGAGCGTGGCACGGCGCTGCGGGTATGTGTGACCTGCGCTTCCGGAGGCCGTCCCGACCACGCGCTGGGAGTGTGGGGCGTGCTGGCAAGATACGCCAAGGCCTGCCCACGTCTCGTAGAGGATGGCTTTGAGTGCAGGGTTCTCTCGCCTGCGGGCGAGGCGTCGTGGGATTTGCACGAAGAGGCAGGAACGACTGTCTCCGCAATAGCGCTTGCGCCTCACACCGTGGCGAGCGAGAGGGGAATGCGTTGGGAGCTCGAAGGCGAGGAGCTTGGCCTCTTGGACGATAGGGGCGTCTCCAATCGCATGACGGGAGACCGAGCGCACGTTGAATGCGAGTCAGGCGTGCTTGCCGTCTTCGTCCTGCGCGAGAACGGATGACGACGCCCATACCCTCGCACCTGCGATGCGGCCCGCAAGCGGTGACTTACGAAGTGGACGAGCAAACCCGAGGTTGACACTGCAGAAGCCAAACCCTTCACTTGCCGGCTTTTCGCGGTTGACGTGGCTCTTGCATCAGGCTAAACTACGAATTTGCGCTTGTCTGCTCCGCGCGTATGTGGGCAAATGAGGGATGACCCCCAATTTGGCCATTGCGTGCCATCAAGCATGTGGTATAGTACGTTCGTTTTGTGAGTCTGCGCGTCGGTGGCCACTACTTCGCCAAGACGCCGCCATTGGAGGTTTGAGTAGTCATGTCCAAGGTATGTGAGATTTGCGGCAAGCACCCTGTTGCCGGTCGCTCGATTTCCCACTCGTTCCGTACGGTTAACCGCAAGTTCCGTCCGAACATTCAGCGCGTTACGGTCGTTCAGGATGGCCACAAGCGCAAGATGAACGTCTGCACCCGCTGCCTGAAGAAGGGCAATATCGCCAGGAGCTAACGGCAGCACACAAAACGCAGCTCACACATAGCATTTTTGGGATCGCCTGCGGGCGGTCCTTTTTTGCGGGCAGTCACCCCGCGTGTTGGAGTAGCTGTTCGCGCCCCGCGCTTGCGCACCCCCGCAGGCGGCGACTCACGAAGTGAGCGAGGGAAGCGAGCGCGGAGCCGCATGCGGGGGTGCGCAAGCGCGGGGTCTGAGCAGTAGCCGTCCATCAATCGTATGCGCACGTTCCGTGTGCTTTTACATAACCCAAGGGCATTTGATATAATCGCCACGTTTCTAGGTATCGTCGCAGAGGAGACACCCATGGCATCTAAGGTTCCCGGTTCCCTCAGAGTTTCGAATGACGTAATAGCCGACCTCGCGGGCTATGCCGCGTTGGAATGCTATGGCGTCGTGGGTATGGCAGACATAGACGAGGAGCAGAGCGTCGTACGCTTGCTGCCGATATATCGCCTGCGCAAGGGGATTGAGGTCTCTTTGGAGGATGGACTAATCGTCGTGGACCTGCACGTTATCCTCGAGCACGGCGTGAACATGGCGTCCGTAGCCCAGAACCTCGAGAGTACCGTTAAGTTCATACTCAACCAGATCGCCGAAATCAGTCAGGCGGAGGTTCGCGTGCACGTAGAGGGTTTGCGCAAAAACTAGCGTTGCTCCCACGATTCTGTAGGCCTATATAACCGAGAGGCACCAAGCTCTATGATTTCCAGTGCAATTCGTAAGTGTTTTCCCGTCGCGGCCCGCGTGGTGGCCGACAAGGCGGAAGAGATTAACAAGCTCAACGTGTTCCCCGTACCCGATGGCGATACGGGAACCAATATGTCGCTTACGCTCGCAACCGTCGTCCATGAAGTCGAGTCATTGCCCGACAGCGCATCCATGGAGGATGTGGCAAAGGCAATAACGCATGGCTCGCTCATGGGCGCTCGCGGAAACTCGGGCGTCATCACGAGTCAGATTTTGCGCGGCGTGGCCGAGGGCCTGGTGCCCGTAAAGAGCGAGCACGCCACGCCCGTCGATGTGGCCATTGCGCTGCGAAACGGCGTGGCCGTGGCCTTTAAGGCGGTGCGGAAGCCGGTGGAGGGCACCATCCTTACGGTGCTGCGCGATATTTCCGCAAAGGCAGATCATCTCGCCAAGAATCGCGACATGACGGTTGACGACATGCTCGAGCAGATTGTCGTGGAGGCATATGAGTCGGTTGCCCGCACCCCGGACCTGCTTCCCGTGCTCAAAGAGAATGGCGTGGTGGACTCCGGCGCATACGGACTGGCCACGTTCATCGAGGGGTTCGTGAACGCATACCTCGGACGCTCCGACGAGCTCACCGACTTCAACCCCACCATTGGAGCCTCCGATGCCAAGGGCAGCGTGGCCGACGTGGTGGATATCGAGATAAACGACGACTGGACGGGTTCGGAGTTCCGCTACTGCACGGAGTTCCTCTTCCATGCGGACTCGCCGCACTTCGACGAGGAGGCGTGCTTGCGTTACTTCTCGTCCATGGGAGACTGCGAGCTGCTGGTAGGCTCGAACCCCGACTTCAAATGCCATGTCCACACGAACCGTCCCGATCGCGTGATTAGGCATATGCTGCATAGGGGTCAGGTATTCAACGTGTTCGTGCACAACATGGACCTCGAGGCGCAGGAGCGTACGGAGGGCATACGTGCCGATAAGCAGGCCGATGCCGCTCAGCGCAAGGGACTGGGCTTCGTGGCGGTTGCCGCAGGTTCGGGCGAGGCGGACATTCTCTCTTCGCTTGGCGTTGACGTTGTGGTTTCGGGCGGTCAGACCATGAATCCCTCCACGGCCGACATTCTTACCGCCATCGAGTCGTGCAATGCCGACGAGGTCGTCGTGCTGCCCAATAACGGAAACATCCGCATGGCTGCCGAAGCCGCAGCGAGCGCATGTGAGAATACGCGGGTATATGTGGTTCCCACGCGTACGGTGCTGCAAGGATTCGCTGCGATGTTCGCTGCAAACACAGAGGGAACGGGCGAGGAGAACGCCGAGGTAATGTCTGATGCCATTACGGAAGTTCGCGATGGCGAGGTTACCACGGCGGTCCGTGATTCGCAGGCCGCAGACGGCTCGCCCATCCACGCCGGCGACGTTATGGGAATTGAGGGCGACGCCATTACGGTTGTAGGCAGCGACGTGGCTGCCGTTACCCTCGAGCTCATCGATCGCATGCAGGAGGCCGAGGAGGGCGACACCCTAACCATCCTTGCGGGCGAGGATCTTTCGGACGAGGCTTTTGAGTCCATCCAAGGTCTGATCGAGGAGCATCAGCCCGATTTGGAGATAGACGCCCATCGTGGCGAGCAGCCCCTCTATCCGATCATCTTCTCCATAGAGTAGCGCCAGGCTTGGGTGAATAACGTGACGGCCGTGGCAAGCGAGGCGAGCACGCGTGTCTTGCGCACGTGCTCGCTTGCCGATGACGCTAGCTCATTGCGTTACGTAACGGGTAAGCGGCGCGCGGCGCTTGATCGTTTGGGACTCAAACGCGTGCGAGACGTGCTTCTGCATCTGCCGCATCGCTATTTGGATTTCAGCAACGTTACCTACATTGGCTATGCCGAGGTTGGCTCGGACGTTACAGTGGTGGGTACCGTAGACAAGATCAAGCTCAAGAGACCGCGGCCTCGCATGCAGATCGTGGAAGTGAGCGTCGTCGATCAGACGGGCGTGCTTGTCGCTACGTTTTTCCAACAGCCGTGGATTGCCGATCAGCTCAAGCAAGGGGATGTGGTTGCCCTCTCGGGCAAAGTGACTTTCTCATATGGCTTTAGGCAGATGAAGGCTCCCTTCCATGAGGTGGTGGCGCAGGGGGAGGGCTCAGGCTCCTATTCACGCATTCTTCCCGTTCATCCCGTGAGCGAAGGTCTAAGCGCCTCGTGGATGCGTCGCATCGTCGCGTGCGCGATCGCAGACGCGGGTGACGTATGCGATCCGCTGCCTTCGTTACTGGTGGCCCAACGCGAGCTCATGACGCTCTCGCGGGCATTGCGCGAGGTGCATTTTCCCACCTCGCTGGAAGCAGCCGAAAAGGCGAGACGCCGCCTCGCATACGATGAGCTCCTCACGCTTCAGCTCGCATTGCTCACGCGACAGAGGCTTGAGCTTAAAGGCGTGCGTCCTTTCCGACACGTCGTGGACGGGCCGACGACAGAGGCGCTAGTACAGGCGCTGCCGTTTGCGCTTACCGACGAGCAGGAGGCGGCGGTAGGGGAGATTCTTGGCGACATGGCGTCAGGCCATGTCATGAACAGACTCCTTTTGGGTGACGTCGGTACGGGTAAGACTGCGGTTGCCATGGTTGCACTTGCCGCGGTTGCCGACACTCGTACCCAAGCCGCGGTTATGGCCCCCACCTCGGTGCTTGCGCGGCAATATGCCGAAAAGCTCGGTCCGGTGCTGGACGCGGTGGGCATACGCTGGGCCTTGGTTACGGGGGCGACGCCGTCGGAGGAGCGAGCGAGCATCGCCGCAGACGTTGCGGACGGGACTATGACGGTGGTGTTCGGCACCACGGCACTGCTTTCCGACGACATGGAGTTCGCTAAACTCTCGCTGGTGGTCATAGACGAGCAGCATCGCTTTGGCGTCAACCAACGTCTTGCGCTTAGGCAGAAGGGCGCCGCTGCCGATCTCCTGACCATGACGGCTACGCCCATACCGCGTACGCTCGCGCTGTCGCTTTACGGCGACATTAGCTGCTCCCGAATAACCAAGAGGCCGCGCCCTGGCGCTGGCATTACCACCAAGGTCATCCCACCCGAGAGCGTCGATTTGGCCTACGGAGCCATTCGAGATGCGGTGGCCGAGGGACGGCAGGCGTATGTCATATGTCCGCTGGTGGACGAACGCGATGACGGCAAGGACCTAGATGACGTGCCAGAGCGCTCGCTCTCCAAGGCCAAGAGGCTTCACGCGGCCACGAGTACGCTCGCGGAGCTTGAGAGATCGCCTTTGGCCGGTATGAGGCTCGCCCTGCTGACAGGGCGAATGAGTGCGGAGCAAAAGGACGCCGTTATGGACGCCTATCGCCGGCGCGAGGTAGACGTGCTGGTGGCCACCACCGTGGTGGAGGTTGGCGTGGACGTCCCTAATGCGACGGCAATGCTGGTCTTTGACGCGGATCGCTTTGGCTTGGCTACTTTGCACCAGCTTCGTGGCCGCGTGGGCCGCGGGGAGATTCCGGGAACGGTATATCTGTGCTGTGCGGCAAAGCGTAATTCGCCGGCACGCGAGAGACTCAGTGCGCTCGAGGCCACGTCCGATGGCTTTGAGCTTGCCGAGCTGGACCTCAAGCTGCGTCGAGAGGGAGAGGTGTTGGGCTACCGCCAGCACGGTGGCATAAGCCTCTCTATCTGCGACTTGGATTCAGACGCCGATTTGGTGAAGTATGCACACGGCGACGCTCGTTCTATGGTGGAGGGCGACCCGGATCTTACTGACGAGATGCATGTGTCGCTTGCCATCGAGTGCCGCGAGCGCTTTGGGGCATACTTCGAGGAGGTGGAACGAGCTTGAGGATCGTAGGAGGCCTTTGGCGTGGCCGATCTTTCGAGGCTCCGCAGGGCAAAGACACGCGTCCCACTACCGACCGCATGCGCGAATCGCTTGCCTCCACGATTCTCGCGACGTTTGACTTGGACTTGCAGGACTGTTCGGTGCTCGATGCCTTTGCCGGCTCTGGCGGTATGGGACTGGAGCTGCTCTCGCGCGGTGCTCAGCATTGCACGTTTTGCGAGAAGGACCGGCGCACTGCTGCGCTCATACAGAGGAACTGCAAGTCGCTGGGGGCGGCTAAGGACACGTACGACGTGGTAGCGGGTGACGTATGGACGCTATTGGGAAAGCCACGCATACCAGGCGCGCCCTTCTCCTTGCTGTTCCTAGATCCTCCGTACGCAATGCCCGCCTCGCGCGTTGGCGAGCTGGTTTGTGGTTTGGATGAGACGGGGGCGCTTGGCAACGCGTGCGTAATCGTATATGAGCGCTCGCGCGACGGCGATGAACTTTGCGTTGCGGGATTCGAACTCCTGCGAAGCAAGCGACATGGAAGAACTTGCGTGGATGTACTTAGGAAAGGTGAGCCGTTATGAGGAGTTCCGTTACGCACGTGGTGTTGCCGGGTACGTACGACCCCGTTACGTTGGGGCACCTGGATGTCATTTCCCGTTCGAACCGTCTTTTCGAGCACGTTACTGTTGGTGTGGCGGCCTCACGCTCAAAGCGTGGAGTGGGTACGGCCTTCTCGCTGGACGAGCGCGTGGAGATGATTCGCGAGTCGTTGGACGAGAGGGGGCTCGTCGACGTGGACGTGCTTCCCTTTGAGGGGCTTTTGGTCGACTTCTGCAGGCGCGTGGATGCCGGGGGCGTAGTCAAGGGACTCCGCGCGATGACGGACTTTGAGTTCGAGCTACAGCAGGCCGACTTGAACGCGCATCTTGCTCCAGAGCTCGAGTCCGTATTCGTAATGGCAAGCCCCGAATACGGCTATCTCTCCTCGTCAATTGTGCGCGAGCTTGCCTCTCTTGGCTCGAGCGTGGACGGTCTCGTAACCACATGCGTCGCGCAACGTTTGCGCGAGCGATATCGTGAGGGATAAGGGTTTGGCAAGTCTCCCGCGCTAGCGTCTGGCCGCATGCGGCGACTCACGAAGTGAGCGAGCGAAGCGAGCGCGAAGCCGCATGTGGCCGGGCACCAGCGAGACGTGAGCGACATGGCAGCCCACGCTCACGCGCCTGTGATTCACGGTCGGTCAATATCCGCACACTTTAGTAAAGAATCTGCTACCATATGCGAATGTATTCTACGCCATCGTGAAAGGAGTCCTGGGATGGAGCCAGGAGAGGAAATCGAGGCCCTGGTCGACGAGCTCGAGCAGATCGTTGCCGACGCAAAGTCGCCCTTTGGTGGTGGCGGGCAACGCAAGGTGGTGGAAGCGCAAGACATCTATGAGATTCTTGACGAGATGCGTCGCGTATTCCCGCAGGAGTTCCAAGACGCTCGCCGCATTCTTCGCGAAGAGGGCGAGATGCTCGATCGTGCGCAAAAGCAGGCCGACGCCATCATAGCCGATGCCCAGCAGCAGGCTATGGTAATCGCGGGGGATCAGGAGATTGTGCGTCTTGCGCAGCAGCAGTCCGAGAACATCCGCGATGCGGCGCAGCAGTACGAACGAGATACGCGCTATAACGCCGAGGAGTATGCGGATACGGTGCTTGCTCACCTTGAGGAAAACCTGCGTTCGCTTACCGGTACGGTCACGCGTGTGCGGCAGACGCTCAACGAGAACTCTGGCGTAAACAACCAGTCGAATAACGTTGTGGGTTGGTAGGCGCACCTGCATGGATCACGTTGTCGTTTATGTGGATGACCGCCTTGCCGATGTGGGGGACACCATATCGTGTGAGGGCCATCTGGACATAACTACCTATGAGCTCAGCGATCGTAGCCTTGAGCTTCCGCATGGCATGGACTATGACCTTGTCCTCACGAATGCGGGAGAGGGGATTCTTGCCACGGGCATACTGCGTGCCCATGTGGTAGCGACCTGCGACAGATGCCTGGATCCCGCTGAGTTCGACGTTGCCGGCGAGGTTGACGAATACTACCTGTTCCACGAGCCAGATGTAGGTGTGATGGAGGAGGATGAGGAGGAAGGGCCCGACTATTCCCTGATTGGGCCAGACTCCAGCATCGACCTCGCCGACGCCCTTTCGTCTGCGTTCGTAATGGAAGTTCCCTTCGTCATCCTATGCAAGGAGGACTGTGCGGGAATCTGCCCCGTATGCGGAGAGAACCTAAACCACGTGGATTGTGGCCACGCGGAGCTCCTGAGGCAGGAATCGGAGCGCGAGCGTATGGAATCGAGCCCATTCGCCGCACTCAAAGACCTCAACCTCGATAACTGAGCATAAAGGTTGGATTGCGTTTGGGTAAAAGCCCTTGTAGAACGCCCGCTCTCGTGCACGCGCCCGCCCGCAAGCGGCGACTCACGAAGTGAGCGAGCGAGGCGAGCGCGGAGCCGCATGCGGGCGGGCGTGTGCGCGGGGCTGGCTGCCCAGGCATGTGACGGCTGCGTATTTGTATTGTGGTTATTGTAGTTTTATATGGTGATGTGCTACCATGTAGCACTGCTTGTATATGGCAAGACCGTCTGCGGATTCGCAGGCGTTGCACGATGGACAAGAGAGGTCAACGATGGCAGTACCCAAGCAAAAGAAGGGCCGCGGCGCCACGCACACACGCCGCTCCGCCAACAGTAAGCTCGCCGCTCCGGCACGTTCCGAGTGCCCGCGTTGCGGTGCTCCCAAGCTTCCGCATCATGTGTGCCCAAGCTGTGGCTACTACAAGGATCGCGAGATCGTCGTAACTGAGTAGCAAGAGCCGAACCAGAGACCTGGGAGGCCGGTCCCTTCTGGGATCGGCCTTCTTCAGTCTGTATACCAAGAACAGGGGAGAACTAAGCATGACAACGATTTGCGTCGACGCCATGGGTGGCGATGAAAAGCCTGAGGTCGTCTGCGAGGGCATTGCCCAGGCGCTTGCCAAGGATGAGGACCTCAGCGTGCTGGTGGCAGGGGACGAGAGTGTTGTCGTCCCATTCTGTGATGCAACCGACCGCGCGACGCCGCTTGTGACTACCGAGGTCATTGGCATGGGCGAGCATCCCGCGGAGGCCGTTCGCAAGAAAAAGGATTCCAGCATAGTTAGAGGCTGTGCCGCCGTACGCGCGGGTGATGCGCAGGGATTCTTCTCCGCAGGCTCGACCGGTGCAATATTTGCCGCAGCCACCATGGGTGTCGGGCGGATACGGGGCATAAAGCGTCCGTGTCTTGCCATGCCCATGCCAGGTTTGAACGGCCATTCTACCGTGTTCTGCGATTTGGGTGCGAACGCGGACGTGCGTCCCGAGATGATTGTTCAGTTTGCCCAGATGGGCGCTGCCTACGCGCAGATTGCCCTTGGCGTACAGAAAGCGCGGGTTGGGCTCCTGTCTAACGGTGAGGAAGAGACCAAGGGGTCCGAGATGGCATTGGCCTTCCATCAGGCGCTCAAGGAGGCGGACTGTGGCTTCGTGGGCAATGCCGAAGGCACCGACATACTGCTAGGCGACTTCGACGTAATCGTGTCGGACGGCTTTACCGGCAACATAGCCCTCAAGACGCTCGAGGGCACGGCCAAGTTCATCCTCAAGAGCCTTAAGGCCGCGATAGAGCATTCTCTGCGTGGCAAGGTGGGTGCGCTGCTGCTCAAGCCCGCACTCAAGGACCTGCAGGTCATGCTTTCGGGCGATGACTACGGCGGAGCCATTTTGCTCGGTCTCAAGGCGCCGGTGCTTATCGGGCATGGTGCCACAAGCGCCACAGCAGTGGCCTCTGGCACGCTCGCCTGTGCTACAGCGGTTCGTGGGCAGCTTACGGAAAAGGTGGCCGCTACGCTGGCAGAGTAGTTTGAAACGCGTTCTTTGGGGTGGGGTGCGCCCGCCCCATCGAACGTATAGTACAATTGTGCTTGCAAAGAACAAGACGGGGCTTTCCCCGGCAAATGAGGAGGTTTTCATGGATCGCGCTACGATTCTGAAGAAGGTTGCCGAGCTCGTAAGCGAGACGCTCGAGGTGGATGAGGCAAGCGTAACCGAGCAGCTCAGGTTTGAGGATCTTGGTGCCGACTCTTTCGATCTGCTTGAGTTGGTTACGGCGCTCGAGGATGAGTTTGGCCTTACCCTCGACGATGACTCGCTTGCCGATATTGCGACCGTGGGCGACGCCGTGGACGCCATCCAAAACGCCTAGGGAGTCTTTGGGGTTTTGGTTTGAAACTTCACGCACGAATCAAAGCAATACAGCAGATCGTCGATCATGAGTTTGAGAACCAGGATTTGGTGGTCTCTGCCATAACGCATCCTTCGGCCGCGGAGGGAAAGTCGGTTTCGGCATCTTACGAGCGACTTGAGTTCCTAGGAGATTCAATTCTGGGAACTCTGGTCGCGCTCTATGTGTACAAGCGCTTTCCAGGCATGAACGAGGGTGAGCTAAGCAATATCCGTACCACGCTCATTTCGGGAGAGATGCTCTCTCATGTGGCTGAGGAGCTGGGTGTGGGACCCTACCTGCTGCTTGGCCATTCCGAGCGAGGAACGCAGGCGCGGGGTATGCACAAGGCTTTGGAAGACGTTTATGAGGCATTGGTTGCCGCGCTCTACCTGGATGGCGGCATGGAGGTCGCCTCGGCATTTGTCGAGCGTACGCTCTTGTGCTATGTGACTCCCGATCTCGCAAAGAGGCCCCTCTCGCCAAAGTCGCGACTGCAGGAGGTCACGCAGCGCGACTATCATTGCGGCCCGACGTATAAACTGGTGGGGGAGGAAGGACCAGCGCACACTCCCACCTTCACGACAGTCGTCTTTGTGGAGTCCAGGCGCGTGGGTCGTGGCAAGGGATCTACGAAGAAGGAGTCGGAGTCCGCTGCCGCACTCGATGCGTTGCGAAGGTTAGGCTATGCCAAAGAGGCGAGTATGGGCATGGGTGGCGTGAGCATGCTTCCCAGAGAGGATGGGGATGTATCTTAAGTCGCTAACCCTGCGTGGATTCAAGTCGTTTGCCGACAAGACCACCATGGAGTTCGATCCCGGCCTTACCGTGGTCGTTGGTCCTAACGGATCGGGTAAGTCAAACATCTCAGATGCTATTCTTTGGGTTCTTGGCGAGCAGAGCGCCAAGATGCTGCGAGGATCGGCTATGGAGGACGTCATCTTTTCGGGGTCCTCGGCGCGTCAGTCGGTGAGCCTTGCCGAAGTGACGCTTGTGTTGGACAACTCCGACGGCGTGTTGCCCGTAGACCACTCCGAGGTTGCGGTTACGCGTCGCGTGTATCGTTCGGGAGAGTCCGAGTATCTTATCAACAACGCGCCATGCCGTCTTATGGACATCGTGGACATTCTCCATGACTCGGGGCTTGGGCGCGAGATGCACTCGATCATAAGCCAGGGAAATCTGGACTCCATCCTTTCCAGCAGGCCAGAGGAGCGTCGCGAGCTGATCGAGGAGGCCGCTGGCATCTCAAAGCACCAGCGCAGGAAGGCGCGTTCCGAGCGCAAGCTCAAAAGCATGGAGGAGAATCTCACCCGCGCCAAAGACATCAATCGGGAGATTCAGCGCCAGTTGCGACCGCTCGAGCGACAGGTGGGCAAAGCCCGCCAGGCGCGCGAGATATCCGACCAATTGCGCGAGATCTCTTTATGCCTTGCGGTGGACGACCTTCGCAAGTTGCAGATGTCTCACGAGCGACTCATGTCTTCGGCTAGGGAGGGAGAGGCCAGCGTATCGATTGCCAGGCTTCGCCTCAAGCAGAAGACCGAGGAGCTTGAGCGCTATCAGAGCCTGCTCGAAGAGAAGGGCATCTTCGTCGGTGACCTTGGCGCGCAGCGCAGGAGGCTTGCCGATCAGATGACGAGGCTTGAATCGGACGTTCGACTGCTCGGTGAGAAAGGCCGCAACATGGCCTCGCGCATCGAAGGCCTTGAGTCGAGTGCGAACGCGGCAAAGCAAGAGCGTGCGCAGGCGGAGAAGGAGCTTCGGCGTGTGACCGATGAGCTTGGCAATGCGCGAGCGCAGTGGAGTGAGCTCAAGCGACAGGTTGAGGAACTCACGCCCAAGGCGCGCGAGGCAAAGGCTCGGCGCAAGGAGTTGGGCAGGCGACTCGCGCAAGCGCAAGCTGATCAGCGTGCCGCGCAGCGTAGGGCAGACCAGGAAACGCTGGCCCATGCCAAACTGCGCGACCAGATTGGGAACGCCGAGGTTGAGGATGGGCTGTTCAAGAATCGCCTGCATCAACTTGACGAACAACTGGAGACCGGTGCCTCGCGACTTGCGGAACGCAAAGAGCGAGAAGTGGAGCTCAAGTCTGAGCTCGAAGAGGCCAAGAGGCAGGCTGATGACGCCAAGGACCGTATCCGCAAACTACAGGAGCGCCTAAGCGGCGCTCGTACGGAGGAACGCGAGGCTCGCGACCTACTTACGCGGCAACAGGCATCGCTTTCTGCGTTGGAGTCGGTGGACGAGCAAATGGAAAGTGCGAGCCCCCTTGTTGCGGAGCTGATGAAAGACGACAGCCTTTCCCAGACGGTTGAGTGTCGCCTTGCTGACCTCATTGAGGTGCCGAGCGAGTTCGAGGGACTTGTGGAACGTCTGCTTGGCGAGGACCTCTATGCCTTGGTGGTGGCAGACGCCGCCGCTTCGGAACGTCTGTCGAGCGCTGCCGTGGGCGTGGGTGAGGCAAAGGGTCGGGCGACCGTCGTACGCAAGGACGTACGTATAAACGAGCGAGCCATCGAGGCGCCTGGCCAGCCGTTGCATGCGATGATAACCGTACACCCAGGTGCCGAAGCCCTTGTCGAGGCGCTCCTTGGAGACGTTCGCGTGGTTGCAAACGCAAGCCAGGCGATAGAGGCCCATGACCAAAACCCCGCTTGCACCTATGTGACGAAGGAGGGCCTGGTGGCGCTGCCTGACGGCCGTGTGGTTGTTGGGATGGGCACGCAGGCCGAGGTTGGCTCACTTGAGCGCAAGCGGCGTATGAGGCTGTTGCGCGAGGGGATGGCATCGCTTGAGACAAGCCTTGGTGAGGCCACGGAACGCGTGAGCTCGTGCGAATCCGATTTGCAGAACGCGCGCGACCTCAACGCGCGCGCCAAAGGCGATGCCGCGCGGTTGCGGGGAGAGTTGTCGTCAGTCACGGCGGAAGTGGGTCGCCTGGAAGGTCAACTACAATCCGCGCGCACCGAGAAGGAGCGCGTCGAGCGACAGCGGAGCGAGGCTGCAGGCAAGGCGCAAGACGCGCGTGCCGCCATAGAACGCCATAAAGAGGCTGCCGAGCAGGCATCGATACAGGCGCAAGAGCTCGCACAGCTTACCGAAACGCTCTCGGACGAGCGTGCGGAGGCATCCAGATCGGAAGCCGACGCCGACCGGCGTGTCTCGGAGCACCGCCTCAAGCTAGCGACGGTGCAAGAGCGCAAGAACAACCTCATAACGCGGGAAGATGAGTTGCGTGCACGTGTGCGAAAACAGGAAGAGGGCATGCGAAGCGCCAACAAGGAAGTCGTTGAGCTGCGTGCGCGTTTGCGTAGGGTCGCCCCTCTGCAGGATAGTTATCGTGCCATTCAGGAACGCGCGCTCGCATGGCAGGAGCGGCTGGATGACCGCGCCTCTTTGGCCGAGGCTGACTCGGAATCGCTCAAGGAGACGATTGGAAATGCCCGCAAGGCAGTGGAAGCAGCCCGTGACGAACTCGAAAAGGCTCAAGAGCGCTCGAACGATCTAAAGGTCGAGAAGGGTAAGGTTGAGGTTCAGGTTCAGACTGCGGTCTCTGCCATCGAGTCGATGGGAGAGGACCTCACGGAAGCCCTTACCATGCCTGCGCCCGAGGACCGCGAGGCGGCGGAGGCGCGCAAGGAGGAGCTCAGTCGAAAGCTGGCGTCCATAGGACCGGTGAACGAGGTCGCTATGGACGAATACACCCAGCTTAAGGCCAGGGCCGACTACATCGCCGAGCAGGTCAGCGACCTGGAGAGCGCCCGCAAGTCGCTGGCAAAGATTACCGCCGCGATCGAGCGCAAGATGCGTCGTCAGTTCCTGGTGATCTTCGACCAGGTCAACGCCAATTTCGGCGAGGTTTTCTCGCTTCTGTTCCCCGGCGGCGCCGCGCACCTCGAGATGACGGACCCCGACCATCTGTCCGAGACGGGAATCGAGGTCATCGCTCAACCTCGAGGTAAGAAAATACAGAAGATGATGCTTATGAGCGGTGGCGAGAAGAGCCTTACGGCGCTAGCCCTTCTCTTTGCGGTATATAGGACGCGTACCGTGCCGTTCTATGTCTTCGATGAGGTGGAGGCGGCATTGGACGACTCTAACCTCGGCAAACTTCTTGATGCCATAGACGAGCTACGCAAAAGCACGCAACTCATAGTAATATCGCATCAGCGTAGGACCATGGAGAATGCGGACGTACTCTACGGGGTTTCGATGCAGGCCGACGGCGTGAGCCATGTGGTCTCGCAGCGTCTCGATCATACGGGAAGGATGGTGAAGGCCTAATGGCCCTGTTTGACAGACTCAAGGAGGGTCTTGCGCGCTCGCGTGAGACCATGAATGAGATTTTCTACTTGGGCGGCGAGGTAGACGACGCGTTTTGGGAGGATCTCGAGGACACGCTCGTGATGGGCGATTTGGGCGCGGAGGTTGCCTTTCAGGTAACCGATGACTTGCGAGAGCAAGCCGCGCGCGAAAACCTTACGCGAGCCGATCAGATTCGCGACGCACTTGCCGTTCGCATAGCTGGCGAGTTTACGCCGCGCACGTGGGATCCGTTTGACTACCTGCCCTCATGCGTGCTGTTCGTTGGCATAAATGGGGCAGGCAAGACGACCACCGTAGGCAAGCTTGCAAAGGTCGCCCACGACCAGGGCACGAAATGCCTCATAGGTGGAGCCGACACGTTTCGTGCGGCTGCCATCGAGCAGCTTGAGATATGGGCTCAGCGCTCAGGCATCGAGATGGTGACGCGCAAGCGCGGAAGCGATCCGGCGAGCGTGTGCTTCGAGGTGCTCGAGAAGGCCGAGCAGACGGGTGCGCAACTCGTGCTCATCGACACGGCGGGCCGTCTGCACACCTCTGCCGACCTCATGAGCGAGCTCGGCAAGGTGGTGCGCGTCACTCGTAAGCGTGCGAGTATTCCTGTGAAGGTCATCTTGGTGGTGGACGCCACCACCGGACAGAACGGTCTCTCGCAGGCGAAGGAGTTCAACGACGCGTTGGATCTTGATGGCCTCATTATCACGAAGCTTGACGGTACGGCAAAAGGCGGCATTGCCGTTGCCATTTCGCACGAGCTCAAGCTCCCGATCCTGCGCATCGGCGTAGGAGAGGCCATAGAGGACCTGCAACGATTCAATGCAAACGATTTTGCCCGCGCACTCGTGGGCGCGGACATGAAGGAGTAGCATATGGCGGTATTCGGCAGCCTTTCCGACAGGCTTCAAGACACCTTTGACAAACTACGCGGCAAGGGACGCCTTACCGAGGATGACATTAACGTCGCAATGCGCGAGATTCGCCTTGCGCTTTTGGAGGCGGACGTAAACTTCAAGGTGGTGCGTGCCTTTGTTGCGCGCTGCAAGGAGCAATGCCTGGATGCAGAGGTTCTTAGCTCGCTCAATCCCACGCAGAACGTCGTGCGCATCGTGCTCGAGGAGCTCACAAGGCTCCTGGGCTCCACGGATGCGGAACTGCAGCTCCCCGAAACGCGCAAGCCCAACGTCATCATGCTCGTAGGCCTTCAGGGCTCGGGTAAGACCACCGCGGCCGGCAAATTGGCCTACCTGCTTAAGGGGCAGGGCAGAAAGCCCCTGTTGGCCGCGTGCGACGTGCATCGTCCCGCAGCTGCCGACCAGCTCCAAACGATCGGTGACGAGATTGGCGTGCCCGTCTATCGTGGGGACGGCGTCGATGCGGTACGCATTGCCAGCGAGGCCGTACAGCAAGTCGCACCCCAGAACGGGTACGATTTGGTAATCGTGGACACGGCTGGTCGTCTGCAGATCGACGAGCAAATGATGCAGGAGGCCGTGGACATCCGCGACGCCGTGAAACCCGACCAGATTCTTATGGTCGTTGACGCTATGACCGGTCAGGACATCGTCAACGTGGTTAACGAGTTCAACGACCGCATGGACTTCGACGGCGTCATAATGTCCAAGCTCGATGGTGACGCCCGAGGCGGCGGAGCGCTTTCGGTGCGCGAAGTCACCGGCAAGCCGATCATGTTCGTAAGCCAGGGCGAGAAGCCCGACTCGCTTGAGGTGTTCCACCCCGACCGCATGGCACGCCGCATCTTGGGCATGGGCGACGTCATCGGCATCATCGAGGAGGCAGAGCGTCTCTCCGACGAGAAGAGCATGGAGGATGCCGAGCGCATGCTCATGGAGGGCTTCACCATGGATGATATGCTCTCCCAGCTCCAACAGGTGCGAAAGATGGGTGGCCTTCGCAAGCTCGCGGGCATGATTCCCGGCGTTGACCGTGCAATGAGCCAGCAGGGCGCCGACATAAGCGATGACCAGTTGGTGCCCGTTGAGTCCATGATTCGTTCCATGACCAAGGAGGAACGCGCGAAGCCTCGCATCATTAACGGACAGAGGCGCAAGCGCATCGCCCAAGGCTCTGGCCGATCGGTGCAAGAGGTGAACAACCTCATCAAACAGTGGGAGCAGATGGACAAGATGATGGGTTCTCTGCGCTCCATGGCCATGGGAGGCAACCAGCGCGGCATGGGAAGGGCCATGGGCAACATGATGCGCAACATGGGGATGGACCCCATGGAAGCCGAGAAGCTCGCACGTATGGGCGGAGCTGGCGCGGCGCCGCAGAACCGTCAGGCGAAGCGAAACAGCCGTCCCAAGAAGAAGGGCAAGCAGAAGAAGCGCCGTCGCTAGAAGGATGCAGGGAAGATAGAACAACCTGCGCCGAATAGCTGACTCCCTTTGCCTGCATGCCGTTTAAGCAAAGGGGTCGCCACCC
>CADCPM010000089.1 GCA_902803315.1 uncultured Coriobacteriaceae bacterium
GTACCCCGGCTTGCAAAGTCTGTACCCCGGCTTGCAAAGTCTGTACCCCGGCTTGCAAAGTCTGTACCCCGGCTTGCAAAGTCTGTAGCCGCCCACACAAAGTCTGTAATCCCTCGGATAAAGTCTGTAGCCCTTCTCATAAAGTCTGTAGGTATTTGACTCCCATTAGAAAGTGGCAAGCCCTGAACTGGGGTTATGTCAAAACAAGAGCCTCAGCGCTACAGACTTTGCGTGAGAAATTACAGACTTTGCGTGAGAAATTACAGACTTTGCGAGTCAGGTTACAGACTTTGCGTGAGAAATTACAGACTTTGCGAGTCAGGTTACAGACTTTATGGCGGGCGTTACAGACTTTGCGACAAGGGCTACAGACTTTGCGCTCTGCGGCCTGCTCCGCGCTAACCCATCTTCCTTCGCAGTGCCTCGATTCGCGCGATGCGCGTGTACAGTGACGCGGTGTGGTACTCGCTGGGCGAGTTCGCGTCGTAGTAGATGCCGCGTCCCACCATAACGATGGCGGGGTCGAGCTCCATCACGAGGTCGATGTTCTCCTCGTTGATGCCCGTGCCAATGGCCAGGCCTGCGTGCAGCAGGTTCCGCTTCACTGCGCCGGCAAGCTCGAGTGGCCTTACCTGGAAAATCGACCCATGGTTGCGCTTGTTGAGGTCGTACTCGTGCTCCATCAAAAAGCCCGAGGCAATGCTCACGTAGTCCACGCCCAGCGCGTCCACCTCGGCCACGCGTCTACCCACGCGCTTGATACCGTCCACATCGCACATAATCTTGCCGTTGTACTCGCGCGCATGTCGCACCATCTGCTGAATGACGGGGTTGGGAGCGGTTCCCAGCACCGTCACGATGCTTGCGCCCGCCTCAAAGCAGCGGCGCGTTACGCCCGAACCGCCGTGGAACACCTTGGCGTCCACGCAGAGCTTCAGGTCGGGATGCGCGACGTGGATGTCCTTCACGACGTCCAGGCCAAAGGTCACCAGCTCCGGATAGCCAATCTCGATGATGTCCACGTAGTCGGCCATCTCGTCTGCCGATTGCAGCAGCTCGTGACGCTTGCCGTGGTCGAATACCAGTTGCAGTTGCGCGGCCATGGTCTTGTCTCCTCTCGACCCGCTAGCTAAAGAGCTTCTTGTCGTTGCCCGAGGGCACGCGGAAGAACAGCACGCCCAAAAGTCCCACGGCGGTTAGGGCCAGCAGGAACAAGAACATGGCGGGATACCCGCTGGCATCCACGATGCGCCCGCCAATGTTGTTGGAAACAATGGTGCCAAAGTTCTGGCATGCCTTTACGATTGCTAGGCCCGTAATTTGCTGGCGCGGGTCCACGATGGTGTTGACGACCTTCATGTTGGTCATGATGTTAAGAATCACGGGCGGATGCTTGCACAAAAACGTGAGGGCAATAACCACGGGAAATGCCATCCCCAGCGCAAAGGGGAGCACCTGCACCACCGCCAGGCCAAAGGCCACGAGCAGCAGGGTCTTGTTGGCGACCTTGTCCATGAACTTGGACGAGAGCAGCAGCAGGGGAATCTCCAACAAGGCGGCCACCGCCAGCACCGTGGAGGCGGTGGAGGCCTCCATGCCCAGGTAGTCGGTAAGCGCGGAGGGGGTAAACGAGTAGGCGGCGCCCGTTACCGCGCAAAAGATGATCTGCAGCAGCAGATAGTACAAAAACTTCTTGTTGGTAAGAAGATCCTTTATGGACACGCCTTCGCCGGCTTCCTTGCCCTCGCTCACGTCCTCGATGTTGGCAGCCTCGGTCTCGGCCAAGCGCGGCTGCGTGCCCCAAAAGCCAACGATGGCCATGATCATGGTAATAATTACGAAGATGTAGGGCGCCTCGGGACTGATGCCGTCGTAGATAATACCGGTGAGCTGCGTGCCCAACGCGAAGCCAATGGTGCCCCACGTGCGAATTGCGCCGTAGTTATAGGGGCTCGACGTGGCCATGCGCTCCACCACGGGGTTTACGCCGTTCATGAGCAGGTACATGAGCGAATAGGCGCCCACGGTAATCCAAAAGCCGGGCGACACCACGAACAGCGCGGCCGACGCGCAGGTGAGGCCAAACATCACCATGTTAACCAGGCGCATTCCGAACCTCTCGGTAAGGCCGCCGATGATGGGCTGGGTTATCATGGCTGCCAGCGAGGCGACGGAGATGCACAGCGACACCTCGCTTGCCGAGTACCCCTTGCCGATGAGGTACACCGATATCATGGACGAAAACAGGGCAAACGCGATGTCATAAAACAGGAACAGAATTACATAGCTCAGGTAGCTGTTGGTATAGCGCGCAAGCAACCGCTCCATAGTGTCCCTTTCGTCTTGACGGGATTCTCTCCTATAATACACAGGAATCAGTGCATGACGCCGCGGAAACGACCCCAGTGCGGAACGAACGGTTGAGGAAAAGGGAGTCAGACATGGACATAGCGTACCTTCTATGGTTGCAGGGTATCCGAGAGTCTGTGCCTCCTTTTATTGAGCGGCTGTTCGTCATCATTTCGGCAGTGGCCGCGAGCAAAGCCCTCATTGTGGTCCCGTGCCTGCTGTTTTGGTGCCTGGACAAGCGCGCGGGACGCTATGTGCTGTTTACGTTTGCAATTGGCACGTTTGTGAACCAGTTCGTGAAGAACACCGTGTGCGCATATAGGCCTTGGGTGCGCAGTGCGGCCGTGCGCCCGTCTGCTGGGGCGCTTGGCGAGGCCACGGGATACTCGTTTCCCAGCGGCCACACCATGTCGTCGGTGACGCTTACGGGCGCAGTTGGCTGGTGGTTTCGCAAGAGCATCCCCTTGCTTGCCGCGGGGTGCTGGGTGTTTGTGCTGCTGGTGGCCTTCTCGAGAAACTTCCTGGGAGTCCATACGCCGCAGGACGTGCTGGTGGGGCTTGTGGTAGGCATATTGTCCTTACTGGCGGCAAGCCGTCTTTTGACGTGGGTCGATGGGGGCGAGGGCCGCGATGTGCGTGTGTTGGTGGTGGCGCTCGTGGCTGCGGTGGCATACGTGGCGTACGCGTACCTAAAGCCATATCCCATGGATTACGACGCCTCTGGCGCGCTTATGGTGGATCCCATCAAGATGCAGGTGGACTGCTTCAAGGCGGCGGGCATGTTTGTGGGAGCGGTGCTAGGGTGGTTCTTGGAGCAACGTTACGTAAGGTTCGAGGTGGATCCCGCGAGATTCGGTTGGAAGCGGATGGTGCTGCGTTTTGTGGTGGGTATGGCCGTGGTACTTGTGCTGTACCTTTGCACAAAGCCGCTGGGCGCGATTATCGTGGACGAGCGTTGGTATGAGCTGGTGAAGAACTTCGCTCCGGTGTTTGGCGGCGCATACCTTTCTCCTCTGGCGTTTACCGCAGTTGAGCGCATGCGCTACAAGGACGCGTGAGGGGACGTTGAGAATGACGGGCAACGCGACGGGTGGATCCGCACCGCGGCCAAAGGTTCAAGCGAGTGGCGGCAAGACCGAGGTTAGGTCGGTGCGCAAGAGCGTGCTATTCCTGCTGTGCGTCGGCGTGGCCTACGTGCTGTACCTGGTAATTTCGGGCCAGCTGGGATCTTTCTTCCATGCGTTGGCCGGCGTGAAGGTCGGCTGGGTGGTTGTGGCGTTCATGTGCTACGCGGCTTACTACGTGCTGGGTGTGGCGGCTTACGCGGTCGCCGTGGTGGGCGACCCAAAGTCACCACTTGGAATCCTCGACCTCATGAGCGTGGAGGCAACTGGCATTTTCTTCTCGAACCTGACCCCCAACGGAACGGGCGGTGCGCCCGCGCAGATCGTGCGCCTCACGCGCTCGGGTCTCTCGGCGGGTGCGGCCGGGGCGCTACAATACACGCGCTTCATCGTGTACGAGGCGGGGGAGGGCGTCTTTGCGGCGCTTATGCTCATTCCGCGCATGGGGTATTTCCTGGACACGTATGGAAACGTGTTCCTTGTTGGCGCCCTGTTGTTTGGCGCAAAGGTGGTTGAGGTGGCCAGCCTGCTTTTGGTGTGCTTGCTGCCCAAGCAGGTGGGCGCCGTGGGCGGGTGGGGGCTGAGGCTCATCCATAGATGGGGTTGGATTGGTGACGATCGCTTCGAGCGCTGGAGCAACGTGGTAAACGAGCAGATATACGAGTTCTCGCACGGCTTCAAGGCCGGGGCGCGCAACTGGCGCCTCATGGCTCTTACCATGCTGATTACCCTTGTCCAACTGGGCTTCTTGTATGTTTTGCCGTGGGTTGTGCTGCGCGCGTTTGGCATTCGGCAGAGCATACTTACGTGCCTTGCTTGCGGAGCCATCCTGGAGCTGCTCACGTCGGCCATACCGCTGCCAGGCGGCACGTTTGGCGCTGAGGGAGGCTTTGCCTTCCTGTTTGGGCCGATGTTTGGTGACGCGCTCTCGGCGGGTTTCGTGGTGTGGCGTATGGTGGAGTACGTCTTGCCCGTGCTGGTGGCCGTGCCGCTTATGGGCCTGCGCTCGCGTAGCGGGATTTCGCTCAACGCTCGCCTACGACGGCTGCGCTCGCGCTGGGGCGGGAGGCGCTTGCGTATGCGCTAATTGGCCAAATGGCTCGTTGTCCCCGATCAAGGACTTCAACATACCATATAAGTTAACAAAAATGCAGATAAAACCACTTTAATCGTATTACTGCCTATCAGTAAAACACGGATCCTGTGATACCATTGCTCGGTGTTTGACTGGCTGATGTGTATGACCCCTCGCAGATTGGCCATCGAAAGGGTTTTATTAGAGACAGGAGGTTGCATGAGGGTCTTTAAGTATTTCCGCCTCGGCGGCAAGCTTATGGTCGGACTTGTCGTTCTTACGATGTTTTCTGCGTTAGCGCAGATGCTCACGCCGACTTTGCTTGGTGGCATGATAGATGGTGGGGTAAAAGCTCACGACAGCGGGGTGTTCATGACGCTTGGCATTGCGATGGTGGTGCTGGCGATTATCCAATACGCCACAGCAATCGGCGCCGCCCGGCTTTCTTCGCATCTAGCCACCTCTGCGTGCGCCACGCTTCGCGAGAAGCTGTTTGTTAAGGTGCAGTCTTTCTCGGCGGCCGAGACCGACAAGTTCGGGACGGCAAGTCTCGTTGCTCGGTCGACCTCCGACGTCACGCAAATCCAGACGTTCCTGGTCTTTCTGCTGCAGTTCGGCGTCATGGCGCCCCTTGTGCTCGTTACCGGACTCGTGCTCGCCTCGGTTTCGGGCGGCGAGCTTTCAACGGTTCTTACCATAGCAATCCCGATTCTTCTCGTGGTTGTTGGGGTGATCGTCGTCATACTCTCGCGCCTCTCCAAGACCTTGCGTGTGAAGATCGACATCGTCAACCGGCTCTTCCTCGAGACGCTAACCGGCGTAAGGCCTATCCGCGCATTCAACAGGCAGAAGAACGAGATGGACCGCTTTAACGTCGCCAACGAAAGCAACGCGCAAACCGCTATTGCCCAGGGGCGTCTTATGGCGCTGCTCATGCCGGCCATCATGCTCATCTTTGGCCTCACCACCACCGCGGTGCTGGCATACGGCTCCTATCTCGTTGGCGAGGGCACGGTAGAGGTCGGCGCTTTGGTGGCAAACGTGCAGTACGTCCAAATGATCCTCATGGCCATCATCATGATGTCCGCCCTCATTATGTTCTACCCCACGTTCTCGGCTTGCGCGTCGCGCATCATCGAGGTTCTCGAGACCGAGGTGTCCGTGAAGGACGGTCGTCGCAGCCTCGATGACCGCACGTCCAAGGGAACGATCGTCTTCGACAACGTCAGCTTCGCCTATCCGGGAGCCCGCGAGGCTGCTCTGCAGGAGCTCAGCTTTACCGCCGTTCCGGGAACCACGACGGCCATCATCGGCCCGACCGGTTGTGGCAAGTCAAGCGTTCTCAAGCTCATAGAGCGCCTCTATGACGTGACTGTGGGCAGCGTTACCGTCGACGGCATCGATGTGCGCGATTACAAGCTCGATGACCTGCGCTCGCTCATTGGCTACGTGCCGCAGAAAAACGTGTTGTTCTCGGGCGACATCGCCTCGAATCTCGCTTGGGGAGACGACGAGGGCGGCGAGGAAGCTTGGGAGCGCGCCTGCCGGATCGCTTGCGCGAGCGAGTTCGTCGAGGGCAAGGATGGCACCTACCACGCCAGCGTTTCCCAAAGAGGATCCAACTTCTCCGGCGGCCAGCGACAGCGCCTTGCCATCGCTCGCGCCCTTATGTGCGATGCCGAGGTTTTCCTCTTCGACGACTCTTTCTCCGCGCTTGACATGAAGACCGACCGGGAGCTACGAGGCAACATTCACCGCGAGCTTTCGGACGCAACCATCTTCATCGTTGCCCAGCGCGTGGGAACCATCATCGATGCCGATCAGATCATTGTTCTCGACAAGGGTTGCGTCGTCGGACTCGGTACGCACAGCGAGCTGCTCCGCTCATGCGACCTGTACCGCGAGCTTGCCACGCTCCAGCTCGGCGAGGAAGCCGTTGCCGCCGAGCTTGCGGAGGGCAGTGCGACGCTTGGGAACGAGGATGCAAAGGAGGTGGCCGCCAATGTCCGATAACAAGAC
>CADCPM010000090.1 GCA_902803315.1 uncultured Coriobacteriaceae bacterium
CAGGTTGTCGCCGTGGTACAGCTTATGCATCCAGCCATCCGTCGCGGAGCCGTAGGACTCCCTCAGTTGCGACGGACACCACGTAACGGAGCGCAAAGGATGCTTCCCCGGCCAGGTTAGCTCGGGGGTCAGCTCGTACTCGTCCCGGTCGTCGCCGTCGTTCGGCCAATACCCATATGCGCTAAAGTAATACAATTCGATACGTTGGACAATATGAGGTTTTGCTGGCCTTTGCCATGGCCCAGACTCGTTGCCCTTGGTCTTCACCTCGACGACGGGCTCGCCCTCGGGCTCCATCGGTACCTCTTCGGCAATGCCCGCGGTCGGACACATGCCCAGCGCCATCGCCAGGGTCACAAGCAGGCCACGTCCCTTGTTCCACGTATATACGATACAGTTTAGTGCTACCCTATGTAGCACTAACGGAAGAGGTGATGACTATGGGTCCCGCAGCAACATCGCAGCTCAACGTACGCATGGAATCCGAGCTCAGGGCGGCCGGAGACGCCGTGCTCGAACGAGTAGGGGTCACTCCGGCGGAGGTCGTGCGTGCATTATGGGCAAAGCTTGCAAAGGGAGCGCAGGAGTGCGAGCGGGTACTCTCCGTGCTTTCCGATGAGGACGATGCCACGACCTCCTTGCGAGGCGACGAGCTTGTCGGCCAGATCGAGGGCTGGCATTCCCAGCTATTCTCCCTCGCGGGGGTTGATCGAGCGGACTACGCTCCTCCAACAGATGAGGAGTTGGACGAGATGCTCTACGACGAGTGGCTTGCTCGTGACGGCGGGACGGTGGCACCATGAGCTCAGGCAAACCCATCGTCCTCGTGGACACCTGCGTATGGCTCGACCTGTTTCTCCTCGATCGCCCGGGAAGAAGGGACGCCCAGGCGTTTATCAGCCATGCCCTCAACAGCGAGATACCCCTTGCATACGCCTCGCACAGCGCGCTCGACGTTTACGCGAAGGCGGGCATATGCGCGAAGAGGTTCTTCCGGGAGGCCGGCCAGCTTACCGAAGCGCAGGCTCGGGCAGCAAAGACTTTTGCCTGGGACTGCGCGGCCCAGATGCGCGAGGTGGCCACACCCGTGCCAGCCGACGCGTCGGACTTCTACTACGCCGAGAAGTTCCGCCCCTTGCACGAGGACCTCGAGGACAATCTTATCTTGGCTGGATGCAACCGCGCAAGGGCAAGCTATCTTGTTACCACCGACAAGCGCCTCCTTCGACACGCAGACGTCTTGGCAAAGACGCCGGCAGAAATGCTGGCACTACTGAAGTCGGGCCTTGCCCATGGCAACGAAGACGAGGGCCAAGCGCGTGACTCCGCTTACTATTTACGCCGGTGGCTCGCGACTGAGCGCACGTAGGTCAGCTGGCTAAAAAGCGACTATAGTCATGCCTGTTTTGGTTGGACAGCCTTTTGGCTTGGTCGAGCAAACTGCCGTAGCCATTGAGGACGAGGGCTTCCGTACGCGCCTTTTGTCTCGCGGATGCCTTTGTGCGCTGGGAGGGCCGTTATCGAGGCTACCTCCCGTTACGCCAAATGCGCCATGTAGAGCGGCAGATAGACCCGTCCTTGCAGCCGCGCCATCTGTTTGGGGTGCAGGACCAGCTCAAGTCCCGTCTGCCCGGGAAATTTCTCCCTGAACTTGTCCAGCGACTTGGTGCCGTAGCGTTTGGTCGACTTCGCCTCGACGGGGCTGATTCGCGGCTTTCCCGCTGCATCGGCGAACGGACGAACCACGAGGAAGTCTATCTCCATGTTCCACGATGAGTCCTTTCGGTCGTAGCGCGAATAGAAGAATAGCTCGTCGCCCTTCGCCCGAAGCTGTTGGGCTACGTAGTTCTCCACGAGCATGCCCTCGTTGACGCCCAGCTGGTCGAACAGCACCGCCCTGAGTGTCTCGTCGCTTGTCGCGGTGTTCGTCGCGAACGACTGCTCAAGACGGATTGTATACGAATTCAACGACTAAATATATCCATATATCGACGAAATCAATAGTCTATGAGGTCGATATTCTTACGAATTCAAATGTTTGGTCTTGAAGATGGAGACACAAACTGTAGCTGTAAAGCTTCACGGACAAGTTTTACAACCGCTCATAGGCTTACGGACACCAGCGACGGATGCATATGAGGGAGGGGGTGTCCGTGGCCGAGATCGTGAGGTTGGCCTGCCGGGAGTGCGGCTTCGGGCACATGTACGGCACGTAGGCGGCCACGAGACAATCGTCGGAAAAAAGAACGCCCCCGCAGGCGACATTGACGTCGCCTGCGGGGGCTCGAGGCTGATCGTCTCGTACATGGCCGTGTCGCCGCTGCGGGTCACCGGCTCTGGCATGGCTCGTACCTGCTCGGCGGAGTAGTATCCGCAGAGGACGCCCTCGGGATCGACAAGCCTCATTTGTACGTGGGCCGAGGCCGGAGGGGCGGCGTCCTTGGGTCTGCCCAGATGGAATATGCCCCTCTCGAGATACCAGTTGTCCTTGAACAAGATCGGGATCTGTCGCCACTCATAGTGGCCGACGAGG
>CADCPM010000091.1 GCA_902803315.1 uncultured Coriobacteriaceae bacterium
CAATCTTCCGATGTGCTGGCTGACTGGAGGTGATTATCGATTTTCAATCCTAGAGATGCTAGATGCGATTGTTTTGACGCTTACGAAGATAACCCTAACCAAGGGACAGTCCCCAAGTTACGGGTTGAGAGCAAACTATAACTCGGGGACTGTCCCTTAGCTTAGGGTAGACGGTACGGCGGGTCTGTCAGTGCATCGGCACCGCCGCCAGCATCCACGATGGCGGTATTGTCGTATATGGCCACGACCGGATACCATTCGTTGTTTACGGCCATCCTGTCGCCAACCTCCACGCCACCAAAGTCTGCCGACACCACGATGTAGCGCCACCTTTGGGCATCGGCGTCGGCGCCGGCCGTCGCGTCCCACAGGTCGGTGCTGGCATTGTATTTAGCGGGGATGGGGTAGGGGAAGTCGAGTCCCAGCTCGGCATACACCCACGTGTGGCCGAACGTCCATGCCAAGACGGAATTGTCGTCCCCAATGGTGTTGTGGAGCATGGTCTTTAGGTTCTGGTCTCTGCGAATGGCCTCGGGCGTGCCGTCGCAAGTATAGCCAGTAACCCACGATATGAGCACCACGCCAGCGATCCACAGCACGGCCTTCTTGGCAAGCGTGAGGTCGAAGGCGCGCTCCCGACCAAAGACGAACGTGTCCTTGAGGTCCAGTGCGCCCATAACGGCAAGCGGTGCGAGCTGGAAGCGATAGTAGCCCACAAACGTGGCAAAGCAGCAGGCCATGAGCGCAAGGGCGCCAACGATCGCAACGATGCGGCTTACGATGCCCTTTCGCGCGGAGCGCGTAATGGTAAAGAGCGAAATCACCGAAGCGGCGAGGCCCAGGTAGAACGAGCCCACGTGCGTGGTGCTGGGGTTGGACGATTGCAGATGTCCGAGCATAGACATGTTCTGGGCATATCCGTCGCTTGCCGCGTGGATGTGATGGCGGAGCATGCCCTCAAACGAACCGGCCATCACTACCCACCCAAGCGTTATGATGACGCCCAAAACACAGGCAACGAGGGCGATTATGGCGGCCCGCCCAAGGCCTTTGTTGTTCTTGCGCGAGAATCCATAGCACAGCAGGAACACGAACTGAGCTGCGCACGTAAACTTTGCGCCCACCGCATAGGCCGCGCTGAGGCCCACGATCGCCCAGCAGGCGTCTGGCACATGCTGTCCGTTGGTGAGTCGGCGAACCCACAGTGCGGCCAGGAGCCCAAGCGGAAGGAGCCAGAGCTCAATGCAGCCGACGTGCGGCACAAAGAGTGTCATGGCCAACATAGTCTGCGCGGGGAGGTGCTTCCAAGGCTGGTGCTCGTCCTCGACCATGCGTGCGGCGAGGAACGAAGCCACCACGAGCGAGATCCAGATGAGCACGTTGCTGGCAACGTAGAGGACGTTGGGCGTGCGGAAAATGAGCCAAAGGAGGGCATAGGTTAGGTAGCAGAGAGGCCCCTTTTGGTCCATGGCGTCTACGTAGAGCGTGTCGCCCAGGGCGACGCGCCGGCCTACTTCGCTCATAAGCGCCCAGTCAGGCATGTTCGACGGGGCGCGCAGGCCCTGGCATATCATCATGGCGCCCCAGATTACGGCTGCGATCGAGACGACGCACGCGATGCGCTTAGCGGGGGTGTTGAGCACACGGATTTGAGCTGGTTCGATTGAAGTGCGAAAGTGTTTTGCTTGCATGGACACCACCTATCGTTATCGTGTGCACCATTATGCCTGTTTTCACGGTTTTGGGGAGGCAATCTGACAAAGTCCGTTGGACCAAATCGATAGGGTTCAAGACTCACTGGAGCGTGGCGAGGTAAACACTCTCAGGTACTGGGGGTGAGCGGTATGTTTTGCCGTGTGAACGGTAGTGCGGGTAAAGCCTGCGGGGTAATTTTGCGGATGCGAGAGCGCCCGCGGGATGAAATTTCACGTTTTTATTATTTAGAGTCAAATGTAATTTGCAAATATAAATAGCAGCAAAAGCAAAGAAATATAGCGAAAATGCCGTAGTATGGTAGAGTCAAATACAACATAGATAGGCTACGTATTGTGTTGTAAGTATGCTTTGGCACAAGATATTGTCGTAAAGTCAGGCACGCCAACACACGAATCGTAAGTGACAAAACCCGCGAATCGTAATAGAATATCGCTACGTAGTGGAGTGCGTCATTGGGACGCTGGACGGCGCATGGGCGCCAGAAATAGAGGTGGATTATGAAGGACTACCTGGAGAAAAGGCGCGCTGAGCTCAAGAAGCGCGGCAACAAGGGCTTTACCCTCATGGAGATGC
>CADCPM010000092.1 GCA_902803315.1 uncultured Coriobacteriaceae bacterium
GCTGCGCTGCCCCTGCTCTGAAACACAGGGGTCGCCTCGCCCATGGAGCAGCTCATATCTCGGTGTTCGCGTTCAAGGAGCCGGTCAGCATCCCGATGGTTTTGGGCATCGCCATGTGCGTCGCGGGCGTGCGCGCCGGGCGCGGAGAGGCGTACAAGGGAGGGGCCATGCCGGAGAAGCTCGACCTCAGGGTCATCAAGACGCGCCGCAGCATCGAGACGGCCTTCATCACGCTGCTTGGTCACAAGCAGTTCGAGCAGATCACCGTCCAGAACATACTGGATGCGGCGCTCGCCTTCGCATACTACAGAGACCACTACGTAGACACGCGCTACCTCGACGGCTTGAGGGAGGAGCTTTCCTCAACAACCAAGGCGCTCGACAACCTCATCCGGGCCATAGAGCAAGTCCTCCCCTTTTCGGTTTCCATTGCCAGGCGCCTCAACGAGAACGAAGAGCGAAAGAAGGCGCTCCTCGATGCCATCGAGGCAGAGGAGGCACGTGCGCGTGGCCCAGGATGAGAGCAGCATCAATGCGTTCTTCGAGAAATTCGGCAACGCCGACTTCGACGACCCGGAAACGCGTGACACGGGATTGAGCTACTTCATCGACAAGATTTACCTGTACGACGACGGGCACTTCGAAGTAACGGGTTGGTACTGGGACTTCGAGCACGAGATTAAGTCCGACCTGCTCGAAGACCTCCCAGAAAGGGCTTCGGGGTTTGAATACTCCCTAGACTTAGACCCCCGAGGGGTTCGCCTGCTTCGCGGACGGGGGCACCATCGCAAACGAGCTTCCCTATACCGAAGACTTTGCCAGACGCTTGACCAAAATGGCCGCAAAGTCCTTTCTCGACGTGCAGGTGTGCGACCACTGCGACAACGACGCGCCTTCGGTTGCGCCATGGGAGCGCTCGCGGCTCGAGGCGGGGGAATGGCTCGCGTAACGCGATGGTGTCGGGGCTATCGGCCACGTAGTCAGCAATCGTCTGGGAGTAGTCTCCCAAGATGTTGTAGATCCTCTTGGTCTTCTCGGAAAGCTCGACGATGGTTGCGCCGCCGTTGGCGTGCGTGATGAAGTCCGTAATCATGATGCCCGGCGTCAGCCCGCGTACCTGGACCTTTCCTCCCGTCAGGTCCCGGCTTTCCTTGGCGAGGCTGCGGGCAAAATACGTGACCGCTCGCTTCGACAAACATGATACCTTGAAGTTCCGCAGTAATGGATCGACGGCCACAATGCTCCTTGCGCCTAGAGTCGTAGAAGGACTCGTGTAAAGGGGACTGTCCCCTTTACACGCAGGCATGCGGTATACTCCCCTTTCTTGCCACTCGAGAAAGGCGACCCATGGATTTGATCCCGAGCTTTACCGTTGACCATACGCAAATTGTCCCCGGCATATTCGAGAGCCGCGTAGACGTCGTAGGCGACGAGTACGTTACGACCTTCGACGTTCGCCTGAAGAGGCCCAACGCCGAGCCGTCCATCGATCCCGCGGCCATGCACACCATGGAGCACATCGTGGCCACGTACCTGCGCAATCATCCAACCTGGAAGAATGAACTTATCTACTGGGGACCGATGGGCTGCCTCACGGGGTTCTACATTATCGTAAAGGGACGTCCCGCGGCTCGCGATATGTACCCGATCATCCTCGAGGCCTTTGAGCACATGAGCGCATTCGAGGGCGAGGTTCCCGGCGCGACGCCGCAGAACTGCGGAAAATACCTGATGCACGACCTCCCCATGGCAAAGTGGGAGGCCCAGAGGTACGTGGAATACCTCAAGAGCGCCGACAAGAGCCTCATCTTTGAGTACCCAAAGGCGGAGAGGCTCACGCTAGACGACGGCCAGGAGTTCTTTGACTCATAGCGTGCAAAAGGGGCGGCTCGGGACCCTAAATAGGGGACAGTCCCCTATTTAGGGTCATGGACTCCCCTTTAGCTTATCGTGCAGTGCAGAACGTTGCCCTCCCAGGTGTGCTCGGAAGTCATGGACTCGAACATGGTGGCCGAGATCGCGTCGGCGTGCTCCAGCACGTATTCGGCAGATATGCCAGCGGCGGCGAACGCGTCGCAATCCACCTCGAGCTGGGCGCTCGCGCCGCCCTCGGCAATCGAAAGCGTGACCCTGAGGCCTGGGTCTGCGAGTCCCTTCTCCTGCGCAACGGGCATAAGTTGCTGCATCACAGCCTCTTCCACCACCATCTGGCACGCGTTGGCCATATGGCCGCCAAGGAACTGGCGCACGCAGAAGGACTCGAGCGAGCCCATCATGGCATGGTAGTCGTAGTCGATGCCGTGGATCTCCCACTCCCAGTTGCGCACGCGGAATATGAAGTTGTAGGTCTCCTGGCGTTTCGGATGCTCGAAGATCTGCTCGGGCGGGCCCGCTTCCCAGAGCTCACCGCGATCCATGTAGAACACGCGCGAGCTGGCCTCTCGCGCAAAGCGCATCTCGTGGGTGACCACCATCATGGTGAGACCACGTGAAGCGAGGTCCTTCATAACCGAGAGGACCTCCGACACCATGGAGGGATCAAGCGCGCTCGTGGGCTCGTCGAAGAGCAGGATGTCGGGATCCATGGCAAGGCCACGCGCAATGGCCACGCGTTGCTTCTGCCCTCCCGAGAGCTCGCGCGGGTAGTTGAGGGCCTTGTCCTTGAGGCCAACCTGCTTAAGAAGCCCGATTGCCCGTTCGTAGGCCTCCTGCTTGCTCACGCCCAAGAGGCGCGTGGGCCCGAGCATGATGTTCTCGGCCACGAGCAGGTGGTCGAAGAGGTTGAAGCTCTGGAACACCATGCCCATCTTGCGACGCAGCGCGTCCAAATCCACGTCGGGCGCGCACACGTCCTGCCCATCCACCAGAATCTGGCCGCTCGTGGGCGTCTCCAGGCGGTTGAGGCAGCGCAGGAACGTGGACTTGCCCGTGCCGGAGGGGCCAATGATCGAGATGACCTCCCCGCGGTCCACGTAGGCGTTCACGTCCTTGAGGGGCGTGATTTTGGGATACTCCTTGCGGAGGTGCTTTACCTCTATGAGGCTCATTACAGATCGACCCCCTTTATGGTGCGCGGGCCATCCTTGGGCTCGAACTTGCGCACCGCTAACTTGTTCAGCAGCCACGCCAAGAATCGGCACAGCACGAAGTAGATGACCGCGATGGAGATGAGCGGGAAGAAGGCCTCCATGGTGCGCGAGCGGATGATGTCGCCCACACGCGTAAGATCCTGAACCGCGATGAAGCCCACAACCGAGGTGTCCTTAACCAGGCTCACGAACTGCGACACCACAAGCGGCGCGAACTGGCGTGCGGCCTGCGGCAGCACCACGAGGAAGAAGGTATCGCGGTCGCCAAAGCCCAGGGCGCGGCCCGCCTCGGTTTGGCCCGCGTCCACGGCCTGTATGGCGTTCCACATAATCGACCCGCTCGAGGCAGCGAATATGAGTGAGAAGGTAAGAATGGCAACTATATAGCCTGGGATGTCGATTCCGCCAAAGAACACGTAATAGAGCACCATGAGCACCACGACCACCGGGAGGCCGCCCATGACGATTTCCAAACCATGGATGAGCTTGTCGGCTATGCCCCCTTCCTTCCTGCGGCGAAGCAGCACGAAGACAAACCCGAGCGCGAAGCCGAGGGCACCCGACGCAACCGAGATCAGCATCGTGACGCCCAGACCATTGAGTATGAGCTGCCAGCGACTCTCGGTAATAAACGTACGCTCGAAGCTCTTGGCAAGGCCATCGAGGAAGTTCTCGTCCTTGCCGTTCGCATAACCCTCCACGCGCACAAGCGCGGCCACGCCGCCATCGTAATAGGGCTCGGTCATGTCCATCATCTTCTTACGTTCTTCGGTGATGGAGAAGCTATACGCTCCAATGTCCGCCTTGCCGGACTGCACCTCGGCAATTATCGACCCTGCGTTCGTATTCCGATACTCAATCCCGTACCCAAGGTCGCGTGCGGCCATCTCCAGTACCTCGATGCACAGGCCGCAGGTTCTGTCTTCCACGGCGTAGTTCACGGGCTCGTTGTCGGTGGACGTGGCCACGATGAGCTTTCCCTTTGGAGCGTTCCATCCCTGTTCGGGCATGGTCTTCTTCGAATCGTCCGAGCTGGTCCACTTTTGCCTGAGCTTTTCGAGCGTGCCATCCGCCTTGTACGCCTTTAGCCGCTCATTGAGCTCCTGCGTGTGGGGGCTGTCCTTTGGCAGCACGAAGCCGTACTTGTCGTCCATGATCTTCTCGGGCAAGATGGTGAGACCCTCATTCTTGCTCACGGCCAGCTCCGCTATGGGCGAATCGGTAAGGAAGGTGTCCGCTTTTCCCACCACAACTGCGCCAACACACTCGGCGTTGTTGTTGAAGTACAGGATGTTCTCCTCTTTTAGGCCCGGGATGTGTTCCAGCGCGAACTTGTCGAACATCGCGCCACCGGTTACGGCGATTTTCTTGTCTGCCAACTCATTGAATTTTTTTATTTCGGGAGTCCTGGATTTCTCCGCGCTCGACGAGCTGCTGGCAGATTGGGCAATGGCTCCGGAGGCTCTGGGGACCAGTCCCAACGCAGCGAGCAGGAGGGCTACAACCGCGAGCAATCCAAGGATCGCGCCCCTTTTGGAAGCGTGCCTCATCAATACTCTTTCCTTCCCAAAATTATGAAACGACTTAACGGTAGATATTCTATCGTAAGTTTGAACTCGATACTGCACTTTTAACGATAGTCGTTCCGTTTTGCCCTCGTTTCGCGCCGTTTACGCCCTCGCGTCCATTTGGTCGCAAGC
Source organism: uncultured Coriobacteriaceae bacterium (assembly GCA_902803315.1). Lineage (GTDB taxonomy): Bacteria > Actinomycetota > Coriobacteriia > Coriobacteriales > Atopobiaceae > RUG440. The sequence goes on from CADCPM010000092.1 coordinate 4,790, forward strand.
GGGCCAAAGGGGACTGTCCGCCTTTGGCCCGTCTTCGCCCTGCCATCGGTTAGTTCGGGCGCGGCGATGGGATAGAATGGAGTGGGGATATGCGCCGCATGCCGTGCGTTTGCCGCGCAATCATTTGGTGGGAGGGTCTATGTCTGATTGCTTGCGACTAAAGAAGTCCAACTGCAAGAACTGCTACAAGTGCATTCGCCACTGTCCAGTAAAGTCGATTCGCTTCTCGGGCAATCAGGCCCACATTATTGCGGACGACTGCATACTCTGCGGCACCTGCTTTGTGGTGTGTCCGCAGGACGCGAAGGAGATCGTGTCGGAGGTCGAGAAGGTCAAGCTCATGCTCATGGCGCGCGACCATGTCGTGGTAAGCCTCGCTCCATCCTTTGCCGCGCGATTTGAGGGGATTGGCATCGACGGAATGCGGACGGCGTTGAACGCCCTCGGGTTCGCGGAAGTGGAGGAGACGGCAATCGGCGCCACGATGGTTGCGCGCGAATACGACAGGATGCTTGCCCAGGGCACGCAGGACATCGTTATATCGTCGTGCTGCCACAGCGTAAACCTCCTCATACAAAAGCACTTCCCCGACGAGCTCATCTACCTCGCCGACGTCATGAGCCCCATGCAGGCGCACTGCGCAGACATAAAGAGGCGCAACCCGCAGGCGCGGACCGTCTTCATAGGTCCCTGCGTGGCAAAGAAGGACGAGGGCCAGAGCTCGCGCGACATCGTGGATGCGGTCCTTACCTTCGAAGAGCTTGCGGAGTGGCTCGAGGAGGAGGGTATTGAGCTTTCCGCCCCGATTAAGGACGCCCCCGGCGGCAGGGCACGCCTGTTCCCAACCACGGGAGGCATCCTAAAGACGATGACCTGCTCCGAGGCGGACTACGAGTACATGGCGGTAGACGGCATAGACAACTGCATGGCGGTCCTTGAGGACATAGAGAGCGGCAAGGTGAGCAACTGCTTCATAGAGATGAGCATGTGCCCGGGCAGCTGCGTGGGCGGGCCCGTAATGGGCAAGCAGCGCCGCAGCCCCGTATGCGACTACCTTGCCGTCGCGCGCTTTGCCGGGAACAAGCAGTTCGAGGTACAGCAACCAAGCGCGCAGGAGCTGCACAAGGGCTTTGAGGTTATGGTGTCCGACAGCCGCATACCGTCCGACGCCGAGATCCAAAGCGTGCTGCGGCAGATGGGAAAGACCACGGCCGCGCAGGAGCTCAACTGCGGCACGTGTGGCTACGACACCTGCCGCGAGAAGGCCATCGCCATCCTGCAGGGCAAAGCCGAGATCTCCATGTGCCTGCCGTACCTCAAAGACAAGGCCGAGGCAGTCTCGAGCGGCATTGCGGAGTACACGCCCAACGGGATCGTTATCCTTAACGACCAGCTGGAGATCCAGCAGGTAAACCCCGCGGCCTTGCGCATCCTCAACCTGCGCGACGAGTCCGTGCTGCTTGGCGAGCACGTGGAAAGCGTGCTGGACACCGAGCCCTTCGAGCAGGCCATGGAAGAGGGCAAGAGCGTCCAGCACGAGCGCAAGTACCTCGCGGATTGCGAGCGCTACGTGGACCAAACGATCGTGCCCACGGAAGACGACCACACGCTCATTTGCATAATGCGCGACGTTACCAACAAGGTGGAGGCGCAGGTTGCGCAGGAGGAACTCAGCAGGCAAACCGCCGAGATTGCGGACGAGATGGTAAACAAGCAGATGCGCGTGGTGCAGGAGATCGCCTCGCTTCTGGGCGAGACCACGGCAGAGACGAAGATAGCGCTCACCAAGCTTAAGGAAACGGTTGTCCATGGCTAAGCTTTACTACGACATAGGATACAAGAGCGAGAACCACGCCAA
>CADCPM010000093.1 GCA_902803315.1 uncultured Coriobacteriaceae bacterium
CACGAACACGAAGTTGAGCAGTTTGGGATAGATGGAGTCGAGCGTGTCCTGAAGCACCAAGCTGCTGTCGGCCGAGAAGGGCACGACGAGGGCCGTGGTAATTTAGGGTCCGTACTACCGATGCTTTGTGATGCTGTACGAGAACACTTCCGAAATCTCGCGGTCGTACCCATCGTAGAAGCCCTTTGGCATGCCGAGCACAATGCGCGCGCCCCTGTTGTACAGGACGAGCAGCTTTCCCGCGCTTTTGTCGAACGTAAGGCCTTCGATCTCGCCTTGCCTCGTAACGTCGTCGAACGTTCGCTCCAGCGTGACGGTGCAGCTCGTTGCCCCTGGCTTTATCGACGTGCGGTACAGGTGGTCGGGCTCGTTGTCGTCGGCCGCCCCGTCGTCGGCCGTCATGTACAGGCAGCCGTCGTAGCAGGCGATGCCCTGCAGCCATTGGGGCGGCATCTGCATGTGCACCTTTCCCTCGTACGCGCCGGTTTTGAGGTTGTATCTATACAGGTAGCGACCGCTCTCCTCTCCAACCCACGAGCACATCCAAACGGCTCCCGCGTCGGCGTCCACGGCAATGCCGGAGCACTCGAGCTGGCCGCTTGCGGGCTCAAACGGGAAGGTCCTCTTCAGTTGCAGGGTGTTCCCGTCATATACCGCAATCTGGATGTTCTTGCCGACGCCGTCCATGAAGTACTCCGCGCTCACGTACAGCTCGTTTTGCCAGACGTCTATGTCGCCAATGTGGTTGACCTCAATTGTGTAGCCATCAAACGGCTTGAGGTTCTGCGCGACCATGTTCCAGTTGCGGTCGTATTTGGTAAGCGTAGTGGACCCGCTCACCCAGTAGTAGTCGCCCTCGCAGCAGACGCCCTGCCGACCGTCTACCCCCACGGAGCCCGCCAGCTCGTATGTGTTTACGGGAAGCATGACTGCGGGGTTGTCCTCAGGTCTGGCTTTCTCTGGCGCCTTGCTGGTTGAGGAGCTGCTGGCGGTCTTGGCCGAGCATCCCGTACACAGCGCGCACGTCACTACCACACATATAGCCAGCAACGGCATCCAGGCCCAGGTCATCGAGGGCTTGTTGTTCGCACACATATTGACTCCTCCCGCCATAAATCGCACGCATATATCTTACAGGTTGTCGTTGCTTTGTGACATCCCCTTGAGCCGCGTCGCGTTTGCTAGGATAGGAGTGCTTGCATACGTATTGAAAGGAATCACCATGAGTCTTGCCCTCGCTCCCATCTTTGCCGATGGAATGGTCCTGCAGCGCGAGCTTCCCGTGCGTATTTGGGGTGTGGCGGAGCGCGACGCCGCCGTTGACGTTTGCGTCCAGGGGCAGAGTGCCTCCGCCGTTGCGGACGAACAGGGCAGATGGTCCTGCACGCTCACGCCGCTGCATGCGTCCGATGCGCAGACGCTCGAGGTTCGTTCGGGCGACGAGCGTGTTGCGCTCGAAAACGTGGCGGTGGGGGAGGTCTTTGTTGCGGCCGGTCAGTCCAACATGGAGTTTTGGATGCGCTACGACCAGGATGCGGATGAGTTCCGTCCCACGTGTGCGAATCCGAGGATTCGTTTCTACGACCAGCCAAAATGCTCCTATCCTGGCCAGACGGAGGACTTTGACTACTCCAAGGTTGGAATCTGGCGCACGGCGACGCCCGAGGACCTGGAGTACTTCTCGGCGGTCGGCTATTACTTTGCGCGTGGGCTCGAGATGGTGCTCGATGTGCCCGTAGGCATTGTGGGCTGCAACTACGGCGGCACGAAGTCCTCTTCCTGGATGGCGCCCGAGCACGCGCGCGTGGTGCAGCCCGAGCAGGTGGCTGCCTTCGAAGAGCAGCTGCAGGGACTTCCGTACGAGGAGCTGCTTGCCAATGGCCGCCTCAACAAGACAGTTAACGACAAGGGCTACGCCACATGGCCCGCATGGAACGAGTTTTTCTTGCCGCAAGTTCGGATGGAGGAAGAGGGGGCTGCCTTTATGGCTTCGCTCATGGAGGGTGCGGACGATGACGCGGGTCTCAAGCCTGGCATGCTGACACCAACCAAGGATGCCCCGGGCGCTCTGTTCACCTACATGGTGCTTCCTATTGCTGGCTTTGCCACGCGCGGCGTGCTGTGGTATCAGGGCGAAAGTGACGACGAAAACGCTGGAGCGCAGGCGCGACACGCCGAGGCGCTGCGGACCGTAATTGCGGATTGGCGTGCGGCATGGCAGCGTGACGACCTGCCCTTTATGGTCGTTCAGCTGCCTGGCTTTGGCAAATGGGCGGGTATGGGCATGGACGCGCAGGACTGGCCCACCATTCGAGCCGGGCAGGAGCAGGTGGCGGACGAGGACGAGCGCGTGTGGCTGTGCTCGATTGGCGACCTGGGAAACAAGTACGACATTCATCCCAAGGAGAAGAAGCCCGTTGGCGAGCGTTTGTCTCTGCTTGTGCTTCGGCATCTGCTGGGAGTGGACGTCCCCGCCGATGCACCGCGCTGCGTTGGCGCGGAGCGCAAGGGACCGTGGGTGATCCTGCACTTTGAGCATGTCGCAGGAGGCCTCGTGATCGCGGGTGCGGAGTGCAATGCGCTCGAGCTGCTGAGCGATGGGACACCCGTTCCGTTCCAGGCGGGCGCTAGGGGAGACCGCCTGGTGCTCGCGCCGAATGAGCCCATCGAGGGTCCGATTGAGGTGCGTTTTGCGCAGGACAACTGGTATCGCATGAACCTCTACAACGGGGCCATGATTCCTGCCGTGCCCTTTTGCGTGACCTGCTAAGAAACGGCTAAGGCGAACGGTAGTCTCTGCTGCCTGCTGCCTAATCTGTATGTAATATGACAAAAACCCTTGACTCCAAGTGGCCGACTGCGGTTATAATAGAGCAGCGACATACCCAGACCTCCTGGGCGGCTCCGTTTACTTATGGCCGAAGGGTGGTTAAGACCCTATCGGCCACTATTTTTCAACTTTGCCGTCTTCCGTGCTTGTCTCAATTGTAAGTAAATTGACAATACAAAGATTTTGGTGCATAATGGAACAAAGCATTCAATGGGGACGGGTGGGGGCTATGACGCATTTTGACGCACTCAGAAGCAAGGCGCTGGAAAACTATGGCATCGTAACATCGGCCATTGCGGCAGATCTGGGACTACAAACAAACGAGGTCGTGCGCTTTTGTCAGAACGGAAGGCTCGTGCGCACGGGGTACGGCACGTATAGGCTCGCGGACTACACGCCAACCAGGCTTACGAGGTTTGCTGAGGCCGTTGCGATTGTGGGGGAGGGTTCGTATGTGTTTGGAAGGTCTGCCCTCATGCTTTGCGACCTTCTACCTTATGAGCCTGGCGTTATTTGCGTTGCTACGAAGCAGAGGGTGCGGCGTGTGCTGCCAGACTGGATAGAGCTCAAAAAGGCTCCCAAAAACGACGTGTGCATAGAGTTTGGGCGCATACCAAGTCAGTCGCCCGAATGCGCGCTGGCAGTATGCAAGGAGCAGCTCTCCGTCGAGCTACAAGACGAGGTCGCGCGTGCTTGCAAGATGAGCGAGGTGCTATCCGATGCCCATCGTCAAGCGGTCCTCGACTGCCTTGGCATTGCCGTGAGCAACGAATAAAAGCGTGCCAAAGGGAACGTTCACCTTTGGCACGCAACATCAGCACGTATCTTTTGCGAGTCTACTTCTTGCGGATGTGGTAGGAAAGGTTGATGGCAAATCCGGAGGGCGAGATCAAGAGGGTAGACTTGGCGGAGTCGGTCTCGGTGAACTTGTCACCCTGGACGTTCTTGAAGCCCTTGGAGATAAAGAAGTCGTATGCCTCGTCGAAGTCGCGCACGTTAATGCGGATTGCAGTGAGGTCCTGGGGCACTTTATTGGACTGTGCCACGTCCATGCGGAAATCCTCGCCGTACTTGAGGTCGTAGTTAACAACGCGACCATCGATTACGTCCATGGTGTGTGCGCGCTCGAAACCGAGCTCCTCAAACAGGGCGGTAACCTCCTCTGCGTTGGGGGATAAGATGATTGGGTTGAACGAGGTGATTTCCATGGCCCTTCCTTTTCTGTGAGGCAAGCATTGAACGATCTGCGCAGAGTCTCTCGTTTGTGCGCAGTACATTATACCTATGGGCAATATTCTAGGCTAACCACTCGCTCGGCAATAAAACACACACTTGGGTACAAAGGGAACGGTCCTTGGTCCGCCCTATGCAATACTATGTTGTGCAGGGATACATTCGACTGCCGCGGCAACGGGAGGCACCATGATCAAGCTCGTTCTTTCCGACATGGACAACACGCTCATCCCCTTTGGAAGGGAGCAGGTCTCGCAGCGTACGATTGACGCCATCCACGCCTGCCAGGAGCAGGGCGTCGACTTTGGGCCGGCAACGGGACGCGATCGCGCGGAGCTCGCGGGCTTCTTCGGCGGCGACCGGAGCTGCTACAACACCGCAGTTTGCGTTAATGGTCAGAAGGTCTACTATCTGAGGTCGCTCGTCTTCGAGCGCAGCCTCGACGATGAGCCACTCAGGCGCGCGGCCCGTTACGTGCAGGCGCAGCCAGGTTGTGCCTTTGTTACCTATCGTTCGGACGGCCTGGGCGATTGGGTGGGCATCACGCGCGAGGAGCTGGGTTCGATGTACGATCGCGCGTTTATGGCGGGTGGGATGTACCACAAGGAGCTCCCGGTTTATCCCGTTGCGAAGGCGGGCATTATCTGTATGGGCGATCAGGACGCCATCGACCGCCTGCAGGCAGAGTTAGAGCAGATGTGCCCGGAGCTTGTCTTCCCCAACACGGTCTCTAACTGGATGGACGTCTCTATCAAGGGCTGGACGAAGGTCGAGGGCGTGAAGGAGCTCGTTAAGACCTTGCGCCTCTCCCCCGACGAGGTATGCGTATTCGGCGATGCGGACAACGACCTCACAATGCTCGACTACATCCCCAACTCGTGCGCGATGGCAAATGCCAACGACAACGCAAAGGCCACCGCCCGCTGGCATGTGGGCGCGTCGGCCGACGACGGCGTGGCAATAGCGCTCGAGCAAATCGCCGAGGCAGCGCGCCTTTGCAACGAGCGTGGGACCGAGGACATCCTTCCGGCGTTCATGCGCTAGCGCAGCGGGTGCATAAGGGGAGTGTCCCTTTGTGCACGGCGAAATATATAATGCGAGCAGCCAAACACGAAAGGTGTGAAGCGATGGACGAGCATGTTCGCGACGCGGTTCCCAAAAGGCCCATTCGCGTCCTTTTTATATCGCAGGACTGTCACGTGCAGCACTATACCGAACAGACGGAATATGCCTATTGGTACGAGGGTGCGTTTGCGTTCTATGGCGGAAGTAGGGTGGACGTTGGCATTGCCTACGAGCAAAGCGACGAGGAGGAGGCAGGCGGTCCGTCGCGTGCAATGGGCCCTTCCCCAGATTCGGGCATTTCGTACTACCCGCTCAAGGTGGACTTGCGTCACGGAGCCACGGAATCGGAGTGGGAAGCTGCGCGTCCCCTGTTGCTCGATGCAATAAAGCGCTTTGAGCCCGACATTGTCCAATGCTTTGGCAGCGAATGGCCGCATGCGGCAATCGCAGAGGATATTGACGTGCCGGTCGTCGTCCACATGATGGGCTTCCTGAACATCTACTATCCCGTAGGCGAAACGGCAAGAAGGAGCTATGAGGCACCTACGTGGCTCCCAACAATACGCAAGCTGCTCTTTTGGAGGCGCAAATACGGCGGCAGAAGTAAAAAGGCGAGCAACAGGATCGCGTTCGAGCGACGTGTAATGAGAGCGAATCGGTTTTTTATGGGACGCACCGAATGGGACAGGAACATCGTAAGGTACTACTCGCCCGGATCGCGCTACTTCGAGGTGCCCGAAATGGTCCGTCTTCCCTTCATTCGGGAAGCGGGTCGTTGGCACTATCACTTTAACGGCAAGCTCAAGCTGCTCACGGTGGCTTCCGCAGACGACCGAAAAGGGCTCGAGATCATCCTGCGAGCCGCCAAGCTGCTCAAGGAGCTCGTTGGCATTGACTTCGAGTGGAGAGTCGCGGGCAGAAACGAGCACTTCGACCGCTTCGAAAGAGGGTGTGGTATACGCCATGGCAAAGTGAACGTACGCCTTCTGGGAATGCTCGAGGCGGCAGACATTGTCGACGAGCTAAAAAACGCCGATCTGTTCGTTCATCCGTCGATCATCGACAATTCCCCTCGTGCCATTTGCGAGGCACAGCTCATTGGCTGCCCGTCCGTCTCGTCGAACGTCGGAGGGGTGTCGCAGCTCGTGGAGCATGGGGTTACGGGCTTCCTGTACCCGTATAACGAGCCGCACGCGCTCGCGTTTCTCATAGCGAATTTGGCCGAGCAGCGTGAGGTGCTAACGAGCGTGTCGGAGGCCGCGTCGCGCATCGCGCGTGAGCGACATGACCCTAAAGCCATAGTTAGCCGTATGCTTGATGTGTATAAGGAAGCTATCGAAATTTACGGGAATGAATGCTGAGGGCCTGGCCTAAGGCGTATGGCGCGCCAACGCTTCCTCCTCGGTATCCTTGGGGCGAAAGTCGTAATGGAGCATGGAGAGGTTGGGGTTGTAGTATGGGTCGCCCTGGCCGTAATCCTTTTCCCAGCGTTCCCAGAAGAGCTCCCTTTCCCTGCGCGCGCGATCTATTTTTCGAGGCGTGTCGTCATAGCCCCTGCTCCTAGACTCAAAATGATAAAGCTCGGCATGAGGCGTCCACACAACGAGGTAGCCCTCCTTGCGCGCCCTAAGGCACAGGTCGGTATCGTTGCAGCAAACCGCAAGCTCCTCGTCCGCACCTCCCAGTTGGTCCCACACGTTGCGACGAACCATGATGCACGCTCCCGTTACCGCAGACAAGTCCTGTGCGTACAGCAGGCGATTTGCATAGCCAGACTCTTCACGATTGAAACCATGAAAGATGTGTCCCACGGTTCCACTGCCCAGGCCAACGATGGCCCCTGCATGCTGAATCGTGTTGTTGGCGTAACAGAGCTTCGCGCCCACGATGCCTACGTCACTGCGCTGCGCGAACATGAGCATCTCTTCGATCCAGTCTGGCGCAATCACCTGCGTGTCGTTGTTGAGCAGCAAATAATACTCGCCCGTTGCCGCCTTCACTCCAAAGTTGTTTATGGCCGACCAGTTCCACGGTCCTGGCCAGTAGGCGACCTTCACGTTTGGCCATCTGTCTTGCGCCTCACGATAGTACGCGAAGGTCTCGTCCCGCTTGCTGTTGTTTTCCACGAGTATAATCTCGTAGTTATCGTATGTTGACAAACTCTCGATTGACTCCAGGCACTTCCTCAAGTAGCGGATGTTGTCGCACGTGGGAATGACGATGCTTACCCTTGGAGTGTCCTTTAGCTTGTAGTGGACGTGATATATGGTGCTGATGCGCTGGTCGTTCTCAACTTCTGCCTCGATGCCTTGGGCTTTGAGGCTGTCGTAGACGGCCTTCCGACCGGCTGCTGGCGCGTTCGGCTTGGCAGACAGGTTTAGGGCAACGGAATTGGAGTGTGCTCGCCATAGGTAGAGTACCTCTGGTATGTGAGCTATGTTATTCGTTACCGCTGCAATGCGTAGCATCATGTCGTGGTCCTGGCTGCCGTCATACTGACTCCTATATGGGCCAACCACGTCGAGCAGCTTTCGCTTGTAAGCGGTAAAGTGGCATAGGTAGTTGTTTGCCCTAAGGTTGTCGATGCCAAAGTCGGGCTTGAAGTGTATTACGAATATGCTGTTTGGATCTGGGCTCAGAAACCGCGCCTCGTCCGTATAGATGAGGTCGGGCTCACGCTCGTCAACAACCTGCATCATTCGGAACAGGGCAGCAGGAGACAGAATGTCGTCGTGGTCAAGAAAGGCAACGTACTCTCCCTTTGCCATCTTAAGACACTCGTTTGTGTTGCCCGATATGCCGCCGTTACGCGCGAGCTTCTTGTAGAGAATCCTGGAGTCCGACTGGGCATACTCCCTGCATACCTCTGCGACTCTCGCGTGCTTGTTGTCGCTGCCGTCCGCCAGGCAAAGCTCCCAGTTGCCGTACGTTTGGGCTTGCACCGATTCGATCATCTTGCGTAGGTACGCGATGTGCGTGTTGTACAGGGGAACGATAACGCTGAACAGCGTGTTCTTCTCAAACGTGTGCGCACGTTGAAGGGCAAGCTGTTCTGGCGTATAGGCATGCCTCCTCGGCCATTCGGAATAGGATTGCGGGCGCCTGAGGTGTTTTTGGATGAAGCGCCCTGTTTTCGTGGCTGTATAGCGGGGGCCAAATTTGGCAAGGTAAAAGACGGCGATCTTTGCCAAATGCGCGCATCTGCTAGCGCGTGTGAGAAGCGCGTCCAACGCGTCCGCTGCGATGGTTCTGTTTGGTCCCTTTGTGATAATGCCCACGTGCTTTACTCCATATGCCAAGATACTTATCAAGGATTCTAGCTTGAATTGAGGGAGCTTGCCATAAGTAATGTGCATGGTAAAGTTAAGAATGGATAGGCGTGAACAGTAAACGGGCGGTAACATAAGGTACGAGGTGAGGCTCAAAAAAAGATGCGGCGATTCTCGACTCGCGCGGAAATCATACGTTCTCATGCAACCAGCCTTACGGATTTCGTGGATTGCTGTGTGTGTGAGGGTGGTTGCTATTACGAATATGAACCGCACCTGCTTGAGGGTGATGGGCGACTGACGTTGCTAGTGAGTCACAGCCTAGGGCTCGACGGTGCGCCGATCGTGTTGCTGCATGCGGCTTACGTTCTAAAGCGCATGGGGTTGCGAGTGCTGCTTGTGTCACCCAAGGACGGCCCGCTTCGCAGCGAGGCGAAGCTACGGGGAGTCGCGGTTCTTGTAGCTCCGTTGCCAAAGCGGCCGGAGCCGGTTTTGAATGTCGACAACTTTGCCTCGTTTGTGATGGCTAACACCATAGAGACAAGTGCGGTGGTCAGCGCTTTGAACGGTACGAACGTGCCCGTACTGTGGTGGGTCCATGAGGCGGAGGCGTGCTACTCGCCGCGACGGGTGAGCCTATTGCCCCACGTACTGTTTCCGAATGTGACGGTTTTGGCTGGCGGGCCCTATGCACGAAGGACGTTGCTCAAACGACGACCGAGCTACCAAGTGGGAGAGTTGCTGTATGCGTTGCCAGATCGCGCTGCACAAACCACGCACGGCCACGACGAGGCCCCCCAGGCCGCCGGCCTTGCACATGGCCATGCAAAGAGAAAAACGTTTGCCCTAATAGGAATGCTGGAGCCGCGAAAGGGCCAGGACATACTTCTTGCCGCAATTAGGAGGTTGCCGCGCAGCGTGAAGGACGCGTGTCGCTTCGTGTTCGTTGGTTCGGCCTGGAACCAACAAGTTGCTGAGGCGGTGTACGCTGCGGCAGCCGAGAGTCCCGAGCTCGTGTCGTGCGTCGGGACTATTCCGTACAAAGATCTGCCCGCAGTCTATGAGAGCATCGAATGCCTTATTTGCGCTTCCCGCGACGAGCCGATGAGTGCTACCGCCAGCGAGGCATGCATGTTTTCCGACTTGGTCATCTGTTCCGACGGAGCGGGGATGTCGGAGCTTCTGCGATCGTATGACGCCGGCCTGGTGTTTGGCAACGGCAATGCGGATGAGCTTGCAGCTTGCATTAGTCGCGTGTGCAGGGCGGCTGACGGCGAATTTGACGGCATGAGGGCGCGGGCCAGGAAGCTCTACGAGTCGTGTTTTGCCGAAGAGGTGTTTGAGCGGAACATGCGACGCCTCATCGGGCAGATGGTCGATCATCCCGTGGAAATCGATGCCGAGCAGCGGAAGATGGCAGATGAGCTGCGGGAGCAGGCACGGGAATTGGCGATAGCCGAACGCCATGCCTATTGGATGAACGATGCGCCCCTGTGGGCCAGACCGCTCTATGCTGCGACGCGCTGGGCCCTGCTTCGCTTCGTGTTGCCCGTTCGACATCGGTTGATGGCAGGACATGATCTATGAGCCAGGAGGCAACGTCGGGTCGCGTAAGGAACTCGCGACGAAATATCGTCGCTGGCGCAGTGCGCTCTGCCGTCGCCTTGTTGGCGTCGTTTGTTACCAGAACAGCACTCATCCATACCATGGGCGTTGAGTACGTGGGGCTAAACGGGCTCTTCTCATCGGTGCTGCAGGTACTTAACCTTGCGGAGTTGGGGCTCGGCACCGCAATCATATATGCCCTGTACCGGCCAGTTGCCACAGGTGACGACAGTGCGGTATGTGCGTATCTTGCCTACTTTCGCAAGGCATATAGGGTGATCGGCCTTGTCGTGTTGGCATGCGGCCTCGCCGTCATGCCGTTTTTGTCTTTGTTGGTGGAAGGCGGCCGGCTGCCTAACGACCTGAGCATGTATGCGTGCTGGGCAATCTTCCTCGCAGATACCACAGTTGGCTACTTTGCATACGGCTATTTGGCATGCATGCCCATGGCGCATAATCGCGGGGACATTCTTAGCAAGGTGGACGTGGTTGTCGTGGTCTTGCGCCTTGCCGCCCAACTGGCCATGCTTGCGGCTCATACGTTCTACGGCTTCCTTCTGGTGCTACCCGTTATGACGGTGGTTCGCAATCTCATAGTTGCCGGACGAGTGAGAAGACTGTATCCAAACTATGTGTGCAGAGGCGCGTTGGACGACGGACAGCGCCAAGACCTGCGCAAGAACCTGCATGGGCTGTTTGTGAGCCGGCTCTTTGCCACCTTGCGCAACGGTATCGACACAATGTGCCTCTCAGCGTTTTTGGGCCTTGCGATTGCCGGTATCTACAACAACTACCTCATGGTGCTGAGCGGGCTCATTTCGGTTACGACCATGCTGCTGACGGCCATAATTCCCGGGGTGGGAAACAGCGTGGTCACAGAGCCGGTACAGAAGAACTACCGCGACCTCAGGCGCTTCGACTTTATCTACTCGTCCGTTGCGGGCTGGGTCGCTACGTGCTTGCTGTGCATGTGGCAACCTCTTATGCGCCTGTGGGTGGGCGATGCCCTCATGCTCGGGTGGCCTGAGGTCTGCGGATTGGTGTTGTACTACTACATTCTGAAGAGCGGTGACATGTGGTCGGTGTATGGGGAGGCCCTGGGCCTTTGGTGGAACATGCGGTATGTTTCGGTGGCAGAGGCCATAGCAAACGTTGTGCTCAACGTGATGCTAAGCCGCTGGTTAGGCGTTGGCGGCGTGGTGCTTGCGTCGTTAATAACGCTGGTTACGCTGAGCTTCGTACCATGCCCCTGCATTTTGTGGAAGAGCTACTTCAAAGGTTACAAAGTCAGGAAGTTCTTCTGCGCACACGGATTGTGGCTGCTTACGGCATTGCCGGGATGCGCCCTGTGCTTCGTGCTGTGCGCGCAGCTGCCGGATGGTCTGCTTGGGCTGGTCTTGCGGGGAGCCGTTTGCGTTGCCGTATACCCCTTGCTGTGGTGGCTCATCTGGCGGCGTTCGGAACGGTTTTCCGATGCCGCCGCCTGGGTGCGCGACTCGGGGCTGCTTACGGTTGGGTAGCTATAGTGTGCAAAAGGGGACAGTCCCCTTTTGCACCATCGTTGCTCACAAGGCCTCCACAAGCGGGACGCGCCATCGCCCATGGCTTATACATGGTCAGGTCAGTAAAAACGAGCGGCACCCAAAAGGGGTCCCGCAGACGAAAGGAAACCATCATGACCAAGAGCACGACCAACCTGAACCAGGCCACCAACGACGCCCGCGAGCTCGACGACGCCAAGCTCGAGGCCATCTGCGGCGGATGGCGCCCCTACCGCGCGTATGTCCCCCGCGCCTCCCGCGGCGGCGCATCGGAGCGAATCCTCCCAGTGGACGACCCCAGCTAGGAGCTCGGGACAAGGGCACTCGCCCTTGTCCCCTTTTTGCGCCTCGCTACCCAAGCAGATGCGCGCGCACCGCGTCCAGCTGCCATTCCGAGACGCCCGCGTCCGTTAAGAGCCCGCGTACCGAGCCATGGTGCTCGACCACCGTATCGTAGACCGTGGCGATTGCCGAGACGCGCGTGTCGAGGATGAAGCTCGGAGAACGAGGGTCGGTGTCCTCATGCAAATCGCCCGCCTCCACTGCCGCATCCACCTGCTCGGGCGGTGCGAAAGAATATGCATAGTCGGCGATGATCTGCGCACGCGAGACACCGACCATTCCGAGCAGCAGCATGCTCACCACGCCCGTTCGGTCCATGCCTGCCGCGCAGTGGAAGAGCGCGCACTCTTCGCCTGCAGCGCTCGCGAAGAAAGCGAGCACCCGCTGGAGCGCTACCTCGTTCGAGAGCATGCGCAGATAGCCGGATGTTAGGTAGCCACCCACATCGCGCACGGGAACCATCGCGGGTGCGGACATGTCGTAGTCGAAGAGGGACACGTTTGCCCAGTGCGCCCAGGGAAGGCGGGAAAACACGCAAGTGTGCGCGGGTACCTCTCCGCGGCTGCGCAGGTCAAGCACGTGGCGTACGCCCCAGCTGCGAAGTCGCTCGAGGTCGTTGGGCTGGATCGAACGTGTGGATCCACAGCGCAGAAAGCGTCGCGGTTGTGTGGGGCCGTCGGGCGTGTGGTAGCCGCCGAGGTCGCGCAGGTTAGGACAGGAGTTAAGCCGCAGGCGATGTCCCGCAGGCTCATAGTAAGACTCGTATTCAAGGTCAAGAGATAACATGAGGCCTCCTGTCATTGCAGCCGTACCCATCATAACGGAGACCTCGTGTCGCCCATAAAATCGGATGTTAGGTCCTCGGAATCGGCTCCGAAACGTCCGGTTTTATCCGAGCCGCCGGGCGCCGAGGTCCGCAAGCCGAACAAACGGCGGAAAGGGTGGTTGATTCGGCTCAAAGTGTCGTTTGTTCGGTTTTGGCCTGATCGAAAACCGAACAAGCGGCATCTTTGACCCATTTTTTGCCGCAAAGCGCCGTTTGTTCGGTTTTAGGGGGCCTCTGTAAGGTGCCGGCGGGGACCAAAACCCGAACAAACGGAAAAAATCGAGGCGAAGACGGCCCAAAACGCCGCCTGTTCGGATTCCGACGAAACGAAAACCGAACAAACGGCGTTTCGCGGCAAATCTTGGCGAAAAACGTCGTTTGTTCGGGTTCGAATCGCTTTGCTTCCTCTTCGCGTGAAACGCAGTTCCTGCCGCAAGCCCCAAAAGCCTGCCCATGGCCAGCTGTGCAGCTGTTGGCGCTTCTCATCTCCGTAACGTCGGCGCGCGTGAGCTCGGGCTTCCCTGTTCCTGTCGTGTTGAGCTCTGCGCTGCCAAAGCCGCCGATTGTGAAGCCCCTACTCAATAACGTATTTGCAGGGCTGTTCCCCGTATTGCTGCCAGTTGAGTTCGCCGGTGCTCGCAAACCGTCCCCAGATCTTCCGCATGCTGAGTCCCGTTGCGTCGTCTTCCATGCCAAAGAGGACGGGAAGCTCATCGACGTGCCCCAGCTTCTCTCCATGGCGATACTCGTATTTCCAAACGGGACCAACGCGGTCGCGAAGCATGGCTTTCATCGGTTTGACAAAAACGTGCTGCGTAATGCCGGCACTGGCCTTGTCTCGTACGCTGCCTGCGCCGCCGGGAACGTCAACTTGGATGTACGTCGTAATAAGGGGGAGCAGGAAGAACGGGATTTGCTTGACGAAGGTGTCGCCCTCCCGCAGGTTGTTCCCGATCAGCATGGGGAGCGGGCTCTTCCTCACGCCCTCCACGGGCGCGACAGGCAGGAACTCCCCGTCGATAATCGGCGAGTACGCGCATCGGATATCGCCCTGAAGAAGGACGTTGCCTTCAAACGCATTGCCTGCTCGTTCGATGTCTTCCTCCGAAAGGGTCAGAATTTCCTCGGGATCCGTAGCTCCCAAAAGATCCATGAACAGCTCTGCGTTTGCCTTGCCCTCATCAGGAGTAAAGAAGTGCTCGATGACGGCAGACTGCACTATGCATCGATGGAACAGCCCCTCTGCGGCCGGTATGCAGGAAAGGGCCAGCACGCTCGCGGCACCCGCCGACTCTCCGAAGGCCGTAATCTGCTCGGGATCGCCTCCAAAGGCGGCGATGTTGTCTCGGACGAATTCCAACGCCATAATCTGGTCGTGCAACCCGCAGTTTTGGTCAAAGCGGTCGGAAAGTGAGTGGAGGTCAAGGAAGCCGTAGACGTTCAGCCGGTAGTTGAAGTTAACGACAATAACTTGGGCATCCACGGCAAACTTGCTTAAGTCGTACATAAGGGTGCCGTCGTCTTGCAAGCCCGTGCCACCTACGCTAAAGGCACCGCCGTAAATCCACACCATCACAGGCGCGGGCGTTGGAATGTCGTCGGGCACAAAGATGTTCAGGTACAGGCAATCCTGGCTCGTGTACCTCGCGGTAAACGGGTCCTCTCCAGGCGATTGCAGGGGGTTGGGCTTCCCTTTTACCGCCTCGTAGACGTCTTCCCAAGGTTCCGGGCGAACCGGATGACGAAAGGCGAGCTCTCCCACGGGCGGCTTTGCAAAGGGAATGCCCAAATATGCCGTGCAACCATTGTGATGTGTGCCCGCGACCTTACCATAGGCCGTATCGCAAACACGTTCCATCCAAAGATCGCCTCCTCACTCCAGACCATAGCTCCCGCTTAGGAGACACCCAAGACAACAAGCTCCGTTGCCTCCAGGCGCGGGAGCCCCAACCACAACGCTCAGGAACTAGTTCTCCTCCGCGGTCGGTTCCACAACTATCTCCTCGTCAGGAACGACCTCGACCTCAATCTCTTCTTCGTTCTCCACGACCTCGGCAGTGACGTCTGGCTCGCTCTCGTTGTTGAGCAGTTCCAAGCACGCGTCATAGAGCTGCTGATCGGTCTTCAGGCTCTGCTCCATCGCCTGATTCATATTCTTGATCAGCGCCTCGTGTATTTCGATCAGGCTCAGGCGCATGCGGGAAGTCTGCTTGTAGGCGATGGGAAGCATGGCTTGCACCAACTCAAAGAACTGCTTGTCGGCTTCCAGGCTCGACCTAATGGACTTGTTCGTGGCCCGTATTGCAGCTTGGCGAACCTGGAGCGAGTTCAAACGAAACTGGTTTAGCTGCGTGTGAACGGTGGGAAGAGCGGTGCGTACCGCTTCCATAATCATGTCTGTCATGGGGTTTTGCACTAGGGGTGGTAGGTCCTTCATAGCAATCATTTTGTCCTCCATACTCCTCTTAAGAATTCATGTCTTAAGTGGTGTTCCTCAACATATTAGACGATGGTTTTTTGCACGTGTACTTATTTACTTCGACTGGCGTCCTTTGTTGTATTGCATCCGGTTCGAACAGAGCTCGATGTAGTCGTCGAGGGGCATGGGGTATGCCAAGTGATACCCCTGCGCAAAGAGAAAACCTTCGTGTCTGAGCATCTTCAGCTCGTCCTCCGTTTCCACCATTTCGGCAATCATGGCGATGCCGAGCAAGTCGGCCGCGCGCGTGAGTGCCCGCAAGTTCCCTAGGGGGCTATCGCGCCAGAGCTCGGACGACACCTTAATCGTTACGATTCCCATTTGCATGAGCGGAACAAGCGCATCTGGGCCTGCGTTGAACTTGTCGGCCACCACGCTAAAGCCGGCTTCGACCAGAGAGGGGATGAGCGTCTTTGCCAGCCGCTCGTCTTTTGTTATGAGGTCGTGGCTAAATTCGACGCTCACGAATATGGGGTCCACGCCACGCCATTCAGTCGTCGCCAAAAGCCTTTTGACAAAATTCGGATCGTCTACGTGCTGATTCGAGATATTTAGGGCAACTGGCGGCACCATGAGGGTCTTCAGTTGCTCCGAAAGGTACGCGCACATGGAGTCGATTATGAACCAGTCCAGGCCGCAGATGGTATTCGTGCGTTCGAGCGAGGGGATAAAGGCGGCTGCCGGGATTAGCGTGCCGTCCTCGGGAAAGGTCCATCGTGCGAGCGTCTCGGCCAACATGGGACGCCTTGCCACCAAGTCGAAGCAGGGCTGCACGTATGGCTCGAACTCGTTCTCCTCTATCGCGCGCGCCACATCGTTGATGATGAGCAGGTCGTCTTCGTGTTGGATCTCGATGGCATCCATGTTTGCAACCCTTCTCTTGCGCTCTGTTCCTCGCCGGTCACAAAGTATCCTTATAAGATTACACCAGTCTGGTTGTGTATCGCCTAGCAAGGCCGAAGGGCGTGAACGGATTGTGAGTGCGCTGGTGTGCGGCGAGGCCTGCTGGCTTCGTCCGCAGTGCGACGGATCCCAGCAGGACTTGGATGGTGCAAAAGGGGATTGTCCCCCTCATGCACGGTTTTCCTCGGTTGCGGGTAAAGGGTATGCCATAATTTCATTGGCAAACTAGGATGAATTTCACATGCAGCGATGTGAGGAGAATGTGGTCATGGAAAAGCAGCTCAAAGGTATAGAAGTCCCCAAACAAACCCTCGTTCGCATCGCGTGTTTGGTGGCATGCGCATGCCTTTGCGTTGGCATGGCCTTTGTGCCCGCGCGCAAAGCGCAGGCGCTCGAAAGCGTTCCCACCAAAGTCACCGAAGCCGATCTTTCCAGTGGCAAGATTAACGGCAAAAACTGGATGAGCGGCATATCGGGCTCGCTGCGGCTGCACGAGATCTCTATTCCGGGCACGCACGACTCGGGCATGGCACACACAGCCGCCCGAACACAGATCATCGCACATATCCCCGGTCTTCAATTTGTGCCCGAAGTCGGCAAGATGTATGCAACGACACAGAATCTTGGTATTGACAAGCAGCTCAATGCCGGCGTGAGGGTGCTCGACATACGCGTTACCAACACCAAGCCCGATACAAGTGGGTCGACAAAAGGCGACGGGGGTCTTTGGGTATGCCATGGGCAAAATACGGCCAATCGCGCAATGAGCTTCGTTACCTATTCGACTGTGCCGAAAAATCAACGAACGAACGGGGAGGAGTACCTTACGTACGACAGGGTGCTGCGGTTTTGTACCGACTTTTTGCGCGAGAATCCTAAAGAAACAATAATCATGCAGGTCTGCAGGGAGTACAAATCCGGAGACGATGCCGTTATATGGCAGCGTGCCAACACCATTACGAACAAATGGACCAGTGCCATTAATCCCTCAACGGGCAAGCCGTACATATATAAGCAGCCGGGCACGGGCAACAATTGGCATATTAGCATCATGCCGACGCTCGAGGACACGCGTGGGCAAATCGTGCTTGTAACGTCGGATACCGAATCTTTCAACTACGGGATGTACCTCAACACCCAAAACACGTGGACGGCGAACTCTGGCGTTGCCGATGTGGGTCTGTCGTACGAGAATCACTACGAATGCGACATGTTTCAAAAGGCCAATTACGTCCAGGATTTCTACCGTGGCAGGACTACGGGAAATATCAAAGATCAGTTTCCTGCTCAGAGAACCACCATCACGGGAACGCAGCCATACAACGTACGCAACGCACTCTTCGTAAACGCCTCTTCGA
>CADCPM010000094.1 GCA_902803315.1 uncultured Coriobacteriaceae bacterium
GATTGTTGTCGCTATCATCGCCGTGCTCATCGCCATCGCTATCCCCATCTTCACGAGCCAGCTGGAGAACAGCCGTGAGGCTACGGACGCTGCCAACATCCGTAGCTCCTATGCCGAGGTTGTTGCCGCTGCGCTGACCGATCCTGATAAGGACCATACCGCAAATGTTACCAAGGTTCAGACTCAGACTGATTGGACTAATCCAGCTCTCAAGGAGCAGACGATTGGTGGCGTGAAGGTATCAGAATTGAAATCCACGGATGCAACTGATATTAAATACGAAGCTAGCAGTGGTAAGATTACGATTGATACTAAAGAGGCCACCACTTCAACGGTAGACAAGTAGGCATAGATTACCGCTAGTATCGAAAGAACGGGGCCCCTTCGACAATGCGCGAAGGGGCCTTTTACATGTGGGTGTCGTGTATGATGGATTTAAAAAGAGCGAGGCTGCACATACCAGAGCTGCTTGCGCTTTGCATGCTGGTTGTTGGGTATTGCGTCATTTCCTACTTCCACGAGCCATGGTTTGACGAGGCGCAAGCCTGGCAGATCGCAAAGTGTGCGAGCGTGCGGGACATCCTGTTTGAGATTCCGCATTACGAAGGGCATCCTCCCCTGTGGTACCTTATTCTCCTCATTCCCACCAAGCTCGGAGTGCCGTTTGAGGTCGGGCTCAAGAGCATAGGGTGCTTGGTCGTCACTGCGTCCGCCATTCTCATCCTCTTTATCTCGCCCTTTCCTCGGCCTGTCAGGCTGTTGTTGCCGTTTACGTACTTCCTGTTCTATCAGTATGGAATTATCGTTCGGCCGTATTGCCTTATGCTGCTCACGTTCCTGCTGCTTGCGTGGCGTTATCCCAAAAGGCACACACATCCCTGGAGCTTCGTTTTTCTGCTTATGCTCCTGTGCCTTACCAGCGTGTACGGCATGCTGTTTGCCGCGGGAATCGCCCTCTGCATGAGTTGGGAGCTCGCGCAGGAAAAGGGCTTTGGAGGCCTGGCAAAGAACATCTTTCGCGACGCGTGCACCAGAGCGCTCCTTGCGCTTCTTGTTCTTGCGGTTCTGCTGGTCCTTGAGGTGTTTCCCCGTCCCGACACGATGGTTATGTCTGCCGGAGGCAAGAACCCCTTTATTGTAAGCCTCTCGTGCGCTCTCTTTACGTTTTTTGGGGAATGCACGCTCTATACTAGCAGCTGGTTCTCGAAGGACAGGGTGCTTTCGCAAAAGGTGTCTGTGCCTTGGCATGAGTTGGCCGTGCTCAGTTTACTCGGGTTGCTGATCTGGACCCTTCTCATTTCCTTGTCGTCGAAGAAGAACCTGAAGTATCTGGTACTTCCGTATGTCCTCTTTTCCCTTGTTGCAGCCAGTCTCTACTTTAGCGTGCATCATGTGGGCATTGTCCTCCTATTCCTGCTCTTTTGGCTGTGGATTGCCATTGAGGATGAGCAGCGGTTCGAAATCGGGAGAGCGATGCTCAAGCGCATGGGCGCAACCGAGCGAGATGCATACCTGGCTAAGGCTGTTGCGTATGTGGCGGTTGCCTGTGGTCTTGTCATACCTCTGTATTGGACCGTGCGGGCAAGCTTGAATGATCTAAGGCTGGACTATAGCTACGGAAGGTCTACCTCGCAGTTTTTTAATGAGCATGGCCTTACGGATTCAAAGATTTTCGGTGGTTTGGATGCCAGGGCGTTTAAATGCAATACTCCGGAAGCACAGAACGGGGACTACGTGAATACCAACGACGTTGGGACTCCCGTTGTCACGTGTGCCTATTTAAGCAAAAACTTATGCTACAACCTCAACGGGGGCAATGACGCAGAGGCGTACCTGCACTTTAGGTACCCCACGTACGAGGAGTCCCAACAGGCCATAAAATCATGGCGCGAGATGGGGCAGCCCGACGTGATGTTTGGCTATGCGAGCGACAACAGCAAGACGCTGGGTAATATCTATTCTGAGGACGACTATGCGTTGGTGTATGTCTTTGAGCTCAACAGCATTTGGAAAGACAGCTATCATCATGCCGATTTCCCCATTTTCGTGCGACGGGATTTGCTTGATACCCATGGGCTCCAAGAACTGGGAGGCGAAGAGACCCTGGGGTTCAAGGGGTTCAAAATTACGGATGAGATGCGTGCCCAATACGAGGCTGGCGTTCCGATTGAGGACATAATCGCGCAGTATATCGACAAGGAATCTGGCGAGCCCGGCACGTAGCCTTGTGCTTTGCGAATTACGAAAACCAGCGTAATCTTCAGAGAGGCGCACCTTATAGAATGTACGCATCAAAACTGGTGCCCTTTACGCAGGGCGCAAACACATGCTATGGCCTGAGCTTTGGCGGATAAGGAATCCTCTTTTTTGAAGAAAGAGGAAGGGGTGGACATCCGTCGTCGGCAAACGATTCAAGCAGCGCCCAGCGCAAAGAAGACGTCCACAAAACCAGCTAATTCGTTGGCGAAGAAGGCTTATTCGGGCAACCAAATAAAGAGCTTGGCCAAGAAGAATACGCTCAATGAGTCAATAATGAAGGTGCTCTCAAACAGCGGTTACGATAACGATGCGCGGGGAAAGGTCGCCTCCATCGCCGTTAAATACTATGCGTACGCGGATAGAAGGAGCCTGACGCACGACGCTTTGGTTCGACAGTTTGACCAGGCTCGCGGTTCCGATCTGTACAATCGCATAAAGAAACTGTTTTAGCTGACGACGCTTGAGGGTTATGTTATTCATTCCTTTTGTTGTACGGCTGATAAATGCCCAGGGACTCCTTCTATGGGTTCTGCCTGGCACCTCAGGTTTGATGTCGTCTTGGTATTTTCGCAGAATATGGCAAAGTTCCGAGGGCTTCAGCATTCCGGAACTTCCGATTTTGTCGGCGCCTCAACGGCTGCTGTCCTCGACTAGCGAAAATGTCACCCCAGCCTAGCCGGGCCCACTTTTCGTACCACAGGCCTCCCTGCCGCGCGCTTCTCGGCGCCGCTGCCGCAGCGCGGCGGGCGCCTGCCGCCCGAAGCCCGAACAAACGGAAAAACAGGGTGGAAATCCCGCGAAGCGACGCTTGTTCGGTTTTGGCCCGCGCGAAACCCGAACAAGCGGAAAAGTCGGGGCGGAAATCCCCGAAAACGCCGTTTGTTCGGCTTTCGGGACCCCCGGGGAACCGGCGACGGGGCCCAGAACCCGAACAAACGGAAAGACGGGGCAAAGCATTCTCCCAAGACGACGCTTGTTCGGATTGCGGGGAGGCGAAACCCGAACAAACGTCGTTTTGGCCCAAACAATGGCGGAAATTTGCACTTGTTCAGGTCGATCGGCCACGATCGGGGTGACACTTTCGCTGAACGATGACAGCGGCCAAAATGTTGCGGATAGAATCGGACAAAATTCGAAAGCGTGCTTCAAGAATCTGAAGAAGAGCCAGATTCGCGCAAAAGGGGACTGCCCCCTTTTGCATCGCCTAGCCAAAGCGTGCTGCTCATACCCCACGCGCATCCCCGGCATTCATATGCGGGTATACTGTTCCCAGGGACCAACGCGGTCGGGAGGGCGAATGGGAATCTACCTCAATCCTGGAAATCAGATGTTCCAACGTGCGCTCAACGCACAGTTTTATGTTGACAAGAGCGGGTTATTGTCGTTTATGAACGCGCGTCTCGGCCTTGACTCTTGCTTCGTGGCCGTCAGCCGACCGCGGCGCTTCGGCAAGTCCGTGGACGCGAACATGCTGGTGGCCTACTACTCCCGCGGCTGCGACTCGCGCACGCAGTTCGAGGGGCTAGCCGTGGCGGAAGACCCGAGCTTTGAAGAGCACCTCAACGCACACGACGTGATTCGCGTGGACGCACAGCGACTCATCGGGCGTGGTGGCGGTATACAGAATCTGGTGGAGACGTTTCAAGCCTGCGTGCTCGCCGAGATACTGCGGGAGTGGCCCGAGGCGCAGCCCTATCTCGAGGGGGACCTCGCCGGCGCGCTCGAGCTAGCGGCGGACCTCAAGGGCTCCGGCTTCGTCTTCGTAATCGACGAGTGGGACTGCCCCATGCGCGAGGCCGCCGACGACGAGGCCCTGCAGCGACGCTGGCTCGACTTCCTGCGCGACCTCTTCAAGGGCGCCCCCTACGTGGACGC
>CADCPM010000095.1 GCA_902803315.1 uncultured Coriobacteriaceae bacterium
CAGGATCTCCAGCATGCGCTTGGTGCCCATGCGGCAGTGGACGCACTTTCCGCAGCTCTCCTTGGCGGTAAAGTCCAGGAAGAAGCGTGCCATGCTGGCCATGCAGGTGCTTTCGTCCATAACCACCATGCCGCCCGAGCCCATGATGGCGCCCGTGGCTGCGAGCTCGTTGTAGTCGATCACGGTGTCCAGCTTGCTTGCCGGCACGCAACCGCCCGAGGGGCCGCCGAGCTGGACGGCCTTGAACTCCTTGTTGTCGCGAATCCCGCCACCGATGCCATAGATCACCTCGCGCAGCGTGGTGCCCATGGGCACCTCCACCAAACCACCGCGCGCGATCTTGCCCGAAAGGGCGAAGACCTTGGTGCCCTTGGAATCCTTGGTGCCCATGGCGGCAAATGCCTCGCCGCCGTTGTTGATGATCCATGCAACGTTGGCGTAGGTCTCCACGTTGTTGATGTTGGACGGCTTGAGCCAGTAGCCCGCCTGCGCCGGGAAGGGCGGCTTCAGGCGCGGCATGCCACGCTTGCCCTCCAGCGACTCAATAAGGGCCGTTTCCTCGCCGCACACAAACGCGCCGGCGCCGGCCTTTATGCGCAGGGTAAAGCTAAAGTCGCTCCCGCAGATGTTGTTGCCAAGGTAGCCGCGCTCGGTGGCGTCCTCGATAGCCTTGGTAAGGCGCACGATCGCCAGGGGATACTCGGCACGCACGTACACGATGCCCTCGCTGGCGCCAATGCTATAGGCGCCAATGAGCATGCCCTCAATGAGGCTGTGCGGGTCGCCCTCAATCACAGCACGGTCCATAAACGCACCGGGGTCGCCCTCGTCCGCGTTGCAGATGAGGTACTTCTGGTCGCCCTTGGAGTCGCGCGCGGCGCGCCACTTGAACGCCGTCGAGAATCCTGCGCCACCACGGCCGCGCAGCCCCGCGATGTCGATCTGCTGGATGACGTCTTCCTGCGACATGCCGGTAGACAAGATCTTGGTAATGGCCGCATAGCCCTCGTGTGCCAGGTAGTCGTCTATGCTCTCGGGGTCTATCACGCCGCAGTCGCGCAGCGCAACGCGCGTCTGCTTGTTGAGGAACTCCTCGTCCTCAGCCGTAATGGCAAGCTTGTCCACCAGCGAGAGGTCGTTGGCAACCACCGCGTCGTAGATGGCCTGAGCATCCTTTTCCTGCACCTTCACAAAGCGATGAAGCTCGCCCTCGTTGTCGTACACATCCACGATGGGCTCCAGGAAGCACATGCCGTTGCAGCCCGTGATGCCAAGCTCGGCACCCGTGGGGTTGCTCTGGGAAAAAAGCTCCTCGAGCTTTGCGTGAACGCCGCCGGCGCCTGCGGCGATGCCGCAGCTTCCCTCTCCAATTACGACTCTCATGCCTGCTCATCCCCCTCCTTGCTTGCGGCGGCAATGGAGCGAATCACCTTGCGCGCCTTGTCGGGCGTCAGTCTGCCGTAGGTTTGTCCGTTGATCATCATGACGGGCGACAAGGAGCAGCAGCCCAAACACGCAACGTGCTCGAGCGAGAACAGGCCGTCCTCGGTGGTCTGTCCGTCCTCGATTCCGAGCTCGTCGGTAATCGCCTTGGAAATGAGCTCGGAGCTATTCACGTGGCACGCTGTGCCCTGGCAGAGCATGATGAGATTCTTGCCAACAGGCTCCAACCTAAACTGTGCGTAGAACGTGGCCACCCCCACGATGGTCGCTATAGGCGTGTTCGTTTTTTGAGCGATGTGCTCCATCACATCCATGGGCAAGTACCCATAGGCCTCCTGGGTCGCCTGCAGAATCGCAATGAGCGAGCCCGGGGTGTCGGCATAAGTGTTGAGCGTTGGCTCAATAAGCGACAAGTCGCTTGGCGGCAACTTAGACATGGCAAGCCTCCCTCTCCCTATATTCCCCTATATAGCCTGCTAATATGAGGTCGTAACAATAACTGCGCGGCATGTCAAACGCCGCCTGCAGCGCAAAGAAATCCCCCAATGGATATTTTACCGAAACAACTTGGATACTTCTAGGTTTTGTCTGTTCCTTAACCTGGGACCTGCCCCTTAGTTAGCTGAAACTCTTAAGTTGTGCGATGGGCTACATTGCGTTTTTGCAATACAGGTTTTGATTTGCGTGGCACAGACCTTAACAAACGGAAATATCGCCCCTCATTTTTCGAATTCTGCCGTTTGTTCGGGTTTTGCTTTCCCAAAAACCGAACAAACGGCATTTTTGGAATTTTGAGGCCAAGATTTTCCACTTGTTCGGGTTTTACATTTCGTCAAACCGAACAATCGGAAAAATCTCCAATAGGAACGGCTAATTCTGCCGTTTGTTCGGGTTTCGGTTGTGGGGAAATACCGTAGGGGCAGCCCCTTTGCACGCCAGCAACCCCTGACCTTGCAGTTGGGCCCACCGCCAACTTCCCATGGGCCAAACTGTGCATTTGACCCACCCCCAAACTGCAAGGCCTTCGTAAAATCGCAGGTAGAGGGCTCGTGAAGACAAAACCTGCAGTTTGCCACCCCCTCAGATGTGCATTTGGGCCCATGGAAGTTGGCGGTGGGGCAAACTTTTGGTTGCGAAGACCCTCAGGGGCCCGGACCCGACCCGAGCCCGACTCCAACCCAACCCGTGGGAACAAAGGGAGACTCCCTCCGTCTGCTTTATCTGGCTTTACATGTCCTGGAGGATGCGCCCAAAATCTATTTGGAGGCCAGGCAGCGTAACCGAGCTCACCGGTTCGGAGAAGTCGTAGGTCGTGAGCAGGCGCTCGGAGTCGAAGTCGTAGCACAGCACCTGCCCACGTTGCGGATCGCAAATCCAATACTCGCGCACGCCAGCTTCGTGATACAAGTTGAGCTTAGACACGTAGTCCATGCCGGGATTGGACGGCGAGACGACCTCCATAACAAGATCGGGCGCCCCTTCGCAACCGCGATCGGAGAGCTTCGAGCGGTCGCATATAACCGAAAGATCCGGCTCAACGAAGGTGCTGTCGTCAGCGAACAGGTTTACGGCAAACGGTGCGGGATAGACCTTGCAGGAGCCGCCCTGAGAGGCAATGTGGTCGCCTACCTTTCGACCCACCTCATAGACAATCTCCTGGTGCATTCGGCTTGGAGAGGCAAGGTCCCACAGCTGCCCGTCTATGAGCTCGGCACGCACCCCTTCCGGCAGCGCCCAATAGTCCTCGGCGGTACAGGTAGACTTTGGCAATGGCATGAAGACCCCTTTCGCAAAATGCGGCACGTCTTGCAAACAGTATACCCAAGCAGAGGAGGCGCCCTCAACCAGCCCCAGCGCTATCCAGCCAGAAAGAACACCGCACCTCGCGCGAGGAACATGAATGGGATTCCCCATACGCTATACTTGCCGCACGGACCCAGGGAGGACGAGCTCCATGTATGCCATTCTTTTCTTGCTCATATTTGCGGCACTGCTCGTGGCGTACGGCCTGACGTTGCACAAGACGGGCAACGTAAACCTCATGCCGTATCGAGCAACACACAGTATCCGCGGCAAACAAGACGTACGACGCGTTGGTCTCATTACCATCCGCGTGGGCCTTGTGCTCGGCGCCATACTGGTTGTGGCGCTCGTGGTCGTTAAGGCAATGGGGCTGGAGTAAACTCCTGGGCCGCAATAACATCAGACAATAGGGAGTATCCCCATTGCCTGATGTTATGAGATCGAAAGGACGGCGACCACAATAGCCGCGGTACCCGTAACGGGATTGGTGCGAACGTGTCTCATCAAACAGCTGGCAGTGGATCCGTCGGGCAGCGTCCCATCGAAGAAGACGCGACCCCCCTTGCCTTCGCAGCACTCCAGTGCGTGCCCCCTGAAAAAGGACTCTGCCGCCAGCGGAACAGCACTTAGCGCAGAAGGAGCATAGGAAAGGCTTGGCCAGAAGTAACGCTTCAAAAAGTCACGATACGACTGGTTGGTGCGCACGAACTGCACCGTTTCATCCAAGACCTCCATAACGGCCATGGGTACCGTGCTAAACGCGTTCTGCAGTGACTTATCCTCCTCGGAGACAACTACGGACAAGTCGTGCAGGTTAATCTTGCCTATTCCCTCAAAGTAATCGGATTCCTCTGGATTCTCGTAGCCAATCTGAGTTCCGCTTTGATACCGTTCGACTATTTCGTCAAGCGATATCGCCTTGCAGTAATAGTAACCTTGCAGCTTGGAACAGCCAATCTCACGCAGGAAGCGCACCTGATCTTCGGTCTCCACTCCTTCGCAGATGGTGTCCACGCCCATTGCGGTGGCCATTCTCATAAGGTCCACGAGAACGATCTTGCTGTTCCTACCCTCATCGAGCTTGCGCATGAAGCTCATGTCGAACTTAATGAGGTCGAATTCTATGCTCTGGAGGAAGTCAAGGGATGAGTAGCCGCTCCCAAAGTCGTCGATCCACACGGGGAATCCCAGATTCCGGAAACGCTCGATCTGTTTCTTCATAAAGTCAAAGTCTCTGCCAATAACGCTTTCGGTGATCTCAATCGTAATCATATTGTGTGCGATCCCGGCAGCATCCACCCTTGCGCACGTCTCCTCCACGATGTCACAAGAGTCAAAATCGGAGCGTGACAGGTTGATGGAGTGGGGCACTACGGTTAGGCCCATCTCCTGCTGAGACTTCATCTTAAGTAGCACCTGATTAAGAACGTAAAGGTCCAGGCGATAGATAAGTCCCGCTCCCTCGAGCGCCGGAATAAAGTCGCCCGGCGATATATAGCCCTTGTTGGGGTCAAACCAGCGTGAGAGCGCCTCCTCGTCGCATATCTTTCCGCTCACGGCACGCACGATAGGTTGGTAATAGACTTGTATCCATTGCTTGTCGAGCGCCTCGTCAAAATGGCTGATTACGTAGCGAATCACGTCGAGCTGCTGCTTCATGCCCATCTCGAAGTAGGAGAAACCCGAGAGGTACGAGCCGCGACGCTGATCGCATGCATACTTTGCGCGATCGCAAGCAACGCTCACGTTAACTGCACCCAAATCGTTTCGATAGATACCCACGCTTATCGGAAGCGTCTTTCCGTCGTTGGCGTGCTTGCAGTCCTCAAGCACCAACCAGAGCCGCTCTTCCAGGTTTTCCTCGTCGCTTACCGCCGCAAAGTGGTCTTGTCCAAAGCGACTTGTGAGCCTCTCGCCGAAATAGCTTGCCAGGATATGCGCTACGTCCACGATGAGTTTGTCGCCCTCATCAAAGCCGTATTGACGGTTGTAGTGCTTCATGCCCCCTAGGTTGAAATAGAGCATAACGGGGTGCTTTCCGCATGCGTCCAACCGATCGCGTTCCTCTAGCGCCAACTTAAAGAAATGCCGCTGGTTGGGCAGCCCCGTAAGGTCGTCGGTATTTACGCGACGATTGAGGTCATCGAAGTCCTCCTGTATTTGATCGCGCATCTTTCTGAAGGCCGTCGTCAGGGCCCCCACCTCGTCGTTGCTCTTATAATCGAGCTCCACGTCGTAATCTGCATCCGCCAACCGCTGGGACGCGGCGGTTAGGCGCTTGAGCGGGTCGGTAAGACGCCCCATAACTAGGAAGCCCAATAACGCAATAACCCCAACCACGGTAATCGCAATTGGCAAGGTGGCGTTCGTAAGCATCCTCGAGGACGCGTTGATCTCGGCTACGGGGGCAACAACCACAAGCTTCATGCCTGTGGAGAGCGTCGTAAAGGACATCTGTCGATCGACGCCTGTTGAGCTCTTATATCGTATTAGCATTCCCTCGCTGGTATCGCGCTTGAAGATCTCGCCGTCAACCGACGAGCCGAGCGTACTGCCCATCTGCAGCTCCGGATGGTAGATCACCGTTCCGTCCGCATTCAGCAAACAGGCGAAACCCGTGTCGTACACATGGATGGAGCTCACAAGCTCAACGATCGTATCCAGCGGAATGTCCATTCCCAGCAACCCGATGAAGGTCCCCGATTTGTATATGGGAACGACATAGGAGCATATGAGCAGCTCATTGAGCGACGTGGCGGGAAATGGCCCGATCCACGACGGACGCCCTCGTTGAATGGGCTCAAAATACCAGGCAGAGTGAGCGGGGTCGTTTGGATCGAGCTTATGGGCATCAAATGGCTCTTGTTCGGTAAAGCCCGTTCGCCCCACGTGAGAGTAGTAAAAGCCGCGCTTGGCAGTGCTGATATCGGGGCTAATTGAAAAGTAATAGGTTTCGACACCCTGCGTATGTTCGGCCACGGCGGCAAACTCGACTTGGATGCGTTTGGAGAACTCGTCCAAATAGGAGTCGAGCTCAGCAGTCTGTTCGGGCGTTCTTTGGGCGGGGTTGGAATTGGCGCCAATCGCCCCGCAATTCGACAGCTTCACGCTGTCCAGCGAGTCAGTCGCCAAGTTGGCAACCATGCCAACGGAGCTCGCAATGTCCGTTGCATACGCTTCGAAGGATTTGCTGGTATCTTGGGCAAGCAAATCCATCATCTCTACCGAGCGCCGGTCGTTTTCCGATTGGACGATTCTGAAGCTTGCCAGATACACGCACAGAATGGCCAGAAGAATCTCGACGATGGTAATCGCTGTGACTTTGTAGCGAATCGAATGCATCGTCGTCATCCTCTCGTGCCACGCCTCTTAGCCAACCGACATAGTGCGGTACACGTTCTTTACCGATCCGTTCCACGCATGTTGGAATCCCCCAAGCCGATCGGACGTCACATACAGGCGCGTTCGAGAGAAGAGCGGAACCCATGCGGCATCCTCTTGCGCGATAATCCGTTCCAAGTCTTGGTATTCTTGCAAGCGCTTGGTGGGGTCGGTTATCGTGCGCGCATCTCGCACACGGTCTATGATGTCGTTTCTTGGATAGCAGAGACTTCGGAACAAGGTGTTTTCCGGACTGCCAAAGAACGTGTATATGTAGTTGTCGGGGTCGTTGTAGTCTGCGGTCCACGTAGCCGTATAGCAAGCCAGCTTGCCGCCTTTGCGAAGGCTCATGAACTCGCTTTCGTCGATGACCTTCACACTTGCGTTTATGCCAACGGCCTTCCACATGTCCACAACATGCTCTGCCAGCGTCGTCTCTGCCTGAGTGGAGGACGACTTAACCGAGAAGGTAAGGTCGAACCCGTTCTCATAGCCCGCCTCTGACAGCAAGCGCTTTGCCTGGCCCACGTCATAGGGTATCGCAGGCAAATTCGGATTGAAGCCGTAGAGCCCATGCGAGAAGATGCCGTTCTCCAAGGAGCCGCGTCCGCTGTAGACAATATCGAGCAGGGTTCCGCGATCGAGCGCCAGCTGTAAGGCCTTGCGCACACGCACGTCGTTGAGTGGAGCCACAGATTCGTTGAGCGCGATGTAGGAGATGCCGATTTGAGGGACTTCCCTAATCCTGCTTTGATAGATGTCGCCATGAATGAAGTATTCGGCAGAGCTTCCCTGGTCGTCCAGGTCGAGGATATCTAGCTTACCCTTCTCGAACATCATCCGTATTTCCTCTGCGTCCGTAATAAATCGCAGGTCGAGTCCCGCATTCTTGGGCAAGCCATCCCAGCAGGACTCGTTGGGCACCAGCAACATGCCTTCGCCGGGCTCCCATTCCTTAAGAACGTAGGGACCAGTGCCGATTGTGCTGGCCGGGTCCACGCCAAAGCGGTCGCCAGCCGAAGCGGTTGTATCCTCATCCATAATGGAGGCTCCCGGCATGGAAAGACAAGCCAGAAATGCCTCAAAGGGTTGCTCGAGCGTTATGGAAAAGTCGGAGTCGCTCAGGACCTTAAAGCCTTCGAGCTCCTTGGTCTTGCCAGCCTCAAGCTCGCTGGCACCATGAATGTTTTGGACGATGTCTTGGTTGCATGAGTCGGGATGGGTCAGCAGGCGCTTGAACGAGTAGAGCACGTCCGATGTAGTCAACGCAGCGCCGTTGCTAAAGGTAACGCCCTTGCGCAAATGGAAGGTGTAGGTCTTGCCGTCCTCCGACTCCTCCCAGGACTCGGCCAACGAGGGCATTACCTTAACGTTGCCGCTTTCATCCGCCCTCATCTCCACCAGGCGATCGAATACGTTTGTGGCAATGGTGTAGTGGATGGAGGTGCATTGGAAGTCCACCGTGTCGGGCTCCTCCTCAATGGCAACGAGGAAGCGCGAGGTGTCGAGGTTCTGCTGCGCAGGCTGAGTCGAGGCAGAGGGCGTTTCCTTACCGCCGCAAGCAGTGCATAGAAAGGTTACGGCAAGCAGTAAAAGCGTTGCCACCAGCGTTTGTACCCGGAGATTGAGTCGACCACCCATAGCAAACCCACCTTCTCGGAAAGACCTCCCTCTCTTTGAGCATAACATTACTATAAAGTGTTCTTATGGAACAATATTTAGAAAAGCACAAATTGTCTTGTCGCACTACCGTTCACACCCCGCGCCCACCTAGTCCCAGGGCAAACGCACGTGACGTGGCATCACTACAAGGGGCTCATCGGCGACGCCGGCATACCCTGCCACCTCAGGCACGATGGTGGCCACAAGCGGCAAATTGCACAGACGCGCCACCTCGCGCGCAAAAGTGCGACCATGCTCCACGTGCTCGGCAGTCGTTTCGTCCCCGAGGTTCGAGGTGTTGAGAATGGCGGTGGCCTTTAGGTGGGCATGCTCCTCGATGCCAGGCAGCATCGCGGCGGCATCCGCAGGGTCGGTCGTGAGCGCACGGAACGCCGAGACCACGTAGTACACCTGCGCATTGGCCTCGCGCAGCGCGCCCGACCAGCGCCCGATGGTCGTGGCACCATCGTCGTCGCCACCCACGTCTATTATGAGCCGCTGCTCGCGATCGCTTTGGACCTCCGCAATAACCGCGTCAAGCTCACCCGTAAGGCTGGGCGTGTCCAGCGTGGTGCGCGCCAGTACGGGCGCAATCAGGCGGATGCTCGACTCCGCTAACAGCTCGGGATAGTCGCTGGAGCGAAAGTAGGGATTCACCACGTCGAGGTCGGCCAGCGTCACCTGACGCCCCTCGGCCGCCTTGGCAAGTGACAAGCCCAGCGCCGTGTTCGTCTTACCGGCACCTGCATGTCCCATGAGCACCGTAATGGGCGATAGCTCAAACTGAATCATAAATCCCCCTCGCAGCCACGGTCGGAGAGCGATGCGCTCCCGTCAACAGTATACCAAGGGGGGAGACAAAGGGGGTACTCCCCATTGCCTGATGACTCCCCATTGCCTGATGTTATTGCTTTCAACAGGGAAGGATTATTGTGTAAAACTTGGATTGAATTTGCCAGTTTTAGCGCATGTTGCACGGTTTTTGAGTGTTGTTTCGCCACAGGACGAAAATAAGACCCGTGTCGCCGCAGGTAGATGCATGCAAAAATGCAACCCCGTGGAATCAACCGTCTAAAAACCGTGCAACATGCGCTAAAACTGGCAGAAACTGTTCGGAAATTGCACGAAGTCTCGGATCCAGGCAATGGGGATATTCCCCATGGCCTGATTGCACGCAACCCTAAGTTGGGGACTGTCCCCTATTGGGGTCTGGCTCGTTTGCGACCGGTTGCGGGGCATCCTCCACGCCAGAGTCCGCGCTCTCGGAAGCGCCTGACGACTCTTCGGGAACGGGGACGGAGCCATTGTCGCTTTCCTTCGCGTCCGCCTGCGGCTCAATAGGCTCCGAGGACGCGGCCTTTACCGACGAGTCGGAATCGGACTTGCCGCCACCCGCAAACGCAACCGAATCCGGAACGGTGGATGGCACCTCTCTGTTTGACTCCACAATCTTCAAGTACTCGGAGGAGGCCTGCTTGGAGTAGTCGAGCGCACTTCCCCTGTCTACATCCACTGGCAGCAGAATGGACCCGTTTGCCGTGTAGTTTCGACCAGGCAAGGTGCTCACATAGTTGAGGTAATTGAGGTAGTCCGCAACAAAGCCGCTCGAGCTTTTGTCACCCTCCAACTCCCAGCTCGTGGTGCCGTTAGGAAGGTTGGTGGGCGTGCCCTTTATAAACTTGTTTTGGAAGTCCGCGGTGTCTTTGTAGAGCTTCTTGCCGGACGCATCGGCAGGCGATATGTCCGCGATCACCTGGTCGAAGGTTTCGCCCTTGTGCATGCGCTCAAGAATGCTGTTGAGTCCCATGCGCAACTTTTCGGTTGACACGTCATCAACGCTACCATCCTTGAGAACGATGGCGGAGGAACCCGTGTTCTTAATGTTGGCAAGGTCCGCCAAGTACAGCGTGGCGAGGTAGCCGCTCACATAGGCCGAGGCGGCATTGCCCACCCCATTGGCCTCCTTCGACGCGCTGCAGTTTTCCAAGTCGAAGTATGCGGGCTTTCCGTCGTATTTGCCATTGAGGTAGTTCTCCACGAGCATGCTGGTGTTAAAGGAGTCCTTTATCTTGCCATCGGACCCCATCCGCAACGCGTCAAAAAGATCGGCGCGATACTGGTAGGTGTTCTCCACCGCGCTTGCCGTCCCCTCAATGAACCAATTGGGAAAATGCAGCTTGTAGTAACGATCCCAACTGGAGATAAGGTCACCATTGCCGTCAAACACATAGTCGCTGCTCCTAGTTACGCCAAGCATGCCCGTTCGGTTGTAGTCATCCATGATCGCATGCAGCAGCTCGTGGACCATGGTGTTCTCAAAGGTATGCATGCACTCGCCAACGCGGGCAAGGCTGAATTTTCCCGTGTCCTCGTCGCGCACGGAGCTTCCATCAAGATCTTTTACGAGGAGGTCGTCAACGTTGACGCCCAGCATGTAGCTGAACTTGTAGTCACCGTCGTAGTTAACCGAATGCCCCGAGACAAACGCAAGCGCTCCCTGCGGAGCCGTCTCGTGCTCACGTACGCCGTCCGCATCGCCCTTGTTGTAAAAGACGTACAGGCCTATCTGCTTGCCGATCTCTCCGTTTTGGGCCGCGGTACTAAACGCCGGGAAGCTCTTGATGAGCAAGTTGACGGCCTGAGGCTCAATCGAGTTGATGATAAGGTCGATGAGCCACTCCAGGTCTTCATCCGTGAGCGCATCCCGTGCCGACTGGCCGCAATAGATGTCGATGAGCGAGCGCTTTTGGGGCAGAGACGGGCCTGCGGTTTGCGAGCGTTCGCCCTGCTCGTCCTCTATGGGCTTGGGCCTCTCGTTCTGCCCCACGGCGGAAACGGGGCCAGACGACGTGGCGACGGCCTCATCCGCTCGCTCGCCGTTCTCTGCCGCGGCACTCCGGCTCGCCGCGAAGAGGTCGCGCAGGGAGGCCGGCAGGATGTAGGTTATCCCCGTGGCCTCGTTGTACACCGACACGACCTCGGCGCCGCCGAAGAGCGCCGTGAGGGACTCGGAGAGCTCCACCGTGGCGGCGTCGCCGGCGAGCGAGTAGCCCTGCGGGACGTAGAACGCGAGCACGGGGAGGTAGGACTCGCCCTCCCGCGCCTCGGTGGCGAGCCGCAGGTCGTCGGATACCCACAGCACCAGGATGTCCCAGGAGGCGCCCGGGTCGGCCACCACCCGCGCCTCGCCGTCGAGCGGAGCGCCCGCCCTGGGAGCGTCCACGCCGTCGATGCGGACGTTGCGTATTGCCGTGCGGTCGCCCGCCTGCGTGTGGTTTTGGATCTCGACCGCGCGCGGCTCTGCCAGCGCGGCGGTGGCGGGCGCGCACAGTAACATAGCCATGAAAACAGCAAGAGCAAAGGACAGAACGCGCTTGGAAACTTTATACCTCATAACAATCGCCCCACATTCACGAGACGCGACTTTTTATTACTCTAGCACTATATCCAAGAGAGACAGAGCAGGCCGCCCCCTTGTCCCCCTTATGCTGGTTTGGTCCCCGACGCTGCCGTTGTCGCGCCCGACGCGGGCACGGGCGCGGGCGCCGGCTCCGTTGCAGCCGCGGGCGCTGCCGCAGGCTCCGCCACGGGCGCGGGCTCGGACGCAGCCGTGACGCCCACCTTTTGCTGGGGAGTACCCTCCGCCGCAGGCGCAGGCTCGGACTGCGCCGACTGCTTTGGGGCAGCCTCCGCGGCAGGCGCGTCTGGGTTGGACCTGCCTGCGCTCTTAAGCGCTTCCTCGTCCGGAACGGTGGAAGGAATCTCCTGGTTCGACTCAACGATTTTTAGACAGTCGGACGACACGGACTTGGTGTTGTCCAGCGGACTCGCTTGGTCCGTATCCGATGGCAGCAAAATTGACCCGTTTGCCTTGTTGGCGCGGCCGGACAAGCCACTTACGTACTTGAGGTGATTAAGATAGTCCCTCACAAAGTAGCTCGAGTAAATGTCGCCTTCCGTTCCCCACTCATAGTAGCCACCAGGGATTGGCGTTGGCGTCCCCTTTATGAACTTGTCTTGGAAGTCCTGCGTGTTCTTATAGGCTTTTTGGCCCGACGCATCGGTGGGAGATATGTCTGCGATTACCTGGTCCAAGGTCTCACCGTTGTGCATGCGCTCAAGAATACTGTTGAGACCCATGCGGAGACGCTCGGTCGAAACATCATCGATCACGTTGCCCTTTATGATGATGGCGGAAGACCCCGTGTTCTTTATTGAGGCCAAGTTTGCCAGATACAGCGACGCCAAATACCCGCTTACGTATGCAGAGGCGAGGTTGCCCACCCCGTTGTCCTTCTCGGTGGTATCGCAGTTGCCAAGATCGTAGAACGCAGGCTTGCCGTCCACCTTGCCGTTAAGATAGGCTTCCACAAGCGTCTCGGCGCTAAACTGGTCTTCCAGCTTTCCGTTCGCACCCGTACGCAGGCCGTCGAATAGGTACGTGCGATACGTGTAGGTATTCTCCACCGCCGAGGCCGTTCCTTCAACGAACCACGTGGGCAGATGGAGCTTGTTGTAACGTTCTGAGCTTGAAATAAGCACGCCTTTGTCGTCGAACGAATAGTCGGAAATCTTTGTTACGCCCAGCATGCCCGTACGGTTGTAGTCGTCCATCAGCGCGTGGAACAGCTCGTGGACCAGGGTGTTCTCTAAGGTGTCCATGTTTCCGCCAGTACGCAGAAGCCTGAACTTGCCCGTGGTCTTGTCACGCACTGGTTTGTTGTTGTCGTCCTTTTCTAGGAGGTCAGCTACGCTCACGCCAATCATGTAGCAAAACTTGTGACCGCTGTCGTACTTAACCGCCGAGCCAGATATAAACGCAAGCGAGCTTTCGGGAAGGCCATCATGCTCCTTAAGACCGTCGTTGTCTCCCTTTAGGTAGTAGATGTACAGCCCGATCTCCTTACCAATGCCTCCGCTTTTGGCCGCGGTTCGGAATGCGGGAAAGCTGTTGAGCAGGAGCTCGACGGCTTGCGGCTCCAGCCTGTTTATGATGAGGTCGATGAGCCACGCGAGGTCGTCGTCGGTTAGCGCATCCCTTGCCGTCCGCGCGCAGTAGATGTCTACGAGGCTTCTTTCCGCATATCCGCCCACTTCCCCGATATCGGATGGGTCGCCCGCATGGGCAGCCGTCTGGCGCTCTGGAGTCCATGCGCTTGTGGCAGCGGCCTCGCGCTGGCTCGCCGCGAAGAGGTCGCGCAGGGAGGCGGGCAGGATGTAGGTTATCCCCGTGGCCTCGTTGTACACCGACACGACCTCTGCGCCGCCGAAGAGCGCCGTGAGGGAGTCGGAGAGCTCCACCGTGGCGGCGTCGCCCGAAAGAGAGTAGCCCTGCGGGACGTAGAACGCGAGCACGGGAAGGTAGGTCCTGCCCTCCTGGGCCTCGGTCGCGAGCGCGAGGTCGTCGGACACCCACAGCACCGGGATGTCCCAGGCGGCGTCCGGCTTGGCCGTCACCCGCGCCGCATCGTCGAGCGGCGCGCCCGCCCTGGGAGCGTCCACGCCGTCGATGCGGACGTTGCCCACCGTCGCGCCCTCACCCGCCCGGGCGTGGTTCTGGATCTCGACCGCGCGCGGCTCCGCCAGCGCGGTGGTGGCGGGCGCGCACAGCGTCATGGCCATGGATGCCGACAGCAGGATGGCAAAGGTGCGCTTGACGATTGACTGCCTCATAGCATTGCTCCCAAGATTAGCAAAGAATCGTATGAGAACACTATATATCAATCGTTATGCTTATTTGAGGACGAGGACGAGTTTGTGTGGTCCCAAGGAAATTGTGTCCACGGGTTGCCGGGATCGCGCGCCGTGAGGGCGGGGTTGCCGGGATTGGCCGCTGTGAGGGCGGAGGTTGCCGGGATCGCCCGCCGTGAGGGCGGGGGTTGCCGGGATCGCGCGCCGTGAGGCTCCGCGCACTCACTGCGACGATTTCCAGCAAGCCTTGGTCTCACTGCGACGATTTCCAGCAACCCGGCCCTCACTGCGGCCAATCCCGGCAACCCGGGTCCTCACCGCACCCATTCCCAGCAAATGGTCCCCTCACTGCGGCCATTCCCGGCAAGCCTGGGACCAACCCCGAGACCAAGCCCAGCCCAACGCCTGGCTACGCGGTCTTTATCGCCGCGGCATCCTGCAAGCCCAGCAGCTCCACGGCCTCCTCGCGCATCTTGAACTTCTGGATCTTGCCCGCCTCGTTCATGGGATATCCGTCCACGAACACCACATACTGCGGGATCTTCTCCTTGGCAACGCGAGCGCGGCAGAACTCCTTGACCTCTTCCTCGGTGGCCGTCTCGCCTTCCTGCAAGATGATCTCGGCGCACACCGCCTCGCCGTAGACCTTGTCGGGAACGCCAATAACCTGCACGTCCTTGGTCTTGGGGAAGGTGTACAGGAAGTCCTCGATCTCCTTGGGATACACGTTCTCGCCACCGCGAATGATCATGTCCTTCAGGCGTCCCGTTACGCGGAAGTAGCCGTCGGGCTGGCGCAGCAGGATGTCGCCGGAGTGCAACCAGCCGTCCTCGTCGACGGCGGCCGCCGTGGCCTCGGGCATCTTGTAGTAGCCCTTCATGGTGTTGTACCCGCGACTGCAGAACTCGCCCGGCTCGTTATCGCCCAGCTCCTCCCCTGTTTCGGGGTCGATGATCTTGGTCTCCACGCCAAAGATGGGAAGGCCCACGGTGGTAACGCGCTGCTCCACCGTGTCGGTGGTCTTGCTCATGGTGGTGGCGGGCGAAGCCTCCGTCTGGCCGTAGGTAATGCAGATCTCGCTCATGTGCATGCGATCGATTACCTCGCGCATCTTCTCTATGGGACAAGGGCTTCCCGCCATAATGCCCGTGCGCATGTGGCTGAAGTCCGTCTCCTCAAACGCGGGATGCGTGTTCATCATGGCAATAAACATGGTGGGCACACCATGGAAGCAGGTGATCTTCTCCTTGTTTATGCAGGCCAGACTCTTGCGCGGTGAGAAGGCCGAGATGGGGCTCATGGTTACGCCGTGCGTCATGGATGCCGTCATGGCCAGCACCATGCCAAAGCAGTGGAACATGGGCACCTGGATCATCATGCGGTCAGCCGTGGAGAGGTCCATGCAGTCGCCGATAGCCTTGCCGTTGTTGACCACGTTGTAGTGCGTGAGCATGACGCCCTTGGGGAATCCCGTGGTGCCCGAGGTGTACTGCATGTTGCACACGTCGTCCTTGCGAATGAGGGCGCAGCGGGTGTCCACCTCAACCTGACGCACGCGTGTGTTGAGCGCTACGGCCTCCTCCCACGAATAGCAGCCGGGATGCGGGCCGTCGATCGTCACGATGTTGCGCAGAAACGGGAACTTGGCGCTATGCCAAGCGCCGGCATGACCCGCCTCGGCAAGCTCGGGAACGAGCTCGTCCACGATGTCCAGGTAGCTCGTGCCTTTGTACTCGTCGATCATCACCAGCGTGTGCGTGTCGGACTGGCGCAGCAGGTACTCGAGCTCATGCACCTTGTAGCCGGTGTTTACGGTTACCAGCACGGCCCCTATCTTCACGGTTGCCCAAAACGTCAGGTACCAGGCAGGAACGTTGGTTGCCCATATGGCAACCTTGTCGCCGGGGCGCACGCCCATGGCAATGAGCGAGCGCGCGAACTCGTTTACGTCCTCGCGGAACTCCACATAGGTGCGCGAGTAGTCGAACTCGGTAAAGCGGAAGGCGTACTGGTTGGGATACACCTCGCAAATGTGATCGAGCACCTGTGGGAACGTGAGGTCGATGAGGTGCTCTTTGGGCCAGGGATAGGTTCCGTCACCCTTGATGGCGTGCTGCAGCTCACCGGTTATCTCGCTTACGGCCGGCGCCGCCGCAGCCTCGCGCTCGGGCTCCGCCTGGGGCTCCTCCTCCTTGAGCCCGCCGGCCAAATAGTCGCGCATGTAGTTGATGAACTGCGGGAACACGATGCCAGGCTCGCCAATGGCCACATCGCGCGCCCAGCGCCGTGGCCACTCAAACGACACGTAGCCATCGTATCCCGACGCCTGCAACGCGTCGAACATGGCGGGCAGCGGCATGTCGCCCTCGCCCATCATGCGATACTGCACGCGATCGCCAGAAAGCACGGAGTCCTTTACCTGACAATATCGCAGGTGGTGGCCCAGATTTTGGATGGTCGTCTGCGCGGACTCCCCGAAGAAGCGATACGGGTGGTGCATGTCCCACAGCGCGCCGACGAACTCGGAGTCCACCTCGTCTAGCACGCGTGCAAGGCGCGCCGTGTCGGCGTAGTCGGACTCGGTCTCCACCAGCACGCACACGTCGTAGATGGAGGCGATGTCGCCCAGCTCGCGAAGCGTCTGCACCACCGCCGCGTCGTCCACCTTGCCCGTGGGAAGCAGGTCGCGCGACAAGAGCACGCGCACGAACGGGCAGCCCATGTCGCTCGCGAGTTCGATGTACTGCACCACGTCGGTCATGGCATCCTCGCGGCTTTGCTCGTCTATGAGCTCGCTGTTGGTAGAGAAGCACGAGATCTCCAAGCCAATGCGCTCGAGCTGGGCACGCGTACGAGCGCGCACGCGCGGCATGAACGGCTGCGTAGTAGGCGCAAACTCGTTGCCGGCGACCCCTCGAATCTCTATGCCGTCAAACCCGAGGTCCTTTGCCATGGGATAGATGTCGGTCCATGAGTAGGCGGGACACCCAATGGTGGAAAACGAGAGTTTCATTGATTGGTCTCCAATTCGCGAAAGATTACGAACAACTGCGCTGCAAAAGGGGTTACGGGCGCAACCGCTTGCATGCGGAAGCGCCTAGGGAAGCAGCAGCTCCACGATGGAGATAGATGTGTCGTTCGTATTCATAGGGGCTGTTATACCACCTAATTAATGAGGCCTGGCACCAACGCGCGGGCTTGTCACACGGACGAAACAAGAACCACGCATAAAGGGAAAGCGTGTGATTGGGGACGGCCCCTTTTGCACGCTTTGATACAATACGGAGTCAGTCCCATTTACAAAGGAGTCAAGTATGAATATCACATCCACCACAAACGGCACCACCACCACGCTCGTACTCGAGGGGTGGCTCGACACCACCACGGCGCCGCAGCTCGGCGATGCGCTCTCGGAAATCGATTCCAGCTGCACCGACCTTGTGCTCGACTTTACCGGCCTTGAGTACATCTCCTCGGCTGGCTTGCGCCAAGTCGTGGCAGCGCACAAGAAGATGCATGGCGCACTTAGCGTCATTAACGTGTCTGCCGAGGTCATGCAAGTGTTCAAGATGGCGGGATTCGATAAGCGTCTGAACATTTCCTAACATGAAGCTGCGGGGTAAAAGGCACTCCATCCTTACGCGATTTACCGTCGTTACGGTAGTCGCGCTTGCGCTTGCCTTTTTTATATCGTTTATATTGTTGCATTTCTATAACGTTTGGTGTCTTCGCAATGACGGCAACTCGCTTGTCGATTATGCCAAGACCAGGCTCGAAAGCAGCCTTGACGAGATTGACTACGACCAGTGCTTCTCGTCCAGCACCAGTTCGTCCTATCAGGATTTGCGCATTGCAATGCGCGATGTGTGCGACCAATGCAGCGCCGAAAACCTGTATCTTTACACCGTTGACGAGAACCACACAAAGCGCACGTATCTGTTTACCGTTACCACAAACACCGAAACCGATAAATGGATTAGCGACGTACGTGGTCTTGGGTCCGTTTCCACAGAACCATTTTCGGATCTCGAGTTGCAGGCGCTCGAGGGCAAAGATCCAAAAGAGCCCGAAAACGTGGACACCGATTTTGGCTATGACCTAAGCTTCTACAGGCGCGTAGAGTTGCCCGACAACCATGGCTACGCAATCCTTGGACTCGACTACGACCTCGACCTTGTAGACACGATCGTAAACGAGAACACCCTCGCGTTTGCGGTGCCCATGGTAGTTGCCGTATTCGGCATTGCGGGAATTGAGATTCTGCTGCTCAGGCTCTACATCATAAAGCCCATCCGAGGCGTGTCGGCCAGCATGCGCACGTTTGCCCAAGAGGGCAAAGCGCCCGAAGAGCCGCTCGTACCCAAGAACAACGACGAGATAGGCGAAATCGTAACCTCATTCAACCAAATGACCACAGACATCGAGCACTACGTTGCCCACATTGAGGAAATGACGGAAGAACGCGTGGCTGCGACCACCGAGCTGCAGGTTGCCCAGCGCATCCAACAGAGCCTCGTTCCGTCCATAAGTCACGAGGAAGGCTTTAGCTACGACGCCTTCGCGTTTGCCCGCACCGCGCGAGCCGTGGGCGGTGACTTCTACGCCCTTACCCCACTCGACGACGGCAAGCTGCTGATCATCGTTGCCGACGTAAGCGGCAAGGGCATAAGCGCCGCACTGTACATGTCTATGTGCCTCACGCTCATACACAGCAAGCTGCAGGATTGCAAGGACCCAGCGCTTACCCTCAACGAAGCAAACGACAAGATCGAGGCAAACAATACCGAGAACATGTTCGTTACGGTGATTGCGGGCATCTTCGACCCAGTCACAGGCGTATTTACCTATGCAAATGGCGGCCATTTACCGCCGCTGCTCACCAATGGGAACTACCTGAACCCCGATCCCGGCATTGCCCTTGGGCTCTTTGAGGACGCTGGCATCGTAAACGAAACGGTTGCGCTTAAACCTGGTGAAGGCCTGCTGCTCTACACCGACGGAGCCATTGAGGCAAACAATAGCGACAAGCAGTTCTTCGGGGAGGAACGATTGGCCAAGGCAATAGGTGGAAGCATCTCTGCCGAGGAGGCCGTGCGAACCGCAGTCGATGCGGTAGACGGCTTTGTGGGAGACACCGAGCAATTCGACGACCTCACGCTTTTGGCACTCTTCGCCAAAGGGGACGAAACGCAATGCTGGAATGCCGATTTGGCGCCAGAGCTCGCATCTTTTCAAATGATCAGCGAGCACTTGCGAGAGCTGGACGTAAGCAAAGCCAATCTGTCGCGCATTA
Organism: uncultured Coriobacteriaceae bacterium; assembly: GCA_902803315.1. Lineage (GTDB taxonomy): Bacteria > Actinomycetota > Coriobacteriia > Coriobacteriales > Atopobiaceae > RUG440. Next base: position 19,274 of record CADCPM010000095.1, read on the forward strand.
CGCTTGCCTGCGACGAAGCCTTTGCCAACGTGGCAAACTACGCGAACGCAACCAGCGTAACCGTAAGCGCCACGCGTTCGAACGATTTGCTCGTCATACGCCTGAGCGATGACGGCATGCCCTTTGACCCCTTGAGCAACGAACCCGCAGAGCGCGAGTTCGAGGACCTCGAGTTTGGTGGCATGGGCATCAAGTTCATAAAGGAGTCGTGCGACGAGGTCTCGTACGAGTACGCAGAAGGCCACAACGTCCTCACCATGAGCTTCAACCTGTAGCGTGCACTCGGCGCCCCAACTTAGGGACAGGCCCCAATTTGAGGTTGCGCAAAACCTCAAATTGGGGCCTGTCCCTAAGTTGGGGCCCGTTGCTTGCTAGGCGCCACGCTCGGGAAGGACGCCGGAACGGTACGCCCGAAGCAGAGCCGAGAGGTCCTCTATCTGCTCGCGAATTGCACGGCCATCTTCGGTGTCTGCCACGCGTACGGGATTGTCCCTGCAGTCCACAATAATGGTCTCGTGTGCACTTGCGATGTCGTAGTTGCTTGCGAGCGCATCCGCGACGCTGGTAAACGGACGATGCGCCTTGAGCCTGATTCCAAAGGTGTCGGAAATAAGCGTGTAGCCCGCGATCCCGGTCTTGGCGTGATAAGCCCTGCAGAACCCTCCGTCAATAACCATAAGCCTGCCGTTGGCACGCAGAGGCGTATCGCCATCGATCTCGTGGACAGGCGTATGACCGTTCACGATGCAGGTATACGGACCGGTAAGCCCGAATTCCTCCAGCACGCGCACGGCCACCTCCTCGTTGCGCGCAAGTTCGAAGTAGGGGTCCGAAGGCTCGACCCACGTGCTCTTGTCCAGAACGTACGCACGCTCGAACGTCTTCATCGTGCGGCCCGAAAGCGGCGAGTGATAGCCGCACCACAGGTACCACATCCAGTCCAAGGCGAGTATGTCGTTGGTGGCCCAGGCATAGCGAGCCATGCGGTCCACCTCGTCCAAATACGCACGGCCAGAAAGAAGCTTGCCGCCGATCGTCACCTCCGAGAAGGTCCCGTCTGGGTTTAGCGGCACGCAACCATGGAACAACAGCCCACCGTTTTGCACCAAATACACCGATCCGTGGTCGTAGAGGAACTGCACATGGGTGCGCAGGCGATCGGAGTCGGCAAAGGCAGCTACCAGACCGTCCATCACACGTCGCTCCTCTTCCGAGAGCGCGTCTGGATGCTCGGAATCGAGCGTGGGGAAGTCGCGCGTGGACAGCTCGTAGTCCTTATCGCCAATGCGCACGGTGCCCGCGGCCAAGTCTATGTTGCCAAGCAGGCAACGGTCCTGCATCTCCCAGTGAGGATGGCGTCGGATGGCCTGTTCCATGAGCTTGAACATGATTACGTTGATGGCCTTCTCGATGCGATGCACGCCGGGTTCGTGCTTATACGTCGCGTCGGCGAACAGTGCCAGCTCACGCAGAGAAATGCCATACGAGCTCTCCAGCACATCGAGGCTGTTGTAATGGATGGACGTGCGCACCACCTGGGCAATGCAAACCTCACTTCCCGCCGCGGCACCCATCCACGCCGCATCGTGGTTGCCCCACTGTATGTCCACGTCGCCACGCGCAATGAGCTCGTCCATGATTCTGTCGGCGCGGGTGCCTCGATCGTACACGTCGCCCACCACGTGCAGCTTTGTAACCGCGAGTCGCTTGATGAGCCGCGTGATCGAGCCAATGAAGTCCTCTGCCGCACCCGTGGCAATGATTGAGTCTATTATGCGCTCGTGGTACTCATGATGCGCAGACTCCTTGCCCAGGCTCACGTGCAGCAGCTCGTCAATAATGTAGCCATAGTCCTCAGGCAGCTGCTTGCGAACGCGACTGCGCGTGTAGCTGTCCGCAAGCACACGCGCCAGATTCATAAGGTTCTTGAGAGTCTTGTCGTACCACTCGGTGCTCACCTTCCCAGCACGATGAAGCAGCGCGAGCTTCTCGTCGGGATAGTAGATGAGGGTGCAGAGCTCGGCACGCGCGCGTTCGTCGAGCATCATGCCAAATTTCGAATCGCCAAACAAGAAGCTCACCCATTCGCGAATCACGCCCGAGCAATTGTTGAGGATATGCGTAAACGCCTCAAGCTCACCGTGAATGTCGCTCATGTAGTGTTCCGTGGCGCATGGCAGGTTGAGGATGGCTTCTAGGTTGATAATCTCGGTATATGCCGCCTGACGCGTAGGGAATTGCTGAGAGAGAAGTCGCAGATACTTGAGGTCGTCGTTCATGGCACCCTCCTCGCCGTAGCACCAGAGTCTTTGTGATTCAAGAGCGCCCTACCACGATACCACACGCAACCGCACGCTATATATGACCTGCTATAAAGTCTATTCCCGCAGACCTCTGGCCACTACCATTCACACCGCAGCATCCTATGGCTCGATGGGAATTGAAGACGACGTTACAAGTACTTTCGTGCTCTATTATAAATACAACAATCTATGCAGCCATGCCTGGCACACAGCCGGAGCACCTGCGCATTCAAAAATGGAGACCAAGACCCGAACAAACGTAAATTTCCGCCATTATTTCCCCCAAAACGACGTTTGTTCGGGTTTCGCCTCGCCGCAATCCGAACAAACGTCGTTTTGGGGATTTTTTTGGCTCATTTTTTCGTTTGTTCGGGTTTTGGGCTCCGTCGCCGATCCCCTGGGAGTCCCGAAAACCGAACAAACGGCATTTTTGGGAATTTCTGCTCCGATTTTTCCGTTTGTTCGGGTTTCGTGTGGACCAAAACCGAACAAACGCCATTTTGCGGAATTTCCACCCTGTTTTTTCCGTTTGTTCGGGTTTTGGACAGCAAACGCCCACCATACCACCCTCCGCCTCATGTATCTCTATGCTTTTTTCAGGTCACTCACGGTCACGCTGCCCTCGAGTCACGAAACTAAATCAGAAAAACCGTTCGCCATGGCAAATTCCCCTACGAATACGTCATGCCTCCACGAGCGCCAATGGCTCGGGCCTGCCAAACAGATAGCCCTGCATCATGTCGCAGCCAACCTCGCGAAGGAAGTCACGCTGCGTCTTGGTTTCCACGCCTTCCACCAGCGTACGTATGCCAATGCTCTTTGCCATCGATATTACCGACGCGACGATCGTCTTCGAGCGATCGTTTTCCTCCAGGTCGCGAAGGAATTCCATATCGACTTTGAGCACGTCAAACTCGTAGTCCTTGAGCAGGTTGAGCGAGCTGTAGCCACATCCGAAGTCGTCCATCCACACCTCGAAGCCAGCATCGCGGAAGCGGCCCATATCGAGGCGTAGGTTGGAGTGCTGGTCGAGCGCGCTCTCGGTTACCTCCACCGCCAGCAGACTATGGGGAATCCCCCATCGCTCACATGACTCCTCCACCACCGAAACGATGTCGCACAGCTCGAAGTCAAGCCGCGAAAGGTTTACGCTAGCCGGCACGTGGGGCAAACCATGGCGCAGACAATGGCTCAGATACCTACACACGTCATCCACGACGCACGTATCGAGCTTATGGATGAGGTGCGCGTCCTCGAGCGTAGGGATAAACAGGGCTGGCGAGAGCAGCCCGCGATCGGGATCGTCCCACCGCGCAAGCGCTTCGAACCCACATTGGGCTCCCGTGGCCGCATCAACCACGGGCTGGGCAAAGGTCTTGATCCAGCCACCCGAAACAGCCTGCTCGGCATTGTGTGCCACATACCGACGGGTGAACAAGCGCTCTTTCAGATCCTCGTCAAAGTTGTGATAGGCAATGTCGAAGCGACCCTTTACGCTCTCGCATGCCAACTTGGCACAATCGACTGCCACATACGCCGAAGTCACCTCAGGCACCAGCTCAAAGGCGCCGCACTTTATCTCGGGCGCAAAGGCGGCACGATGTCCTCGCACGCGCTCATGGATGGCGGCAAACGTACGCGCAACATCGGGCGAGCTGGTGAGCACCGCAAAGCGATCGACCGACAGGTGAGCGGCAAGGTCGCTGGGAAACGCCCATGCGATCTCCTTTGCCACAAAGAGCAACAGCTCATCTCCCGCCTCGTGGTCGAACGCGCGGTTGTATGACTTAAAGTCGTCGATATCCATGTATAGCAACGAGACTGGGTTTTTGGATGCTTCGATGTTGTTGAGCACGTCCTGAAGCAGCTCAAAGAATCGATCGGCTTTGAGCAGGCCTGTAAACGGGTCGAGGTACTTGAGCTGCTCGTGCGACAGAAACTCGATGCCCGTGGCCTCCAGGCTCTGCCAGACGTCCAGCTCGTCACCTGCCAAAAAAGCAGCGGGACAATCCACGTGGTTCATATAGGCCAGAAGGTCGGAAGCGGCGTCGTTCACGAACGACCGCAGCGCACGCTCGCTCATGGCCCCCACCCTTACGCGCAGCGGCGCATCGGACGTCCTCACGGTGGCAAGCTCACGTGCGCCCTCAGTCATGTGGCCAATGGCGGCCAGAAATTCCTCGCGCGGCAGGGCGTCAAGGCGCAGAAGCAGCGTATCGTCTCCAAAACGACGCATGTGCCCTGGGTCAACCCCACACGTGACGGCAAAGGCACGCAGGCGCTCAATAGCAGCCTCGCCTTCCTCCGCGCCATACGTCGCACATATGTCCTCGTAATTCGAGATGCTTAGGACCGCAACCTGTCTTGGTGGCACCACGCCCATCTTCGCCATCCTCTCGCTCGACTGTTTCAAGTATATGCGAGAAAGTCATCGATTTGCGCTTAAGGGTGAACGGTGGAAAGGCCTTCGTTCATGGGAGACCTCCCCCTCGCCCCGCGCCCACGATGCAGGCCGCAAGCAGCTCCGCGCTCACTTCGTGAGTCGCCGCATGCAGGACGGGACAATCGGTCTGCCGTTCGCGCCCCGCGCCCATGCCGGCTCGCAAGCAGCTCCGCGCTCGCTTCGCTCGCTCACTTCGTGAGTCGCCGCATGCGAGCCGTCATGGGCGCGGACCGAAAAGTAGACCCGAACGCAAGCGGGGTGCCGGGCCCGCGCTCGTTCGCGAATCCGACACCCCTCTGGGGCAGGTTAAGCCTATCCCTTCCCTACTCCTCCATGTCAAAGAAGCCGAGCAGCTGCATCATGTCGATGGCCTTGCGCAGGTAGCCAAGCTCCGTAATGGACCACTGGAAGCCCAAACGGTACAGAGCCTTTACCGTAAAGCGGTTGTCGGACTCCAGCTCGTAGCGCATCTCGTCGTCGTCCAGATTGTAGTTGACGAGTGGCGACACATAGGCGTTGATCTTGTCGTCCGCAAGCGCCACGCGCAGCCTGCGAACGAACTCGTCTGGCTCCACAACGTTGATGTTTATGCCACATTGCCGCATGGCCAGAACTATGTTGCCCATCTCCACCGTATGCGAGTTGTACGGATGGAAGACGGTAAACTTGCTGTCCGTACCCGACAAGAGCACGATGGCACGCGCCACCTCGTCGATGGGCGAGAACTCGTCCTCCACGTCCATCTCGTCCACGGGGAAGCTCTCCAGCGCGACGTAGGACCTCAGCGTGCTCATGAAGTTGTTGGTGGCAAAGTTAACCTGGAACTCGCCATCGAGCTGGCGGCTCATGAGGTTGCCCACGCGCATGATCTTGGCGTCGAGGCCATCCTCGTCCACCATCTTAAGGATGAGGCTTTCGGCGAGGTACTTGGAATGGACGTAGCCATTGGACTCTGTCTCCTGCCCAAGCTCCAGCATGTTCTCCGTAAGGATGGGCGGATGGACCACATTGCCCAGTACGTCGCCCGCAACCGAGACGGTTGAAACGTGGATAAGACGCGCGGCCTTTTCCACGCACATGTGCGCGAGGTTGCGCACGCCCTCGGTGTTCACACGCTTGAGGAAGTCGAGGCTCGCAAAGTGCTTAACGCTCGCGGCACAGTTGATGACCGTCTTAAAGTCGGCCGTTGCTGCCTGCCGCAGGCTCTCCTTGTCCGTAATATCTCCGCGAAGGACAATTACCCTGCTTCCCAGCTGCGGCTTGAGGTCCTCCTCAAAGTAGTAGAACATGTTTGTGGTTACGCGCTCTTCGGCAGACACGTCCGCGTCACGCACAAGGCAGTACACCACGGCGTCTGTGGAATCGAGCAGCTCCTTGAGCATATGTGCGCCCAAGAATCCGGTTGCTCCGGTTAGAAGGACGTTGCCGAGCATACCTGGTTCGACCTCGCTCACGTATTCCACCGTGTTGTACTTGAGTGCCGTTGGCTGTGCGGGGAGACCATCATCGTCGTCGAGCTGCGCCTGAGACTCGGCAGCCGTGGCTTCCGCCGACTTCTCATCGTCCTGCTTGGCGAGTACCAGACGCTCCAGTCCCTCGATCGTCGGTGCGTCAAAGATGTCTTGGTACACGATGGGGATGTTTGCCACCATGGCCGCCATCATGACCTTGGCCGCCGTAAGAGAGGTGCCACCAATCTCGAAGAAGCTGTCGTCCACGCTGATCTCGTCGAAGCCAAGGGCCTTTTGGTACATGCCCAAGAGCTGCTTTTGTAGCTCGGAGGAAGGCTGCTTGATTTCCCTATCCACACGGGTCTCGCTGATTTGGGGCAGCGCTTTTTTGTCCACCTTGCCATTGGCCGTAAGGGGTATCTCGTCCAGCTGCAGGTACGCCTGCGGCACCATGTAGGAGGTGAGGTAGGAGCTCAGGTGCGCCTTGAGCGCATCGACGTCCACCTGCTCGTCTGCGGTAAAGTAGGCCGCCAAGTAATCGGTTTGGCCGTGCGCGACCACCACCGTGCTCATCTTTACGCTGGGATAGGAGTTCATAACGCCCTCAATCTCGCCCAGCTCCACGCGGAGACCGCGCAGCTTTACCTGGTCGTCCATGCGGCCGCGGTACTCGATCTGGCCATCGGTGCGCAGGCGTGCGAGGTCGCCGGAGCGGTACGCCGGCATGCCCAGCAGGTCGATGAAGCTGCGGGCGTTGAGGTCATCGCGTCCCACGTAGCCGCGACCCACGCCGTCGCCCAAAATGGTGAGCTCGCCCATAGCGCCCAGCGGCTGCAGCCTGCCCGCACGGTCCACGGTGGCCACGTGCACGTTTACGTTGGGGATGCCAATGGTAATGTCACCCGAGCCGTCCACCACCTGCATGGTGCAGCTAATGGTTGCCTCGGTGGGGCCGTAGCCGTTCATGATGTAGAGATCCGGATTGACCTCACGCAGCTTGGTAAAGAGCGCCGGCGGAAACGCCTCGGCGCCAAAGTCCACGGACGCGAGGCCGGCTACGGCCTTGGCAAAGTCGGGCGAGTCCAGCATGTTGGACATGTAGCTCGGCGTGCAGCTCATCACGTCCACGTTGTTGCTAGTCATAAGGCGCGCCATGGCCACGGGGTCGAGAATCTGCTCGCCCGTTGCCAAAACCACCGTGAGGCCGTTGGCCAGGGGCACGAACTCCTCCATTATGGCGAAGTCAAAGGTGAGCGCGGCGATGGCCAGGCTCGCGTGCCCGCGCTGAGTGTAGCCCAAGATCTCGTGGTTCTTCTCGTCGTCGTCCACAAAGTTGACGAGGTTCTTGTTGGTGAGCATCACGCCCTTGGGGCGCCCGGTAGAGCCGGAGGTGTAGATGGTATAGGCGAGGTTTTGGGGCTTGACGTCCACGTTGAGGTTGTTCGTTGCACCGTCCTCTGCGGCCTGCTTGGCCTCGACGACCGTGAGCTTGAGGTCGGCCAGCTGATCGAACAGCTCTGAGCGCTGCTTGAGCACTTCGGCGGTGGTGAGCACCAGTCGGCATCCCGAGTCCTCCAGGATGTAGCGCACGCGCTCCTCGGGATACTCCGGGTCGATGGGCAAAAAGGCGCCACCGGCCTTGAGCGCGGCCTGGCGCATCACATAGGCCCAGGAGTTGCGCTCGGCGAGCACGGCCACCATGGACTCGGGACCGACCCCGGCGTCCACAAGCACGTGCGCAATCGCGTTGGCCTGCGCGTTGAGCTCGCTATAGGTGAGCGTGCGGTCGCAGGCCACCAGCGCCACAGCATCGGGATTGGCATCGGCTTGGTCCTGCACCAGGCGGTACGCGGGACGCTCGGCCACAGGCCAATCCGTGTTGTGCAGCGAGCGGATTCGCTCTTCGTCCTGCTCGGTGACGAGCTGCACCTGCCCCAAGGTTGCGCGCACCGTAAGCTCATGGCATATAACAAGCGCCATGCCCAGCAGGCCATCTACCGTGTGTGCGCTATATTGCGCGGGGTCGTACGAACAGTCGATGGCAACCTTGTTACCCTCCATAAACATGTCGATGTCCATGCCCGCCTTGGCCTGCGAAAGCTTAAGGTCAATCTCGGTTGCGTTGTGACCGCCAATGAGCATCCTGCCGTCGGCGGAATCGCCTTGGTACGCAAAGAGGATGTCGCCCTTGATGCCGTATGCATTGCTGATCTCTGCAAAGCTGTAGATGTCGTTTGCCATGGCGCTGAGCAAGTATTGCTGGCACGCGCCAATGGCCTCGGCAACCGGCTGGTTCGGATTGTCCACAAACAGCATGGGCAGCGTCTTTACCAGCATGGTCACGCTGCTCTCCAGCCTGGAGTCATTGCGTCCGTTGTAGATGGTGGCAAACACCGCACCATCCTCGGCGGACGTGTAGGACTGCAGGGCAAGGCCAAACGCCGTCGTAAAGAACGCGTTGGCCGAAAGGCCGTTTGCATCGCAGAAGGCGCGTACCTCATTTGCCGCTTCGGCAGCCTCGGCATGCGCGAGCGCAATGTGCTCATTGCCCTTGTTTCCATCCTTGGAAGGCAGGGTGTCGCCACCGCAGCCGCGGAAGATACCGTCGTAGAACGACTTGGCGGCATCCAGGCGCTCCGACGCACGCGCAGCCTCCTCGTCCAAGGCATACTCAAAGCCGGTGTACGTCTCGGCTTGCACCTCGCCGCCGGAGTAAGCGCTCTCCAGGTCGTCGAACAGAATGTCCAGCGACTCGCCGTCGCTTACGATGTGATGCGTGTCCACAAACAGGTACTTGCCGTCGGCCGTGTCAAAAAGCTCAACACGGAAGAGCTGCTCGCCGCCAGTAAGGTCAAACGGACGCACGAGGTCTTGCACCGAGGGAAGCTCTGCGCGAACGGGCAGCTCGGGCACCTGCGGCTCGTTGCGGACGGCAAGAATCTCGCCTTCGTCGTCGCGACGCACGGTCATGAACAGGTACGGATGCGCCACCAGCGTTTTTTGCAACGCCTCACGCAGCCGCTCGACGTCCACGGCGTCATCCAGCTTGTACAGATAGGGGATGTTGTATGCCGTGGTGTCGGGGAAGCGCAGGCATTCCACAAAGATGCCGGCCTGCGTTTGCGAGAGCGGATACGCCTCGCGCAGCTCGTGGGTCGTCTCTTCGGCAGCGTCGCTTATAAGCTGCTCGAGCTCGCGCACCGTCCCATGGTCAAACACGTCGGCCACCTTAACGGACTTGCCAAACTCGTCACCCAGAAGGGCGCACAGGCGGATGCAACCGATGGAGGAGAGGCCCACACCAAACAGGTCGGTGGTAATGCCGAGCTCGTCGATGCCAATGACCTCAGCGGCAATGGCAAGGATGCGCTCCTGGATCTCGTTTTCGGGTGGCACGATTTCCTCGGCCGTAACCTGCACCTCGGGCAGCGCCTTCTTGTCCACCTTGCCGTTCGCCGTAAGCGGCAGCTCGTCCAGTTGCAGGTAGGCCTGCGGCACCATGTAGGAGGTAAGGTACTTCGCAAGGTGCGCGCGGAAGTCAGCAAGATCGACCTCCTGCTCCGCGGTAAAGTACGCGGCCAAGTAGTCCGTCTCGCCGTGGGCAACCACGCACACGCTGGTGCGCACGCCGGGGTAGGCGTTCATAACGCTCTCGATCTCGCCTAACTCCACTCGGAGTCCGCGCAGCTTGACCTGGTCGTCCATGCGGCCACGGTACTCTATCTGCCCGTCGGCGCGCAGGCGCGCGAGGTCGCCGGAGCGGTAGGCCGGCATGCCCAGCAAGCGGACGAAGCTGCGGGCGTTAAGGTCCTCTCGGCCCACGTAGCCGCGACCCACGCCGTCGCCCAATATCGCCAGCTCGCCTGTGGCGCCCAGCGGCTGCAGCCTGCCGGCGCGGTCCACGGTAGCCACGTGCACGTTTACGTTGGGGATGCCAATGGTCACGTTGGTGGCATCGGTTACCACCTGCATGGTGCAGCTGATGGTCGCCTCCGTCGGGCCGTAGCCGTTCATGATGTAGATGTTTGGATTCACGGCGGTCAAGCGAGCATACAGGTCGGGCGGGAACGCCTCGGCACCCATGTCCACCGACTTAAGGTTGGCCACGGCCGCCGCAAAGTCGGGCACGGCCAGCATGTTGGACAGGTAGCTTGGCGTGCAGCTCATTACGTCCACGTTGTTCTGCCGCATGAGCGAGCCCATGGCAACGGGGTCCATAATCTGCTCGCCCGTGGCCAGCACCACCGTAAGGCCGTTGGCCAGGGGCACGAACTCCTCCATGATGGCGAAGTCGAAGGTGAGCGC
>CADCPM010000096.1 GCA_902803315.1 uncultured Coriobacteriaceae bacterium
GAGCGCGCGAAGGTAGACCCCGAGGTGAAGAACGTCGTTATCGACGTGAGCAACGACGACGGTGGATCGGATGATGTGGTTCTGTTCATATCGAGCATCATCGCCAATCGTCAATACGAGAGGTTCCAAAACCCGCTAACGCGTCAGACGATTACCGAGCGCTACGACGTGGACCGCAACCTGGACGGTAAGTTTGACGACAAGGACGCGCAGGTGGACTATTCCGACCTCAACTTTGCCCTGCTTACCAGTAAGTACTCTTTTTCGTGCGCCAATATGCTCGCCTGCGTTTTAAAGGACGCAGGCATACCCATTCTGGGCGAGCGCTCCGGTGGCGGGAGCTGCAGCGTGCAGTTGCAGATGACGGGCGATGGCCCCACATATCAGAATTCATCGTGGCTTGTCAGACTCATAAACGACGCAGGCGAGGATATGGACGCAGGTGCGCCGTTGGACGTAGACCTTATTGAGCGTGCTGGTTCGAAAAAGGTGCAGCGCGAGTTCGATGACAAAACCACGGGCAGACATTTGAAGGCCGAGATATACGACTACTCGAACTTCTATGACGTGGGCGTGCTCAACCAGGTAATGAACGAGCTCTACTGAGCTGAGCTCTCCGACGACGAGATTGAGGCGATTTCTGGCGGCCTAACCAGCATGTTGGGAGCTAGAGCATAGCATTCAAATTCAAAGGAAACGGTACCCTTATGCAGCGCGAAGCCACTTGCTTCGCGCTGCGCTCTCTTTTTAGGGCCAGGCATCGGTGCCCTACGACAGTACGGCTTCTTCGTCTGCCGCGGCATCGCTTTCATGATTGGCGCCCCCATGCCCTTCGCTAGGCCTTCGACATACGGCAACCTGCTGGGAACCGTGCTCGCTGTCCGATGGGTTTAGCACCAATAGATGGTTACGCATCCTTTGGTCTGGCACGGGTCTGTGTAGCCGTCGCATGAGCAGCTCCAACCACCGGATATGCCCTGCAGCTGTTCTTCGGTCAGGTCGTAACCCTCCTCCTTGGCCAGAGCCAGCAGCTCTTCGGGTGTCTTGCAGGCCCTTGCCTTCTCCAGTTGTTCGGGTGAAAGGTCTTCGTACCTCATTGCTGGCCTCTTTAGTCGAATTATGCCTTTTGCACATAGTACGCGTGAGCTGGAACTACGCCCCGAAGAATCGCCAACAGTTCGGGGGCGATTCGCGTGACACAAGGCCATGTTCTATTCGGTGGCACAACCGTCAAACTCGTCGAAGTACTTTTTGGGAAGCAGTTTTGGCCTCCAGTCCTCGACCAGGGACTCGCAGTCGGTCCAGAGCCGTTCCGAAGAGATATCGATTTCATCCGTCCGTCGCTTCGGCATTGCATTAAGCATGCGCACATCACTGCGCATTGACGTTCGCCAATGCGTGATAGGGCTGTCAGCTTGCCAAGGTCCCATCCCGAGACGATGCCACCAACGCTCGTGTCCATGGAAACGAAGCCGGCCCGCGTGAAGAGGACGAGAACCCACACGACGAGGCAGATGATGGCGATGAACCACCATGCGACGTTGTTCTTGCTCATACGACGGCCTCGGCTGAGGCCAGTTGATATAAACAGGGCAAGAAGCATTCCAACTGCGCCTCCCGCTATGGGAAACACGGCGAGAACAGGTGAGATCGCGGCCGTACCGTCTGGCCCTGGCTTCCGCATGCGGCTCAGAAAAACTACGGCGAACACCAAGAGCGTAGCTACGTTGATTGCGGTTAGGTAGACAAAGAACGGGTCCATTGCAATCCCTTCGGTGCCCGTGAATTCGTTTGCGAACGCCGTTCGCACACCCTTTGAACCTGATCAAGCAGATGTGTGTGAGGGGCGCTCTCTGCTTGGAAGCGATTCATCACCGTTTCGTTAGCACGCGTCTACGCCAGTTTGAGGTGGCGTAGAAAAGCGTCAGAAGCACAACGGCCTGCGTGTTGGGATCTGCGCGATAGATGGCAATGTACGAGTCGATGCGCACCCAACGCAAGGGATGCGTGTCGCTGGTTTGCGCGTCACCGTCTACGAGCGCGCCCATAAGAGGGGATTCCGCAAGCAGCTCCCGTATCGCATCCACGGAGTCGATGAGCCTACGTGCGCTTCTGAGCCCGTAATTGTCCACTCGGTAGGCAACCGCTTCGTCCAGGCGAGCGGTGAACTCTTCGGAGGTCTGCACCTCACAGCCCATACTTGACCCTCAGATCCTGGGTGACGTCTGCGAGGCTTTGCGTGCGATGTGCCGCAACATCCTCGTCCGCTCGTGCGACGCTCTCCCAGAACTCTTCCTTGGTGCCGAGCGTAAGGGGGTCCTTGGGCACGGCGACGATCTGCACACGCTCACCGTCGCTGAGGAACTCGACCTGGTCACGCGGTCCGACGCCCAAAATGTCGCGGATGACTTTGGGAATGCTCACCTGACCGGTCTGGGTGATGGTGCTCACTGCTGCTGGCATGGTTTCTCCTTTGTCTGACTATTAAATATAATAGCATATATCCAGAACGGGTCCGATACTCTTCTCTGTCTCGCCAACCGTCAGCATGGATTCTTGTGGGGCAGTGCGGCACGATGGGTTATTGTTGCTAAGGCTGAGTTGCGTGCTAATCATTTGAGCCTGAGGAGTGGAATGCCATGGGATGGAGAAATGTAACCGAGGAGTTCACGAAGGGGCAGCGTCACTACAAGAACCTCTACCTGGAGGAGTGCGAAGTGCTCGACGGCGTGGTGGAGGTGAGCCTCTTCGTTGCCGAATTCTCGTAGTCGCCAAACGAACCGTGGTAACGGGAAAGGTCGAAGGCACGCGTGCACCCTTGGTTTTCCTACATGAACTGGACGTTGAGCCCTGCTGGGTCCTTCACGAAGAAGAAGCGGACCTACTGTTCTTTTTTGATTTTGAATAACCACAGAAATAGGGGGCGACACAATTTCGGTTCCTTGATCACCACGATTTTTTGGCCACCGCTACCACCGCTAATGCCTTCGAGGTCATCGAGGTCAAGCTCTTCGGGATCTGCTGGTTCGAACCCGTGGGCTGTGCTACCTTTTCCATGGCGGCCTCCATAGCCTTTCTGGCTTCCTCCTCGAGCCCCTTCTCCTTGAGTAGATCGTCTTGGTGGACGTTCATGTTTTTCGCAACCTTTACTGCATCCTTCCCAAGAACGTTCTTGGCTCGCTCCGCCACATACCGTACGCGCTTTGCGCGCTTGCGCACGTCGTGCGTTCGCTCGGCGTCGGACAAGTCCAGGCCAACGAGGTCTGCTTTTACCGACTCGACCATGGCGTCAAACCGTGCCTGAATCACGCTCTTGGGAAGTCCGTACTCCAGGTAGCGTTTCTTCCATGCCACGCTTTTACAGAGGGACATGGCTCTTGCGAATGACTCCATAAGATGCTCGGACGTGAGGGCGTTAAGGACTTCACTCCGTTCGGCAGACGTCTCCTTCTTACAGAGCGCAATCAGCTCGTCGGAGGAGTCCGGATTGTGCCCCGTGTTTGCGATGCCGCCCTCACGTGGCGACTCACGAAGTGAGCGAGCGAAGCGAGCGCGGAGCCGCATGCGGGCCGCACCGCAAGCGTCGAGGTATGGGCAATAGCCATGAGCTAAAGTGGCAACAAACTCCGCAGGCCTATCCGCTACAATGAACGAGCAATACGTGTGCAAGCGATTGAAGGGAAGTGCTATGTCCAAGAGGGAGTACAAGAAGTTCATGCGTGCCATTCGTGACGACGTGCAGCTAGGCCAAAAGCTTCGCGAGCGCGTTGCCGAGGCAGGGGATACCAACGAGGTGGATGCGACCGTGGAGTTCGCACGTCGCCATGGCTTTGATATAGATGCAATGGACGTGCGCAGCGCACGCCGCTAAGTTGATCTGGCGGCTATGTGATAAGGTCGCGACCATCACAGGCCTGTTGTAGGGGGACCTCTGCATCCACTGTATGCAGAGGTCCTCGTCCTTATCGTCGCAAAGGATAATTCGTTTAGGAGGAGTGTAGAACGACATGTGCAAACCGGAGATTCTGCCGAGCGGGCCAGCCGAGAAGGACGCCCTTGGAGGGTTCATTGATTCCCACGCGCGTGCTAAGGGCGTCAAGATCAGGGTCTACGACTATCACGTTGAGCGTGACGGCCAGACGGTGGCGGGTATAAGTGCCTGGGCGATGGGTCCCCACCTGCACATCGACATGCTGGGCGTGGATGGGTCTGAGCGAAAGCGAGGGTACGGAAGCGCGCTCCTGGAGTACGTGGAGGACGTTGCTCGGCGTGATGGCTGCACCACGGCAAGCGTGGACACCTTTTCCTACCAAGCGCCGGAATTCTATCCGCGCCATGGGTACGAGGTGGTGTTTCGCTACCCGCTCGAAGACGGAACGGAACGCATTTACTTCTCGAAGCAGCTGTGAGCGGCTGCGGTCCCACCTTGGGACATTTCAGTCTAACGCTGTGATTTGACCAAGCGATGGCACTAAAGTGGGTGCACGAGAACATCGCGTCCTTCGGCGGCGATCCCAGCAACGTGACGATCTTCGGCCAGTCCACCGGCGGCGGGAGCGTGACCCTGCTGCCGCTCGTCAAGGGCTCCCATGAGTACTTCCAGAGGGTCATCGCCCAGAGTGGCGCTCCCGTTTTCACTCGGTCTCCGGAGCAGGCCATTGACTGCACGAACGACGTGATGGAGGAGCTCGGCTGCAAAGATGACGGATGAGGAGAGGCCGCTGGTAGAGAGCTACGAGAAGGACGCAAGGGAAAAGGAGCCTGGCTACACCGGCGACCGTCTGTTCGACCAAATTGTGTTCATTGCGCCGCTGATTAGGATGTCAGAGAACCAGACCATGGGCGGTGGCAAGTCCTACACCTACTTCTTCACGCCCGAGTTCTCCTACCTGCTGATGAAGTCTGGTTCCTCGATTGGGACAGGACCTACTTCCTAACCAAGTACTACTGCATCTAATAGGCTCCGTTAAGGCTCCAAGCCATTAGGCCGATTTCATGGCAACGGCGTCTCCTCTTCGGGGAGGCGCCGTTTTCGTGTGCCGACAAGCTCTTAATGGGCAAGGGTGCATAGACTACTGGCCGTTATCGACTAAACGGGACGGACGTATAATCGACAATAAATCGAGACTCGGCCTTGAGACTGTATGGCCGTATGATTCTCAGAAAGAAGGAACGCGGTGGGGGATATCGGGCGGGTGGAGCTCAAGGAGCGATCTGCCAACGCGTCTCTTAAGACGAAGGTTTAACCGTTTCGGCTGGAGGGGGATGAGCCATGGAATTCGACGTGCGGCGCATGGAGCCTGCGGAGTGGCCGTTGCTTGAGGATTTTCTCTATGAGGCGATTTATGTACCTGAAGGCTATACCGGAACAGTCCCGCGTGCTGTGATAGACGAGGACCCCAAGTGCCGTGCCGCTTACGTTGGGTTTGGCACGCGCCCTGACGACCGTGCCGTGGTGGCGACGGCAGACGGTGAGGTCGTCGGGGCTTGCTGGGTGCGTACGACCGAAGAGTATGGGCACATAGACGACCAGACGCCGTCGCTCTCGATATCTCTCTATAAGTCGTATCGCGGCATGGGGCTGGGCACTGCCATGATGGATGCTCTGCTCGATGAGTTGCGCGATGCTGGATATGGATGCGCATCGCTGTCGGTCCAAAAGGAGAATCCGGCGCTACGCCTGTACGAGCGCGTGGGGTTCCGCATAGTGGGGGATGGGGCAGACGAGACCGAATGGCTCATGATGTGCCGCCTCGATCGTCGGCTTGGCCTCGATTCACGTCGGCTGTCGGACGACGACGTGCCTACCGCCATCGATATGCGCATAGAGCAGCTGCTCGAGGAGGGTGCGAGCGAGACCATCGACCTACGTCCGGCGCTTGGGGACTACTACGCACGCCATCTTGCGGACGATACCTTCGTGTTGTGGCTGGCGCTCGACGACAATCGGATCGTGGCCACGAGTGGCATGTCCGTAGTCGAGAAGCCTCCGTACTTCGGCTGCCCAACGGGAAGGATCGCCCTCATATCGAGCGTGTACACCGAGCCCGCGTACCGCCGCCAAGGAATCGCCCGCGACTTGCTTTGCCGGGTGCTCGACGAGGCGAAAGCTCGCGGGTGTGGCGTGGCGCAGATAAAAGCCTCGGACGCGGGCGTGCCACTCTACCAGGCAATGGGCTTCTTAGGCATACGCAACTTCTTCCAAGTCGAGCTCTAGTCTCATGGCGTTCTAGAGTGCATTTTGTTGCATAGCCGCTCAGGGATTGCGGACACCCTGCAAAACGGTTGGGCATAGTAAAGCTCGGGCAAGGCATGGGTATAATAATTCTTGCAGGAAGAGCGAGGGGGGACGCGCATGATGTACCCGTTCATGACGTTGAACGACGATATGGAGATCACCCACTCCGAGGTGAAGCCCGATGGATCGGTGAAGGTTTTTGTTGAGATGCCTGACGAACGCGATGGCTTCCATAGCGCTGTCTGCTGATCATGTTGTTTTCCCAATACTCCCTTACCTTGTCGTAGTCGATTTGCTCTTTGGGAGTACCGCTATCCACCAGCGTGGCAACTACCTTGCCTGTTTCCATTAGCAGCGCGTACTTTATTGCTGTTTTGGCATAGGCGCGCAAAAACTCCCTGCTCTTGTTGTTGGAAAGCTTGGTTGCAACAGCAGTTATTGCGTCATGGTACGTTGCAATATCCTCCGTGGTCCTCATTGTGGGAGTAAGGATGAGGTTGTATTTTCGGCTGATTCCCTTAAGGGGCTACTCTTTGTTATTGGGTCGTAAAGGTGCTCCGCGCTCATCATCCATTTTGAGTCCGACCCGCCGGTTGGGACAACCTCTTTCCCATTCTTCTCCCGTTACCTATGGCAACGCCAAGAGAAAGAACTTCAAAGTTTGACGACTAGTATTACTCACCAGTAATTATACCCAAGAATACAGGTGTGGTACATAGCCGCAGATAAGCACCGAAACGTTGGCTAAAGAGGTTGCTCGCGCCCTCGCGCCTGCGTTCGTCCCGCATGCGGCGACTCACGAAGTGAGCGAGCGAAGCGAGTGCGGAGCCGCATTCGGGGCGGGCGCAGGCGCGAGGGCTTGGGTGGCTCTAAGAGAGAAAACCACATTATTCGGTCGTGGCTTCCAATCACATCAGTAATCCCGACGTCGAGCACCACAATGCCTCCCTTCGATCGTTGAGCTCTTCGAGGAGCTTGGGTTCGAGCGTCGTCATACCAAGACGGCCGACAACATGCCCCAGGACCTCACGGCAATTCGCGTAAGCGTGCGCGACTTCGACGAGGCCTACAACTTCCTCACCTCCAAGGGCTTCGTGAATCCTCAGGGCGACAAGATTACCGATACGGGCACCTCCAAGTCGGCCCTTCTGATCTCGCCTTCTGGCTTTGCCATCAGCCTGTCCTATCACGTCCGCAAATAAGGTCTCGGCTATAAGGATTGATGGGCACTCGTAGAGCGCCTTAAGAAAGAAAGCGGAGGGCGGCGCTGCTAACACGCTGTCCTCCGCTTTCACTCTTACGATTATTGCTCGTCGCTGGAAGCCACTACCTCAAGTGCTCGATGAGGTTGATGCCAAACCCAGAGGGGGCGATCAAAAAAGCGGACTTCGAGGACTTTGTCAGAACCGAGTCGTCGCCGTACACGTTCTTGAATCCGCGCGAGGTCAGGAGCTCATAGGCTTCATCGAAGTCGCGCACGTTCATGCGGATGCCCGTTGCGTCGGGGCGGTCGTATCCCTCGGGTTGAGAGATGTCCAGATAGAACCCGTTTGCATCCTTCATTCGGATGTCACGAACGTCAAATTCGCCGATGCCCTTCTGGTCGTGACGTCGCTCGAATCCCAACTCCTCGAAGAGCGCGGCAACGGACTCCGCGTCCTTGGTGATGATCTGCGGGTTGAAGGTGGTGATTCGCACGGTAAACTTCCTTTCAAATCGTGCTTACTTGCGGATGTGCTGGCAGAGGTCGAATGCATAGCCAGAGGGAGAGGTGAGCATGGCCGACTTGTTGGTCTCGGTCTCTACGACTCTGCCGCTTTGGTGCGTGAAGCCGTGCGCGAGAAGGAAGTCATAGGCCTCGTCGAAGTCGCGCACGTTCATGCGGATGAGCGTCAGGTCCTGCGGCACAGCGTCTACCTCAGAGATGTCAACGTAAAAACCGCCCTCGTTCTTCATGCGGACGTTGGTGGTATCTACGCTTGGCTTTGCGCCGCCCTCCGCCGTCGCTGACAGGGTGTGGCGACGTTCGAAACCAAGCGCCTCGAAGAGCTCGATAACCGGAGCGGCGTTCTTGGTTACGATGAGTGGATTGAACGAGGTGATCTTCATACTCTCTTTCCTTTCGTTTGCTGGCGGCTGCCAGTATAGTCCAATAATATATTGTGCGAGGATACTTCCGAATATAAACAAAATGCAAACAAAGTGCGGGTTTTGCAACGCTTAGAACTCGAGTGTGTCCAGCTTCCTTGTAAGCTCGTCGATCCTTGCGAGGCAGCGATCGATTATGGCCCTGGCCTCTTCCGACGAGGCGCCGCTCCTACGCACCTTACGAATCAGGCGCGTGCAGCACAACACCATGGCCTTGTCCTTTACCTCGGAAAGCCTATCCTCGTCGTCCGTTCCCAGATATTCTCGCAGGAAGCACTCGAAGAATTGCTTGGACGTTTCGTACGAGAAGCCCATGAAGTTCTCGATGACAGATGGGTCGTCCTCGCCGAGAATTACGTAGAAATAGTACAGGTCGGAAAGCTCTACGATGGGGTGGCCGCGTGAGACACGATCCATATCGATGAGAAGGGGTTCGTCGTTCATTATGAACACGTTGTTGGTATGGAAGTCGCCATGCACGAGCGTGTTGCAGTCTGGCAGGGCGCCAACGAGCTTCATGCACATTTTTGCCAGGCGCTCGTCTTCGTAGGCAACGCCGCCGCGGATGTACTCCTGAATTCGCTCGTACGCCTCGGGGAAGACGTCGTCCTCATCAGCCTCCACGGAGTGTATCTCATGGGCGACCCCGGCCATGAGCTTTGCGTATTCCTCCACGCGATTGGGTTCCGCGGCAATGTAGGACGAGAGCGTATCGGCGTCAACCAGCTCGTACATGGCACCATAGCGGTCGCCCACGGCCACGATGCCGAACGAGATTGCCGTGGGTACGCCCAGGACGAATGCCCTACGGGAGAGCGCAATCTCGCGCTCAACGTCCTGGTAGAGGTTGTTCTGGTTGAACACCTTGATTACCAGCTCGTCGTCGTAGCGATACACATCGCCCTTAGCGCCGTGCCCGATTTGCTCGCAGCCCTCGATCGAGACTTCCCGGTACTTTCTGTATCCGCCCTTTGCCGAGTCGAAGGTGCCGGGCCAGAGGAAGTTGATGTGTTTGACGAGTTCCTTGAACGCTCCCGTCCTGTTGAGCGAGAGCTCCAGCGCCTCGGCCACGCTCTTGTAGTACCAAAGCTGTCGCTCGGGTTTGCCGTGCAGCTCGGACCACATGGCATCACCCTGTTCCGAGTATATTTGGGAGAGCGAGCGTAGGTTCGAGAGCTTGTCCGCGAGCCACAGCATCTTTACGCCCACGTCGCGGCTTTTCCTGAGGGTAAGAAGCGAGCTCTCCTTGCGTCGCTGCCAAGTTGCGCTGCGATCCTCGCCGGGGTACTCGTCTTCCGACTCAGAGTCGACCAGATGTGCTACGCGTTCGCCAAAGCGTTTCTCAATTTCGTCAAGCGTGCCGTCCGTGTCCTCCACGACGTCATGTAGAATGCCTGCCGCGATGACCTCCATGTCGTCGGTCATGGTAGAGAGGATCTGGGCTACCTCCATGGGATGCAGGATGAACGGCCGGCCCCCAAACTTTCGAACCTTGCCTTGGTGCATGATAGTCGCATAGACAATGGCTTCCTCCAGCATGTTCATCATGAGGGCTGGTCCTTTCTATTGCAGTGGTGTTTTGCGAAACAATTATAGACACGAGGGCGCGTCCACACGAATGGGAGGTGCCATATGACGCATTCTTACATAAAGCCTGATGGCAACATTTAGGCGATGAGCTATAGACTGCATGCGCGTCACCGTGACCGCTCACACCCCCGCGCCCACGCCGTCCCGCCTACGGCTCCGCACTCGCTTCGCTCGCTCACTTCGTGAGTCGCCGCAAGCGAGACGGCGTGGGCGCGGGGGTGCGAGCGGCATCGTCGTTCTCTCCCGTCACAAGCTATCACAAAACGCCAATGCAAACGTTGCGCTACACTGATGTTGAGCATCACAAAGAACGCGGTCGGAACAAGGCAGGCCTGCTATGACCTATTCCATCATTGGCATACTTGCAGCGATTGTCCTGGTTATCATCAATAGGGATGTGCTCTGGGGCAACGACGAGCGCAACCAGAGTGTTACGAGACGAAACTACCGTAATTTTCTGCAAGGCGTATTGGGCTACTACATTACTGACATGCTTTGGGGCGTCTTGGAGTCCCATAGGCTCACCGAGGTGCTCTACGCCGATACCGTCATTCACTATATGTTGGGGACGTGCCTGTTGCACAGCTACGTCGTGGAGGACGAGAAGGACGAGTACAACCTGGAACTCGAGGAGTCGCTCAAAAGAGAGCGTGAGCAGAGGGAGGAGATACACGAAAGCAGGGAGGCCCTCAAAGACGCGCTTGCTACGGCGGAGGATGCGAACAACGCGAAGACCGCCTTTCTTTCCAACATGAGTCACGAGATCCGCACTCCCATGAATGCGATCATAGGACTCGACAACATTGCTCTCAGACCCCCACGATCAGTGACTCGATTCGCCACAATCTCCAGATGATCGACACCTCGGCGCATCATCTGCTTGGCATCATAAACGACATTCTGGACATGAGCCGCATCGAGAGCGGACGCATGGTAGTCAAGCACGAGGAGTTCTCGCTCATGCACGTGCTCGACCAAGTGAACGCCATCATTGGTGGGCAATGCAACGACAAAGGGCTGAAATACGAATGCCGCATTCCAAGCGACCTCTGTGACTACTGCATTGGCGACGACCAAAAGCTGAGGCAGGCGCTCATAAACGTATTGGGAAACGCCGTCAAGTTCACGCCCGAGGGCGGATCGGTAACGCTTGCCATCAAAACGACGATGCGTTATGAGGGTAAGTCTACCCTCCGCTTTACCATTACCGATACTGGCATAGGCATGAGCGAGGACTACTTGCCTATGATCTTTGACCCCTTTAGCCAGGAGGACTCGTCTTCCGTAAACGCATATGGAAGCACGGGTCTTGGCATGCCCATTACCAAGAGCATCGTGGAGCTTATGGGCGGCACGATTGAGGTGAAGAGCGAAAAGGGGAAGGGGTCAACGTTCGTAATAACGATCACGCTTACCGAGTCCGCGCGGCCGAACGAGGCGGGGTCCGAGGAACTCGACCTTCAAAGCCTGCGCCTGTTGGTAATAGACGATGACGATGGATCGCGAAGACGCGCAGACGATACCCATTATTGCGCTTACGGCGAACGCCTTTGACGAAGACGTTCGACAGAGCATGCAGGCAGGTCTTAACGCGCATCTGAGCAAGCCTGTCGAGCCCGAGACGTTGTTCCAAACGCTCGGGGACCTGATGTGACGAGGATGCAGGGGAAGGTCCTGACCCTAAATAGGGGACAGTCCCCTATTTAGGGTCAAGAGAAACGTCCTCTGTCACGTATTGCGTGCTAAGACCTTACGTATACGACCTGTGTGGGGTTGAAGAAGCGAGGAGCGGGAGCGGTGTTGCACAGTCCTGCCGAGACCACTTGCCGCCCGTCGTAGATGCCCTTGGTGAGCTTAGGCCATACGCCTTGGCCCGGTGCGTATACCCCACGGCCGAAGAAGCGCCATTGCCCTCCGTGGGCGTGTCCCGACAAGATGAGCTCAACCTCCTTGGGAATGAGACGGCGATACTCGGGATGGTGAGATAGGAGGATGTGATAACCGGGCGTCGATGCGAACGACATGAGCCAGTCATCGTCTGGCAGGCTCTCCATGAGGAGCTCTGCCGCCGTCTTTACGATGCCCGCCACTCCTCTTCCTCGGAGGTATCTGTGCGCACCCCGCTCCTCCTCCGAAAGGTTGCTCAGCGCACGCCTGTGTCTCATGACGTGCCCTGACGTCAATCCGCCAATCACGAGGCCATCATGCTCGATCCAGGTGTTGTCTAGAACGACCGCGCCCGTGGCGCGCATGTCGTCCAAGTCTTTCTGGTCGAGCATCCATTCATGATTGCCGAGGCTTACGTACGTAGGGGCAATGCTGGCGCAGGCCTTCAGGAGCGCGAGCGCGTTAGGTTGGGTCGCGAGTGGGGACACGTCGCCTTCTGGCATCGCTCCGACTATGATGTCGCCCGTAACGCAAATGAGCTCGGGTCTGTGGCGCAACAAGCTCTTCTCCACGGGTCGATAGTCCCGGTTGTGCAAGTCGGAAAGATGCGCCAAGAAGGGCGCCCCTGGTATGGTATAGAAGGAATCGACCATTGCGAACTCCCATCAAAAAGCTGACAAGTGACCTGTCCCCTTGTCACATGTCACAAAAGGAATCTCGCCCCTTTTGACCCATTTTGCGTTGCTAGGGGAGCAGTCCCAGAGCCTCAAGGTGCTCGGCTACGGCATCCATGGTGGTTGTGGTGGTGTAGCCGAGTTCGCGCTCGGCCTTTGCGGGCGAGCACGACGGACTGCGATCGATATGCTCCAACGTGGTAACCGCGTTCACCGGGCCGACCTTGAGGGCAAATTCGTCATAGGGCGCAAAGTGCAGTCTAGCTGGCTTGCCGTAAAGGGCCGCCACCTCCTCGCAGTATCCGCGCAGGGTGATGGCACGTGGCGACACGGCATGATATTCCTCGCCAAAGGTAGACTCCCCAACGCGAATGGCTGCGTCTATGATGCCGGCGACGTCCTTGGCATGCACGTGATGGAGCGTCTCGAGGCCAAAGTTTGGCAGGAGAACCTTGAGACCCTTGCTGAGGGCGAGGAACACGGCCATGTCCCGGTTGCCCTGCGGGCCGACGATGGCAGAGTGTCCTGGTGCGATTATGTGCCCTGGATGCACGACAGTTGCGGGGAAGCGGATTTCCCGCCACTGCTTCATAAGGTAGTCGGTCAGTTCGAGCTTGTTTTTGCCGTACTCGTCAGGAGGATTTCGGTATTCGTCCTCGGCAATGGGGACGTACCTCGCCGGGCCATGGATCCAAATGCTGCCAACCGCTACATAGTGCGCCACGTTACCCGAAAGGGCGCCAGCCATCCTCTCTGCCTGCCTCTTCGTGAAGCAGATAATGTCTACCAGCGCATCGCAGCCAAGTTCCGCGATCTTTTGCTCGAAGTCTGCCTCGTCTCGATTCAGGTGTACCTCACGAATCTCTGAAAGCTCTGCCGACTCGTGAACGTATTTGCTGGTACCGCGGCAAACGCAGGTTACGTCGTGTCCTTCCTGCACGAGCAGGGGTATCAAATAGCTTCCCACCTGACCGTTTCCGCCAATAATTGCAACCCGCATGACACGTTCCCTTCGTATAACGTCTTGCTATTCGTACAAGTAATTTCGCACCTCTGCCGTAATTTGCTGGAACTTCTCTTCCACTGCGGGATGCGTAAACTCGATGTCCATCATTTGCTCTAGGTAGCCCTGCTCCGCGACTCTGTGTCGCGCCGCCTTTGACTTTAGGCCAAAGCAGAGCGCAATGTGTGCCAGATGGTAGCCGGCGTAGGTCGTGCGCTTTGAGTAGTCGGCCAGTTCATGGCAGAAGAATGCCTGCACGATCGCATCCGAGAAGTCCGAGTCGAGGATCTCTTCCTTGGTATGGCCATAGATCGTCTCCCAGCCGGACTTCACGATGGTGCGGAAGATGTCGGTTTGGTCAGCCTCTTGGATGAGCGTGCAGAACGTGCGCTCGCGTGGCGTTAGATCCTCGGGCAGGCGGAAGTCACTGTGATGGTATACGGCCTTCTCCATTACGACGCGATCCTCTTCGTCCACTTCGTCCCAGTTGGAGATAAGGTCATCAACGAGCTCATGTTTAAAGAGCAGGCTGGCGCCGAGGTGTGCGTGGTTCCATTTATCGGTGTCTCGGAAGGTTTTGGTAACCACGATTTGGCCAAAGCGTCCGAAGTCGTGCAGCTCGCCGATAATCCAGGCCAAGTCGGTATCGTAACGGTCAAAGTTGAGACCACGTGCAATGTTCTCGCAGTTGCTTGCGACAATACGAGAATGCTCGGTTTTCGCCTCGCACATTTTTCGCGTGCGTTCTTGCGTAAGGTCGTAAACCGAGAAGTACTCCTCACAACGTCGCTCGATTTCTTTGCGGTCGAACACGACTTCTTTCGGCGTGCCCAACACCTCCGTTCATGTTGTTTCAGTATAAGTATATATGCGAATTGGGTGGGCACGATAAACGCTACGGAATGTAGATGATTTCGGTGGGCTTGAGCGCCGAACCTATGCGCATGGCCGCCGAGTAGAACAACCCAATACAGAAGATTGCGAGGATGACCTGCTCGGATCCCATGAACGCAAGGCTCAGTATTGCCAAAGCGAGGTTGATTACGCCATGGAATAGCCGTGGCTTCCATCGCGATTCCAGCCGCTTTGATTCCAGTCCTCGCACGATGCCGAATACGCCGGAGAGCGCGTTGTAGCCAACGAGGTAGAGCACGATGGAGACGCGTGGTGCGTCAAGAAGCGTGATGGCGAAGAAGCCAACGTCCAGGGCCAAGACGCCCACGAGAAGTATGGAGAGGCTCTCGACCATGTGGCGTGCCATCGTGAGGTAGTATACGAGCTTCTTTACCCCGTAGGCCATAAGGCCAATGCCCAACACAAGCGCTACCACCACGAGGCTTCCCTGAGGTTCGAGCAGCAACGCAACGCCGCAGGCGATCATGGCTATGCCAATGAGGATGCTTATGAAACGTCCGACTCTACCCAAGGTCAGTCACCTCGCTTGAGGTAGTCGACGAGCAGCATGAAGTCGCGTATCCCTGCGCGCCCCGAACCGTCGTATTCGATCGATTTGCCCGCAATCGGGTTACCAGAGGCGTAGATTCGGTTGGTGACCATGCCCTTTTGCGCGAGTGCGGCAA
This sequence comes from uncultured Coriobacteriaceae bacterium, assembly GCA_902803315.1. GTDB lineage: Bacteria > Actinomycetota > Coriobacteriia > Coriobacteriales > Atopobiaceae > RUG440. The sequence goes on from CADCPM010000096.1 coordinate 15,121, forward strand.
GGATGAACCTACCAAGGAAGGTCTTGTCCTTGTCTTCTGACGAAGCGTTTTGGTACTCGTCGATGTGAGCGTCCAGCTCGAAGTTGACTGTGGGCTGACCCGAAAGCGACTCCGCGAACGCCTTCCAGTCCTTGCAGGCGCCGACGTCTAGCTGGCGCGTCTTTAGGATTCGCATAATGGTTGGCTGATGGTTGGCCACCGCATCCGTAGCGTAGGTGTTGAGCTTGAAGGGTCCCTTGGGGTCACGCAGGTATTTTAGGGCATAGACCATCTGGCAAAAGGCCTGGTAATACTCTGTGGGATTGTCCTTGAGCGTCTCCTCGTAGTCGCCCCAGGCGGGTGCGTAGCGATATCGGATGAAGCTATAGTCGGGTAGGTGACCGGCGCGCCCATGGCCGAGGTTCATGATGCTGTTCTCACTTGCCTGGTACACGCTGTTCGTGTATATGCCGTTCTCGATGTCGTCGGGCGCGCCGGCGCTGTGGCGGAAGCGCACTGGTCGCTCCTCATACGTGCCCTCTTTGGTGGGCAGCAGCTCCACGAAGTATCGGTTCGTGTTGTTGATAACCAGAGAAGGCGTGCCGGCGAAGTTGCGATGTGCCCAGGTGTCTGCCAGCACGTGCATGGCAATGCCTGTGGCTTGGGTTCCCTTGCCTTTGGCCAAATCAATCGTATCCACAAGCAGCTTGCCGTTTGGTCCGCAAATGAGCCGGTACTTGTTGCGATAGCGCCTTCCCCCTCTGGGCACGGGCGCCTTCAGATCGTGAGGCAGGAAGTGGAACGAGGCCCATATGCGCGTGATGTCGGCAAGGCCGGCAAGATCGGTGCGTGCCTGTGCCATCTCGCCCGCAAGCTGGGTCGTTGCCGCGGCGAGCGGTGCGCCTACGCGTTCGAGGAACGTGCGCGAACAATGGTCCACCAGCTGGGCGCTGTAGCAGATCTGCTGACTTTCCTCATGGGAGTAGCCGGCCAGGTAGGCCGCGGAGTAGGTTGCGTAGTAGTGAAAGCTCATCTCCATGGCGACCGCCTATTCCGTAGCCTCGTTGAGCCGTCGCAGTTGTATGGCCGAGCGAATCATAAGTATGAGCGTGCCTAACGAAGTCGCCTCGATGGCAACGGTTACGATTGAGTCAATTACAGACGCAGTGACGGCATTGTTGGACACAACAAGGAAGATGGACAAGGCGTTGGTTGCTGCCACGAATCCGGCAACGACGAGGTAGAACGAGCCACGCCGTTTGCCATTGCCCTCTGAGCGAGCAGACAAGCCCACGTACGTGCGTATGCCTAGGTCAATAAGCGTTATTGCGATGAGTGTGGCAAAGAAGGGAGGCATGGGAAAGTCGGCCTCGAGTTGCAGCAGTGCGCGTTGCGTCTCCTCGTTGTGGAGCAGAAAGAACATGGCCGTCTTTACTAGCGACCATGCGCTAAACGCAATGGTTCCCAAGCCTGCGATGGAAAGCGTGCTTTGGAGGTAGCGAATCTGTGCTGGTTGCGTTCTGTTCGATTTCATGGCTCAACTGTAGCACAGTGGGCGCTGCTGCATTTTGCTGCGGAAGGGCCCTGCGACTTTTTTGGGAATGGAGTCGCCGTTCGCACCCCAACGCCCACGCCATCCCCGCATGCGTCTTCGCGCTCGCTTCGCTTGCTCACTTCGTGAGTCGCCGCCTGCGGAGAGTGGCGTGGGCGTTGGGGTGCGAACGGCGACGTGTAGGAAGTGGTTGACTTGCGCTATGCTTGCTGCAGATTGCTTATGTGTGCATGCCGAGCGCATGGCTTGGATGCGCTTGTCCTTGTAGTGAAAACCCGAACAAGTGGAAACTTTGTCACTAGATTAGGTGATTTTTACCGCTTGTTCGGTTTTCGTTTGTACAAAACCCGAATAAGAGACGATTTGAAAAACTTTTGTTCCGTATTTTTTCGTTTGTTCGGTTTTGGGGTTAGGGGGCAACTGCTCAAAAGTACTCTTAGGCTGAACAAGTGAAATTTACCGTCGATTAATTTGCACGTTCTGCCGTTTGTTCGGTTTTGGTTTGACTCAATACCGAACAAACGGCATTTTAGCGAAAAAGCGAAGCGATTTTTCCGTTTGTTCTGGTAAGCCTCGATGGCGTCTCAACAGAATCGAAGCAATTCGTCTTCTTTGGTCTAAAGTGCAACAGAATACTGTTGGAGGAGTTATAAAACGTAAGGTACTGCTAGGCTGGGATGCAAGCCGACCGAATGCTGAATCCTTTGGCGGCATCCGCACGAATCGCCTGCTAATCGAGTAGTATAAAAAGAACGTGATTAGGAGAGAGGGAGCCACCTATGGACGCAAACGATATTCAGGCGATGGATGACCAACTTATTATTGAGGACGTCGCTCGTGCGGTTGAAGAGAACGAATTCGTTCCGTTCGTACAGCCAGTCTTTGAGCTTGCGACGAACAAGGTAATAGCGACCGAGACGCTGGTGCGTTGGACGCTTCCCGAGGACGGAACGGTGGTGCCCGCCAGTGCGTTCGTGCCCTCGCTTGAACGCACGCATACCATCTGCGGCCTCGACTGGTGTATGGCGGAGGCCATGTGTGACTTTCTGGGAACGACAAAGAGCGATGCGGCCAAGGTGTCGACGGGGCTAAACATCTCGTTCCAGCATGTTGAAGACAAGGGCTTTGCTCAGCGTCTTGCCGCTACGGCGGATTGGCACGAGGTTGCGCACGAACTGGTTGGTATCGAACTTAGCGCAGAGGCTATCCAACAGGACGAGAGGGTGGTAGGTCACTTGATCCCCTCGCTTATCGATGCCGGCTTTCTCGTAATCGTCGACAACTTCGATGCCGATGTGAAAGAGCTCCGTGAGGTGGCAGATATGGGCGTTAAAGTCGTTAAACTCGCCGCCTCCGTATGGCGCGACGGCACTGCCGAACAAGTTCGCCGGATTGTCGATGCTGCGCAGGAGCTGCAGTTGACGCTTGCGGCCGAGAACGTGGAAAACGACGAAGAGCGCGCGGCGGTGGCAGAGGCAGGAATACCTGCGGCCCAAGGATATGGCCTCGCGCGTCCGATGAGCCTGGAAGACTTCGTGGCCCTTGTTGAGGCATAGAGGCGGGCATACTATACCCCATGGTTGGTCGTTGGGCATGGCGTGGAAGGGGCGCGTATGATACTCGAGCAAAAGCAACGCAGGCGCTTCTACAAGCTCTTCGATCACGCCTCATAACTTACTGTACGGCGATTACCAGCTATTACCTGGTAGTGGGGTCGAGCATGCGGCTTGCGCTTACCGAAGAGGCTGCCGAATACTGCGCCACGGGTAAGCTTGTCCGCTCGGCCAAGGACTACGCTCGCGCAATACCCGAGGCCAGAAAGGAGGAGCTCGAGCGAGGCGTTTGCAACCCTTACCAAAAAGGAGTTAGTGGAGTTTGCCAAGGCCTATGGCGTGAGGAGAGGCTTGTCCAAGCTCAACAAGGCGCAGCTCATTGACGAAATCGTGTACACGGTCAAGGACGATGGTCCGCTTTTCGTGGAGAGCGCACGCATGTACGGTCTCAAAACCCTCAGGGGTCTTAGAAAGGCCTGCATACACGGTGGGCGAGTGGACTATGCCGAGAAGGACCTGTTGCGATTTGACGACATTCCCACCTCAAGTTTTCAAGCAATGCTGCTCTATCACGATCGCAAGCAGGGTGTCTATACGATGCGGGTTCCGCGGGAGGTTCTGGAAGCCTTGGACGAATGCCCTTGAGACAGCCAGATTGCTCTGGCAGAGGAGATAGAAAAGGTCATTCGTCGCCTTGAGCTCTTGGTTGACTACAGAGGCGTCGTGAGGTTCGAGGATGCCGTGCCCGAGCTCTTTGGCGACGATTTGGACGGACAACAACGGATGGAGTCCCGCAGAGCTTGGTGAGGATATACGGGAACGTTAGGCCACTCAACGAGTTTGATTATCCAGGAGTGCCTTCCTATGTGTTTGCACATGTGTTAAAATGTAATACATGTGCAAACATCACAGATTGGGAGGACGAATCATGACGGTGTCGTACGCCGTGCGTGTGGACGAGGCGACGCGCGATCGCGCGGCTGAGGTCGCTCGCAATTACGGGCTTGACCTTGCCACCGCAACCCGTGCCTTCTGGACGCAGATGGCGCGAACGGGCAGCATACCCCTCTCGTTCAACTACGAAGAACCCAACGAGGCGAGCCTTGAGGCCATCCGCGAGGCCGAGGAGATCTTCGCCAACGGTGGAGGCAGACGCTTTGAAAGCGTCGATGAGCTTGTTGAAGCGCTGGAGGCGTAGGGCATGGCACGCCTCGACCTCGAGTTCACCCCGCGTTTCAAGCGTGACTACAAGGCGATGGCAAAGCGAAGGGACGCAAAGCCGTTACGCGGGGTCTTTGAGCTCATTGCCCAGAACGACCTTGCCGCGCACGAAGAGCTTCTTCGTCGGCATAACATGCACAGACTCTCGGGCAAGTGGGCTGGCTCCAACGAGTCCCACGTGTGCAATGTTGGCGACTGGCTTTTGGTATGGGCCGTGCGTGATGGAGTCGCGGTACTCCAGCGTACGGGAACGCACGGCGAGATCTTTGGGCGGTAGCTGTCCCGCATCAGCGACCTAGGCAGCCCTTGTGACCTCTTGGCTTATGAGCTCTGCGAGAAGTACGGACAGCCCGTCGCATTGCGCGCCGATGTTCATGGAGCACGGCTTCTTTTCGTCGCGTAGCTCCTCGTCAATCCTTGCGCGGTGCGCCAGGAACTCTCCGGACGCCATTGTGTGGAAGACGTCTGCCGTCATCTGCGCGTCATAGAGCGCGCGGTGCGCGGAAGCCTTGTCGTTCTGTATGCCGCACCAGTCGGCTGCTTCGCCAAGGGCGACCTTCCGCCTTTTGTTGATGCCCAGAAGGCGTGGATAGAGCCGCTGGATGTCCAACCATCTGCTCGGAAGGCGGTGTGCGATGCCCTTGGCGGCGCATTCCGCCCTTATCTGCTTGAGGTCGCTCTCGCTCCAGGTGACCATGCGAACCCTGCCAGGGCCGATCCACGTGGCCAGGGCCTCCAGCACCTCGGCGAGGGGGCGCGCACAGGTGAGGTCTGCGTCGTTGATGCCGGTGATGCGGCGCACCTTGCCCGATACGCAATGGGCCAGCTGTGGCTTTACCATGTGGCTAAACGTGCCGCATACCGTGCCGTCCGAAGAAAGCTTGACGGCGCCCACCTCAATGATCTCGTTCCTAAGGTCGCCGATCCACTTGCTCCTTGGCACGGGTGTGAACTCGAGGTCTATGACTACGTTGCAGGTGTATCTGTTATCCATCGTCCGCTCCTCCTTGCGCGTGTCCTGTGCGCAGGTTATCCAATGGACGGGACAAGAATTGCTTGATTGTGTACGGATTGTGGAGGGGCGTTGCACGACGGGCGGTAAGGTCGGCGGCTATGTGTCAGATCTGGTCTGGCCTCACGGTGTGGCCGCCGCTGCACTTGATGTACGGTCCGAATCTGCTCACGCGCGCCGTGTCTCAAGTCTGATTGAAAGCTGCAGTTCGAAAGCCCGTGGTGGCATTGCCATGGAAGTAGGCGGATGCTCTTCGCTAGATACATCAATACCAATATATGTAAGTAAATAGTCACATCAAATTATATAGAACATTGGTGTGTAAGTCCCGTTCCGCTGGGCCGTGCCTCAAAAAAGATAAGGCTGGAATACCATCACACGGACTCTCGGCCTGAAAAGCTAGAACGGCGCGGCCCAGCCCCACACGATGGGCATCACCGTTTGCCTTTATTATAACCATACGAATCTGGACATCAAACGTAACTGAACTGACGTGCGCTCGCGTGCGTTCGGAGCATACTTCTCGCACGCAGATCGCTACTTGCGTTTTGAGGAAGTCGCCTGCGGGGGGCGGGTGTCGTCGGCACGGGCAATTCTTGTCCCGCGCGCCTCGTATGATGGCATCGAACGCGGGGAGGTCCCGCACGATTGCAAGGAGGATGTTATGTACGAGATGTCACGTGAGTACCTGTCCTGCCACGTTGCTGGCTTTGGTCACTGGTATGGGCTGCAGGTAATGCACAAGCTGTGCCCGGGCAAGAAGCTCAAGCTGCGAAGCGAGCCAGACAACCCCTACGACCCCAACGCCATTGCCGTGTACTGTGGTAAGACCAAGATCGGATTCGTCCCCAGGGCCAGAAACGCCGAGCTGGCGAAGCTCCTGTTCTTCGGGCATGGGGATCTGTTTGACGTGCGCGTCCAATCAACCGATTGGACGCGGCATCCCGAGGCTCAGGTGAGGATGACGATATTCCTCAAGGACGGCAGATAGGTAAAGCCATAGCCTGGAGTCGGGCTAGCAGGTTCTTGGAAATAATCGTTCCTGCGCATTGTTGCTGCGCGCGATCAATATGGATGACTTGCAGTGTGCTCTGAGACTACTCGCCGCCGTCGTATTCAATGTCTACGATGAGTTCCGACGCCGTAATGCCAAAGCCTTCGGCAATCTTCACAAGGTTATCGAAGGCGACGTTGCGTTTCCCGTGCTCGATTTCGCTTAGATAACTGCGATTGATACCAATCATTTGAGCAAAGTCGTGCTGGGACAAATGCTGCGCGTTGCGCAGGTCCCTAATCCGTGCGCCGAGCCTTACCCTTGCCTCTGCTATGTGCCCTTCGGTATGCATGCATCGAGGTTATTGCTATTCCATGTTTGAATTGTTGGATAAGAGTGACACATAATAAAATGTCGAGTTTTTTCGATAGTCAACATAAGCTTGATAATGACTACGTAATTCGTAAATGTGATAGTCCGATTCAGAGGGCATTCTGTCGAGTAATATGGGATAGCGATAATAGGGGATGGCGAGACTGCATAAAGCCGAGACAAGGGGTCCCGCCCATGATTACTAGACGACAAGCGCTCAAACTCACGTCGACAACGGGTGCCGCTGCCCTTCTCTTTGGATGTGCCCAAGGGAGTGAGCGCCAGGCCGCCCAAGGTGGGACGGCTGAAGCCAAACGGCTGCGAGTGCTTGCCACGAGCGACATGCACGGCATGTTCGTTCCCTGGGACTATGCGCTCGACGTGGAGGATTCGTCGGGAAGCGTGGCTAAGCTTGCCACGGCAGTCAAGGATCTGCGGGACCAGGGCACCCTGTTGGTGGATGTCGGCGACACCATCCAGGACAACATGGCCGACCTCTTCCTTATGGATGAGGTTCATCCCATGATTGTTTGCATGAACGCGCTTGGCTATGAATTCGGCGCAACAGGCAATCACGAGTACAACTTCGGTATGGACGTGGTACGCAAGACGATTGATTCGTTTTCGGGCACGGTGCTCACCGGTAACGTAAAGGACGAGCGCGGCAACCCCATCGCCGACGGATACGCCATCGTCGAGAAGGGTGACGTGCGCGTGGGGCTCATAGGCATGGTGACGCCCTATATCACACACTGGGATGAGGCCAATCTTAGAGGCTGCACAGTGGGCGATCCGGTTGAGGAAACGCGAAGGATCGTCGACCAAATCAAAGGCAACGTGGACGTGTTCATTGGTGTGATGCATATGGGGCTGGACAACGAGTACGACGAGCCCCACACCGGCGTGCGTGACCTAGCCCAGGCATGTCCCGAGTTCGACCTTATTGTTGCGGCACACCAGCACAAACTCGTGGAGGGCGAGGAAGTCAACGGCGTTCTGATAGTGGAGAACCAGTTTCACGCGCATGCATAAGCGCGCCGTCGAGCTGGTTGCGAACGGTACACTTGAGCTAAAGGGAGACCAAAAGCACTTGCCCGGTACCGCCATTACGGAGGGTGACGTTCGGCGCGTTGACGGCGGTGGACGTTAGCGCGATGTTCGCAAGAGCATCGGTGCTTCTCTGCCCATTATGCCCGCATATGCAAATCGGGATACAGTGAGCGCTTACCACCCAATCACGTCGTTGTCCGAGTCGTTGCGGTGCGTGTTTGAATCTATCCACATGTCGTCGGCGATTATCCACAGCTCGTCTTCGTCTGCTACCTCTATCTCACCCAGCTGGGCCATCGCGGTCATGTTGCCGGCAAACGCGGCGGTGCCGTAGTAGTCGAGCAGCTCTTCTCGCAGATCCTCGGTTTCATCGCACATGTTTAGCTCCTTGTCGTTCGTTTGCTACGAGTATACGTGACGCATAGGACACGTACGCGAGCGACGCTTCCTGCGTAAGGTAGAATGTTGTGCAGAATTTGCAGGGATGTGTACGGAGGGGTTGGAAGGCATCATGCAGCTCGGCTTTTCCGTAGTGGGTGTCGTGTTCTTGGCGATGCTGTTTATACCAAACATCAAATGGGCGAAGAACCAGCCACGTGGCTACGAGGAAATCTCGAAGCGTGAGAACAAGGCACTCCTTATGCTTGAGCGCATTGGCGAGGTTGCCTGCTCGTGTACGGCCGTCGTGTTTGTCTGCCCGCAGGGCTTCTCGTTTCCGTGGGTGCTGTGGCTTTTGATCGCATTTGTCTGCATGGTTCTTTATGAGGTCGCCTGGATTCGCTATTTCAAAGGCGTGCAGAGTCTTATTGCAATGTATTTGCCCCTTGGTCCCATACCCGTGCCCTTGGCGTCACTTCCCGTGGTCGCCTTCTTATTACTGGGCATTTGGCATCAGTCGCCGCTAGCCGTAGCGGCCGCCATGGTCCTTGGCATCGGCCACATTGGGATACACCTCGGCCATCTGCGTGAGCTTTCTGCTGAGTAACGGGTAACTGTGCCTATAATGCATACATGGCCAGCGAATCGGCGAACACGCCAACCGTGATCAACTGCCATGCGTTTCGTATTAGGATTTCTACTGAGGTCATATGGGAGGTACCAGCATGGATTACAGAAGGTTTGCCGACACCTACTACATCCGGCTCGACAAGGGTGACGAAATCATTTCCTCTTTGATGGACATGTGCAAAAGGGAGGGAATTGCCTCTGCGATTTACAGCGGCATCGGCGGATGCCAGGAGGCGCAGATCCAGACGTTCATTCCCGATGCCGGCAAATTCGAGACCCAGACGATAGGCGGTATGCTGGAGCTCGTATCGCTAACCGGTAACGTCATCTCCGACGATGAGGGAGGGCTTTGCCACCATACCCATGCGGTCTTTTCCTATAAGGAGGACGGAGAGCATCGTCTGGCGGCAGGGCACATGAAGTCAATCACCGTGCTGTACACGGCCGAGATCGAGCTGCGCCCCGTAGTTGGAGGCGTTATAAAGAAGCAATTTGACCCCGTGACTGGCACGGGCTTTTGGAGCTTCTCGGAATAGGAAAAGCGTATGGGCTAAGACCCGAACAAACGGCATTTTAGGCACTTTTTTTGCGCGGATTGCCGTTTGTTCGGTTTTGGATTGAGTGGAACCCGAATAAACGGCACAAATCGACTTTTGCGAACAGCATTTTCCGTTTATTCGGGTTCGGCATGCTTTTGGAGATGGTGGTAAAGCGCAAAAAACCGAACAAACGGAATAATCGAGTCGAAATCCTCTAAAGAATCCACTTATTCGGTTTTGACTAAAACGGAATCCGAACAAACGGCAAAACCGGATGCATTTCGATGGGTCTTTGCCGCTTATTCGGTTTTTCGAAACCCCAATATTGCGTTGTGCGGGAGGAGAGTCGCATGGAGTCGCAAGAATCGGTTCCTGGCAAATGCAGAGCCTGGTATGAGGGTGACCCATTGCTTGAGGCGTATCACGACAACGAGTGGTGCAAGCCCAATCACGACGATCGCTTTCAGTTTGAGATGCTCTGTTTGGAGGGAGCCAGCGTAGGCCTCTCATGGAAGACCATCGTGCACAAGCGCGAGGCGTATAGGCGTGCGTTCCATGGGTTTGACATAGACGCGTGCGCGTCTATGGGTGACGACGAGCTTGAGAGGCTCCTTCTGGATCCAGGCATCGTGCGCAATCGTGGCAAGGTGTACAGCGTGCGAACGAACGCACAGGTCGTGAGGGACATCCAGTCGGAGTTTGGGAGCTTTGACGCATATCTGTGGGGATTCACTGCGGGCCAGGTAATCGACGGCGGGTGGCGGACGACCGACCAGATGCCAGCGGAATCAGATGTCTCGCGTGCCATGAGCGCAAACATGAAGAAACGGGGCATGCGATTCGTGGGGCCAGTGATTACCTACTCCTTCATGCAGGCCATCGGCATCGTGAACGACCATCTTGTAGATTGCGCATATCGATAGGGTTAAGGGGCCAACGGGTACCGGCGAGGCTTAACGCCGCACGCAGCTACGCCTCCCATTGATAGCGCGCCATGTCCACGCGTCCGTTGTCCAGAAACTCGATTCCCTCTGCCAGCAGCAGGCGCCGCTGCTCACCCTCGCCGCCAAAGGCAAAGCCGGGTGCGAGCGATCCGTTCTTGAACACCACGCGATGACAAGGCGTAATTATGGGCTCTGGATTCACGTGCAGGGCATATCCCACAAAGCGGGCGTTACGAGGCTTTCCCACCATTCGTGCCACTTGCCCATAGCTGGCAACGCGTCCTTTGGGAATCTGGCGTACGACCTCGTAAACGGCATCGTTAAAAGCGCCCATGGCTATCCGTGCGTATACTTTGTGGCTGCATGGAGCATGTTCACTTCTGCAAGCTCCAGCTTGCCGTCAATATAGGGTGCATACATGGCGTCGATACGTGGTGCCCCCATGCTGCATCCGCTGCATACCTCGCAGCTGGAGTCGTCGCACCACGAAAGCCCCTTGGCGACGATCTGCATTCGCTCCTCGCGCGTGGTGTCTTTGATGAGCACGCTTTTCGGCATGGGGGCTCCTCTCTTCAAAAGAACTGTCGCCATTGTACGCTACGCCAATAACATCAGGCAATGGGGAGTATCCCCATTGCCTGATGCCGTACCCTATGCGTCGAAATCGGTGGTCTTGGAAACCTCGGCCCACTTGTTGAGCTCGGCGAGGCGGGCGTTGAGCGCTCCGGTAACGGCTGCGATGGCGTCGGATCCCAGGTAGAGGCGAAGCGGCGTCTCATCGCTCTGCAGTGCCTTGATGATGGGGTAGCCCGCCTTCAGGGGATCGCCCGGCTGTTGGCGCGTGTTGACGTTTTGCGCGACGGAACGCTTGTGTGCCGTTTCGGCGTAGTCGTCCAATGTATTGTCGGAGCCCTTGAGCGAGGTGTCGTAGAAGTGCGTGCGAAACGCCCCTGGCTCCACGATCATCGCCTTAATGCCCAAGGGTGTAACCTCCGCGGCCAAACCCTCGGTCATGAGCTCCAAGGCGGCCTTGGTGGCGGCATAGTAGCCTGACGCGGCGCCGGTGCGCACGGCACCAATGGAGCTCACGTTTACGATGGCGCCATCGTGACGCTCGCGCATGCCGGGAAGGACCTTCTTGATCATGGCAATGGCGCCAAAGAAGTTTGCGTCGAACATGGCCTGCACGCCTGCGGGATCGGCCTCCTCCACGGAGCTGCGATAGCAGTAACCAGCGTTGTTAACGAGCACGTCCACCTGGCCGAACCGTTTGACTGCGGCCTCGTAGGCGGCGTCCACCGAGGCTTGGTCGCTTACGTCGAGCGCAACCGCGAGCGCGGTGTTGGGATAGTCGGCCACGATGCCCTCCACCTTTTCGGCTGTACGGGCGGTTACGACGGCATTGTCGCCACCCTCAAGCACGGCTCGTGCGATGCCCTCGCCAATGCCACCTGCGGAACAGCCGGTAATGATCCAAGTCTTTGCCATGATGCGATCCTCTCTGCTTGTTTTCCTTGACTCTTAGTATGAATGAGCAACGCGTGGAAGTACAATGACTAGTGAGCAACTCAGGTTGCGTACCATGCAATCTATAGTCATCGCGAAAACGCGAAATAGCGGGAGACAAGACCATGGAACTAGAGCAATTAAGGCAGTTGGACACTGTTGAGCGCATGGGCACGCTTCAGGCAGCGGCTGATCAGTTGCATCTATCGCAATCAGCTCTGTCACGATCGCTGCGTAGGCTCGAGGCGGACCTGGGTCGAGAGCTCTTTGACAGGACGCGAAACTCCATGAGCCTGAATGCCGCGGGAAGGCTCGCCTTGGGGCATGCGAGGCTCATGCTTGCAGAGGAGCGTCGCCTGATCGACGACTTTGCCCAGTTGGACAGGAGGGCGAGAACGCTACGCGTGGCAAGCGTGGCACCAGCTCCCACCTGGCGTTTGAGCGCGCTGGTACTGGAGCAGTTTCCAACAACCATTCTCGAACCAGACGTGATGGAGCGAGACGAGGTTCGCGGTCGCCTGCTCAATGGGTCATGCGATTTGGCGATTGCTGTAGAACCTCCATCACTTCCTACCGTGGAGGCATTCGAGTTCATGAGCGAGGACCTCTATGCAAACGTCCCGGAAGGTCACGAGCTGTGGAACAAGGACGAGCTGTCATTCGCGGATTTGGACGGACATTCGTTTTTGGTGTATGGCCAAATTGGCTTTTGGCACGAAATACATAGCAGGATGCTTCCGTTCGCGAAGTTTGTGGTGCAAAACGACCGAACCATCTTCCTGCAGCAGATGCGTACGAGCGATCTTTTGACCTTTACCACCAACGCCCCGGAGAACACCAGCAAACACGAGTCGCGCAAGGCCATTCCCATCGTGGACCCAGAGGCCCACGCGACGTTTTACCTGTGCAAGCAAAGGGACGTGCCCGACCGCGTCGCCGCGGTGTTTGACCTCGTGCGACAGTCGGTTTGAGTTTGGGCCGACCGCGGACGCAGAGCATGTGTGCGTGGCGGCAATTATGCGTAGCACGCCTGCCATTGGGGGAGTCCATGCATAAGAGCAGGTGCGTGGGATACCATAGAGCAAGACCGCAACACGAGGGGAGACCGAACATGGCGCAGGATGCCTTTGACTTTCGCAGTTGGATTCGCGATCAGCCTCAGCGGGGCTTTGAGGCAGATCTTTCCGATGACGACCACTTCGTACTGCAAACCGATTGGGCCATTGCGCAGATAAACTTCTATGCCATGGATCCGGACCCTGAGGTCGTGGAGTTCAACATCGAGGAGAAGAGAAGCGGAGAAGTGCGCTTCTTCCTGCACTTTCATGCCGTGGAACGCGACCATGCTGTCCAGCTGTATCACGAGATGACCGACACGCTGGTCCAGCTTCGCGACCAACAGTCAACTGAGGTGCTGCTGTGTTGCACGGCTGGGATGACCACATCCTTCTTTGCCGACAGGCTCAACCAGGTGGCCGAGGCGATGGGACTCGACTATACCTTCTCGGCGGTGAGCGTAAACGAGGTGTATGAGAACGGTCAGAACAAGGCCGCCGTCCTCATTGCTCCGCAGATTTCCTATCAGGCCGATCGGGTGCGCGCGGCCTTGGGAAATGTGCCGGTGCTCGCCATCCCCACCGCGATCTTCGCTGCCTACGATGCCGGCGGATGCGTGGAGTGGCTCCGCGAGGAGTTGCGTCAGCGTGCGCAGACGGCCGAGGAGCGTGCGATCGAACAGGCAACGCAGGGATTCGACAGCGACAAGCGCATCGTCGTGGTTGCGGTGCACGCCGCCACCAAAGAAGTGAACCTCCACTATCGCCTGGTCGACCATGGCAACGTGGAGCAGGAACGCAAGGTAATCAAGCGATGGCTTACGCTCGATGACATTACCGACGTCATAGACACTCAGGTGTGCATTTGCAAGGGCGGCGGGACGGTGGATGCTATCGGCATTGCGTTGCCTGGGTCTCTGCACAATGGGAGATTGGATCTTAAGACCCGTAACGTTAAGCTCACGGATGGCACCGACGACTTCGTGCTCGCAGACTACCTGCGCGAACGCTATGCGGCGCCCGTCGTGTTGTGCAACAACGTAAACGCTGCGGCACTGGGTTGGTATGCGAGCCAAGACGAATACGAGAACGTGACCTTCTACTCCCAGGCCACGGGCTGGGCAGTGGGTGGCCAGGGTCATGTGGTTAGCGGCAAGCTCGTCGAGGGAGCGCATGGCAACGCGGGCGAGGTGAAGTACGTGGTAGACCGGTTTAGCTATTCTCATCCACTGCACTACAACCCTTACGACCCTTCGGACGTAATTGAGATGGTAGGCCAGATGATTGCTATGGACTGTGCCACCCTAGACCCGGAGGTCGTGGTTCTTCGCTGTGACTTGCTGCAGAACATGGACGAGGTGGCAGCGGAGTTGGAGAAGTATGTGCCACGCGAGCTCCAGCCAAAACTCGTGAAGGTGCACGATTACAACGAGTGCATCCTGCGTGGCATGCTCATCGACTGCATACAAAAGCTGTTCTAGATTTCTTTGAACGCGATGACAGGCTGAGGACCCCGAGTTTGCTCCACGGGCAAATTCGGAACCCCGCTTGTGACATCTATCTGTTTTACAAATGCGGGACAAAACCGCCATACGTTGCGTATTATTACCGAGTGTATCAACAATAGGTGTGGGTTCAATAGGTAAGCGCAAGGAGACGAAGATGATAGAGTTAACGGGTCTTACCAAATCCTACGGCGGCAAAAAGGTGCTGAACAACGTGTCGTTTAGCGCGAAGGACGGCTGCGTGACTGGATTCGTTGGGCCAAACGGAGCGGGCAAGTCCACCACCATGCGCATGGTAGTGTGTTTGGAGCGTCCCGACGCTGGCACGGCGCTGGTGGACGGCGTACCATTTGACCAGGCGTCAAACCCCGTTCGCACCATGGGCACCTACCTGGGACAAGGATACTTGCCGAGCCACATGACCGGTAAGGAGTACCTGTCATATGTATGCGACGTCGCGGGAGTGAGCAGGCAGCGCGTAAGCGAGCTGTTGCAGATGGTGGAGCTTGTGGGTTCGGAGAACAAGCAGATTTCCTCGTATTCGCTGGGTATGAAGCAGCGTGCCGGCATTGCCGCTGCACTCGCAGGCGATCCCACCACGCTCATGCTCGACGAGCCGGTAAACGGGCTTGATCCCATGGGCGTACAGTGGCTGCGAGACGTGCTGCGCAAGCAGGCGTCTGCTGGAAAGGCGGTCCTGCTCTCCTCGCATCTGCTCTCGGAGCTTGAGCTGGTTGCCGACTACGTGGTTATGCTTGACAAGGGCCGCGTGGTGTCTCAGGGCGCCATGGATGAGCTCGAGCTCGATGGAAATGGTTCTGTAATCGTCGCCACGACCGACGACCAGGCGATGAGACTCCTGCTCCAGAAGGCAGGCGCAGACGTTCGCGATGGCGATCACGGTTTGATTGTTGGTGGTCTGACGGCACGCGATGTTGGAAAGGTCGCGTTTGAGGGTGGCCTTCTGGTGGAGCATTTGGAGCAGCGACGCAGTTCGCTGGAAGAGGTATTCATGGCAACGGCTGCGCGTTCGCAGCAGGAGGGGGAATAGCATGTCTAGTTCCATTACAGGCACCGCTGTGTCTTCTCAATCTTGGGGATCGGTGTTCGTCGCTGAGTTCAAGCGCATAGTCCTTCGCCCGCGCGCGCTCGTGGCGCTGGCGATCTTTGCAGCAGCGGCCATTCTGGTAACCGTGGGTCTGACTTCCGCCACGGACTGGGCGCAGCAGCAGATGGCTGCGGAGGGTGGACCTGCTCCGAGCAACACCTTCATGGGGCTCGGCCTTTCGGTGTCCGTGCTCTCGTTCACGCTGGGGCTGCTGTGCGTGTCCTCGTCCGCACGCGACTATACAGACGGTGCTGCGGCGGCGACGCTAACGGTGGTGCCCAAACGCAGCAAGCTTCTCTCAGCACGTATGGTAGTGTGGGCGGCTGTGGCCGTGGTTGTCACGTTCGTCACGTTGCTTGTGGCGGCGTTGATTTATATGTCACGCATTGGCAGCTTTGGCGATGCGCTTAAGGAAATCGCGTGTTACACGCTTGGTGTGTGCATGCTTGTGCTGGTAGCCTTTGCCTGCGCCACCCTAATGCGGCGCGGTTCTCTCGCTGTGCTGGCATTCTTGGGCGTGGATCTCTTGCTGCCGATGATCCTCTCTCTTGTGAGCAATTTCCTCCCCCTGAATGTTGGTGAGGCTGTGCATACGATTACCAAGGCGCTACCGGGTGAGGTGTGTTCGGCCGTGGGCAACATTGGTGGAAGTGCGACTGATCCAGGAGCGTGGACGTTTGCCATGGTGGCGCTTGTAGCGTGGATCGTGGTGTCGGGAGTCGTGTCGTACTTCTCGTTCAATCGCTACGCTGGCGCAAGTGACTAATTTCCGGAGTCTGGAAAAGGGCAGGTTCGAAGTCCCCGTGCACCGCTCGCTAAGGCGGCTAGAGCACGGGGACTTTCGCGTTGCGCGTGGCGCGCAGGCGGCGACTCGCGATGTGGGCGAGTGAAGCGAACGTGAGCGACATGTGAGCCGGGCGTTGACGCGTGCTATGGGTCAGGCTCCTTGCCTTTACCGACCTCGTGGCCACGAAGAGACGCTTTGTGGCAAACTATAGAACATAATCAATCCAACGTAGCGAGGTTGCGAATGTTCTGTCCAAAGTGCGGGGCGAAAAACGACGATACCAGCATGAAATGCTCAAAATGTGGCGCGGAGTTGGCAGGCGCTGCAGCGGCCATGGCAATGGCCACGGGATCACTGCCGTTTGAGGAGGGCCTAACTAAGGCGCTCAGAACGTTTGGCGCGGGAATGTTGCGCGAGCCTGCGAAACTCAAGTCGACGGTTGCGGACGAGTGCGATCACAACAAGCGAGAGTACATCGTTTTCCAGCGGAACTGCGACTCTGACTTGCTGGAGCCCTATGCGCAAGCCGTAGACAAAGACGACGCGAGCGAAATGGCGAGGGCGGCGACGCTGGGAGAGCTGCACCTTAACGAGCGGAGGGCCGAGGACGCGCAGACTTCTCGCAACGTTGCGCAGGGCATCGCGCGATCCCTGGCACAGATCTGTGGGATGGGGCCACTTGACCTGCATTCCGACTTAGGCGAAAAGCACGAGGTACAACCTCCGGTGCAACCTGCGTCCCAAACAACCGCAATGCCCCAGGTGGATGCAATACCGGCGGCTGTCATGGCGGCATCGCAGACTTCGTCCCAACAGCCTGTGCAGTCACCGCAGCAGACGCCTTACGACGCGCAGCAACCCAAGAAGGGCAAAGTGCCGATTATCATAGGGGCGATTGCGGCCATTGCCGCGGTGCTTGTCGTTGCCTTGCTGGTGGTGCCACAAATAACCTCTGAGTCGAGTAGCGCAAGATCGTCGAGCACGGTGACCGGCGCATCTGGCAATACGATAACGGTCTCCTTCGATGGCGGTGGGGCCGATGGTGGCTCCATGTCGCAGATTACCTGCAACAGCGGTGACAGCGTGTCGGTGCCAAAGTGCGGCTTTACCAATAAGGGCTACTCGTTTGATCGCTGGAAGGGAGACGACGGCAAGACGTATAATCCTGGCGACACGTTGATGCCCAATCGAAGCGTCATGCTCACGGCAATCTGGAACGCGGATTCCTGTACGATCAAGTTCCTGGGTGCTGGTGCCGACGGTGGGTCTACCGAGTCGATATCCGCCACCTCCGGCTCGAGTGTGGAGCTGCCTCAGTGCGGATTCTATAGGACGGGTTATGACTTCGATTGCTGGGAGGGTGAGGATGGCAGCTCGTATGATCCCGGCGACACTGCAACCGTAACGGGCGACACGACGTTTGCGGCACAGTGGAAGGCCCGGTCCAAGAGCACCAGCTCGAGCTCGACTTCGTCTTCGAGCACGAGCTCCTCGTCGGATTCCATTACCCCGTCCAATATGCCTCGCAATTGGAAGGGCTCTTACGAGGGATACACCACTCACACGGCGGAAGGCGTAATCACGCGCGCGGTTACCATCACCTTCAAGGAGATCTCCTCAAGCGGATACATATCGGGAATCGTATACGTTGGAGAGGCCGAGATGGTCGAAGGCGTCACCCATGGCAGCTATAACTTCGAGGGTTCGCTCGACTTCAAGACTGGCAAGATCCACATGGAGGGCACGACTTGGGTCGACAAAGGCGGACTCATTGGCGTCGGTGGATTTAATGGTACCGTCAACTCCAGCAACTGGACCATGAGCGGCGAGTGGTATGACCCGGAAGGCGAAGCGCAAAACGGAGCATGGTATATGAGGGCTTCATAGCAAGAGGGTCCGCCTTCAAAAATATATCACCCGCAAAAGATGGGATGAGAGGTGATTCGTGTGTATTGCAACGAGTGTGGGAATGAGGTCGGCCCCGACCAAGCGTTTTGCAACCATTGTGGTGCGGCGCTGAGTCATGAGACTGACTCTGAGCCGCAAATGGATTCTTCGGCACAACATGGGCAGCATGATACAGATCCGCCCCGACCTTCAAATGCGTGTCCGCACTGCGGGTCGCCGGTGCGTGACCAGAGCTCCTTTTGCCTGAAGTGCGGAGCACCGTTGAAGACGAACCAGGCACAGGCGCCAAGTGTCCCCGCCACCTCTGCGGCCAAGGCAAGCGGCGCTAAGGCCAACATCGCACCAATCGCGGGCGGCATTGCATGCGGCCTCGTGTTTGCCCTGGTGCTCATGTTGGTGATTCTTCCGGCTGCGGGCATACCGGCGAAGGGAAATCAAGGTGAAAAGCCGTCCGTCTCGGCTGTAGTCTCTTCCTCCTCGAGCGAAAAGGCAGAGGATAAGGTCGTCGCCTCGGTGCAATCCGGCAGCGCACCGTCCGTTGCGTCTAGCAGTTCGTCGTCACAGAAGAAGGAGCCTGAGCTCGAGCAAAAGACTCCTCCGAAGTTCTCGGACGCGCAGGCGAGCTCGGAGCTTCCTCCCGACCAATACACGAGCTATTACGGCCCCCTTAACGTCATCGACGGCAACACGATTACCGCATGGAACGAGGGGGCGGATGGCGACGGCACTGGCGAGTGGGTCGAGCTGTCTGCCGGCAGTCCACAGGTTCTTCGTGGGTTGCGCATAATGACAGGATATGCGAAGAAAGAGGAGACCTACTACAAGAACAACCGCCCGACCAAGGTGACCATCGCGCTGTCTGACGGCTACTCGGTGCAGGCGAATTTGGATGACACGTTCTCCACTTGGAGCGATGTGCCGTTTGACAAGCTGCACCAAACAAACTCCGTTCGCATTACCGTGGATGAGGTTGCCGCTGGCAACACATACAACGACGTGGCCATATCCGAGGTTGAGGCGTATTGAGCTGGCAGCGTGGTAGAGGCATTGTTATAGCGCTTGGCGTGGCCGTGGGACTTGTGGGCTGCACACCTATGCTGCCGCAAGCTAGTGGAACGGACAGCTCTGGCGGTACGTCGTCGAATGCCCAGTCGCACGTCCAAGACTCGCACGAAGGCTCGACAGACGTACTCGACTCGTCCGTGCAGGCCACATCTGAGGTTAAAAGCCCTCCTGACCCGCACGAACTGGCTGCGGGCGACGTGCTGTCCGCCGAGCAAATTGCTGATGGCGGGGGAGTGCCGGCGTTCTTCTACAACGAGCCCATTCCAAATGAGGTGTTTGCGCGAATGGAAGATCGCTCGTTTGGGGAAGACTGCACGGTTTCGCGCGAGGACCTGCGCTATGTGCGCGTGTTGCACATGGATGCAGACGGCGTGACGCACGTGGGTGAGCTGGTGGTAAACCAGGCCGTTGCCGATGAGGTAACCCAAATCTTTCGCGAGCTCTATGATGTCAAGTATCCCATTCGCAAGATGCACTTGGTGGACGACTATGAAGCCGACGATGCGGCAAGCTGTTCCGATGACAATACCTCGGCATTCAACTTCAGGACCATTGCGGGTACGTCCAGGCTCTCAAATCATGCCTGGGGCCTAGCGATTGACATAAACACGTTCGAGAACCCCTACTACATCATGTCGACTGGGCATCTGTGGCCTCCTGAGGCCGAACGTTACTTGGACCGTAGCGTGGACGATCCGTACGTGCTCCATGTGGGTGACGCATGCTATGAGGCGTTCGTCTCGCGAGGATGGACGTGGGGTGGTGACTGGCCGGACACTCACGACTACCAGCATTTCGAGAAGCCCTCGGCCCTGGGGTAGGGCTGTCGCGAGCAAAAGGACAGGCCCCAAGTTTGCTCATTGAACAAACTTGGGGCCTGTCCCTAACTCGGGGGCGCAGTCAACCGATCGACTTACCTGCGATCCAGAATGTCGAGCACGCGAATGAGGATGTTGACCATATCGATGTAGATGTCGGCTGCATAGAAGATGGCGTTGGGCACCGTGGGCCGATCAATAGACATACGATAAGAGTCATAGCCCAAGAATCCGCAGAATATCAGAATCACAAGGTAGTCGAAGATCGTCTGGTTTACATGGAAGAACATCGTGGCCACGATCTCGGTAATGATAATGGCGATGAGCGCGATCACAAGTACGCGACCAATCTTCGAGAAGACCTCGGGGAAGGTGACGCCTGCGATGAGGAAGATGCCGGAAACGCATGCGGTGATGGCAAATGCGTTGGTTATGGTGCCAATGTTATAACGCGTAAGGATGATGGAGAGCGAACCACCAAAGGTAAACGTAAACAGCAAAAGGCCGACGATCGACAAGGGAACGCTCTGCTTGCTTTTTCCCACCGACATTATGATGATGCCGCCGATGGATCCGGCGAGGTAGATGACCAAGTAGAGGATGGGGTTCATGTTGGCGAATACGCGCCCGAGGCCACCGCCCTCCACGAAGTTGTACATACCCCAGGTGACGATGAACGAGAGCGTTACGATGCCGTAGGTTAGGAGATTGTATGCTCGGCGGCTGATGGTGGCAGCCTCAGGTTGCTGAGTCATAGACTGTTCGTAGCGTGCCACGATCCTGTTCCTTTCTACTAGATTCATACTATGGTGCTATTGTACCCATATTTTACGTGAGAAATTGCGGTGTCTGTTTCGAATCTTTGGCAATGGGGTATAAGCCTTCTGGCGAAGAGAGAGGCTTGCCAACGGGTCGGCTCCCCAAGGCAAACCCCCTTGCACGAAGAGGAAAGGAAGCACTTCATGAAGCAGTTCAAGACCGAGAGCAAGAAGCTCTTGGACCTTATGGCCAACTCCATCTACACGAATCGTGACATCTTCCTGCGCGAGCTGGTGTCCAACGCGTCGGATGCCATCGACAAGCTGTCGTTTAAGAGCCTTACCGACGCCTCGGCAAAGCTGGGCGACGAGGACCTGGAGATTCTGCTGGCTTATGACGAGGACGCCCGCACCATTACCATCTCCGACAACGGCATTGGTATGACGAGGGAAGAGCTCGAGGAGAACCTGGGCACCATCGCCCATTCCGGCAGTGAGGAATTCAAGGAAGCGAACGCGCAGGCGCAGGGTTCCGAGGTAGATATTATCGGCCAGTTTGGTGTGGGCTTCTACTCCTCGTTCATGGTGGCCAAGCAGGTACGCGTGGTAAGCCGTGCCTTTGGCTCGGACGACACCTACGTGTGGGAGTCCGACGGAGCAGAGGGCTACACCATTACCAAGGCCGATGAGCCGCGGTCTACGCACGGGACTGACGTGGTGCTCTACCTACGTGACGAGCCCGAGGCGCCGGCAGACGGCGAGGAAGCCGAGCAGGGCTTCGACAAGTACCTCAGCGAGTGGGGTCTCCGCGATTTGATTACGCGCTATTCCAACTATGTGCGCCATCCGATTCGCATGATGGTTACCAAGAGCCGCGAGGTGCCCAAGCCCGAGGATGCGCCAGATGACTACAAGCCCGAGTACGAGGACTACGAGGAACTCGAGACGCTCAACTCCATGACGCCCATTTGGCGCAAGCGCAAGCAGGACGTGGAGCAGGACGACTACGACGAGTTCTACAAGTCCACCTTCCACGACTGGGATGCTCCAGCTCGCACGATTCCCTTCCACGTGGAGGGCACGCTCGACTTCTACTCGCTCTTGTTCGTGCCTGGCCGAGCGCCGTTCGACCTGTATAGCAAGGACTACGAGAAGGGTCTTGCGCTCTACTCCTCCAACGTGCTCATTATGGAGAAGTGTGCCGACCTGCTTCCGGACTACTACAACTTCGTGCGCGGCGTGGTTGATTCGCCGGACGTGAGCCTCAACATCTCGCGTGAGACGCTGCAGCAGAGTCGTCAGCTTCGCGCCATGGCACGCTCCATCGAGCGCCAGATCACGCGCAACCTGCAGGACATGCGCGATAACGACCGCGAGGCATACGAGAAGTTCTTCGAAGACTTTGGACGAGGCCTCAAGTTTGGCATATACAACAGCTATGGCACCAAGGCTGATCCCTTGGCGGACCTGCTGCTGTTCTGGTCTGCCAAGGAAGAGAAGATGGTCACGTTCGCCGAGTACGTGGCGGCCATGCCAGAGGGCCAGGATGCCATTTACTACGTTGCCGGCGACTCACGCGATCGCCTGGAGAAGATGCCCATTGTGCGTACGGTCGTCGACAAGGGCTACGACGTGCTCCTGTGCACGCAGGACGTGGATGAGTTTACGTTCCAGGCCATGCGCACCTATCATGCGGCTGCTGTCGCAGGCGACTCCGAGAATGCTGGCAAGGACGCTCGTGACCTCGAGCTCAAGAACGTTACCTCTGGCGACCTGGACCTCGCGACCGATGAGGAAAAGGAGGCGGCCGAGAAGGCGACTACTGAGCACGAAGATCTGTTCAAGGCACTGGCAGAAAAGCTTGGAGACAAGGTAGAGAAGGTAGTGGCCGCAGCCAACCCAACCGATGCACCCGCACGCATTACCACCGAGGGACCCGTTTCTTTGGAGATGGAGCGCGTGCTTGCCCAAGGTCCCGAGGGCATGGAGGCACCGCATAGCCGTCGCGTGCTGGAGCTCAATGCGGGCCATCCTGTGTTCGAAAAGCTCACGGCAGCCCAGGAAGCCGGCGATGACGAGAAGCTCGCTCTGTATGCTAGCCTGCTCTACGACCAGGCATTGCTGGTCGAGGGATTGAGTGTGGACGATCCAGTGGCCTTCGCGCAGAACGTTTGCGCTCTGATGTAGAGGCTATCGGCGTCCTCGCCTATGGCGGCGTGCTCGGCAGTCCTCGCAGTCCTCGCTTCGCTGCGGAACTCGCACGGCGCCATAGGCGAGGGCGCCGTCCACCTCAGGCCTAAATTGGGGACAGTCCCTAAGTCGCGGTTTTTTAAAATCGCAACTTAGGGACTGTCCCCAATTTAGGGTCACTAAGCCTTAACCGATGCGCCCTCAACGTATGCGAGCCCACGCTCGCTCAGGCAGAAGGTCTTGCGGGAACGCTCGCCGTCACCCAGGCGTTCGAGCTCCATGATTAGCGGGCTGTCAACCTTGACGGCGTTGGTGAGCACGATGGATATTGAGCTCACCTTTACGTCGATGGACTTTAGCAGCTTATTGACCTCGGAAGCTTTCCAGGAACGCTTTCCCTCTTTGGTTTCGAGCCAGTATCCGGCAACGGCAGCCTTCTGTGCCCCCTTCTTGGGAGCGACGGTGGAATAAAGATCGCCAAAAGTCGCGAATTGCTCTTCCTGAGATTCGTCTGCGGCGTCGTAAGACGCATCGTTAATTACGTTATCGTTGTCGTCGTCCATTTCTTCCACATCTGCAGGCGCCTCTTGCGATGCGTACTCAACTAGCCACGAGGCAACACGTTTGCGCTCTGCCGCCGAAAGGTTTGCCACGATGTCGGCAATTTGTTGCATTGCAGTTAGCTCGGGAAGGGCGAATTGAGTCATTTCGTTCCTCTCTAAAACATAATATGTGTCTTTATGTACTCAATACAACAAAAGTTACCATAATCTATGCGTTGGCAATGCTAAGAATTTCCGTTTAAGAACAAAAATTAGACAACGTAACTATTATTGACAAAGGCTTATTGTGTATTTAATAAAAAAAGGCGGCCCTTCCACTCCCGCTGGAAGAGCCGCCTTTTGCCGCTTGGAAAGGAAAAGCCTATCTGTTGTGCCAGCTCTCGTCGGCATGGCTCTTGTCCACGCCGTGCGAGTGGGTCTTGCTTTCCAGCATGCCATCGCGCGTGCGAATGAGCTTGCGCTTGATCTTTCCGCCCACGGTCTTGGGCAGCTCGTCCACGTACTCCACGATGCGCGGATACTTATAGGGTGCCGTCTCCTTTTTGACCCAGGTCTGAAGTTCCTTGGTGAGCTCGTCGGAGGGCTCGTAGCCGCGCGCGAGCACGATGGTGGCCTTTACTACCTTGCCGCGGATAGGATCGGGAGCGGCCGTAATAGCGCATTCCACAACGGCTTCGTGCTTCACGAGCGCACTTTCCACCTCGAAGGGCCCAATGCGATATCCCGAGCACTTGATGACGTCGTCGTTGCGTCCCACGAAGAACACGTAGCCGTCGACGTCGCGCCATGCCATGTCATGCAGGTTGTAGTAGGAGCCGCCCACGGCCTCAGCCGTGGCCTCGGGGTTGTTTACGTAGCCGACGAAGAGGCCGGGCGGATAGGCGCCCTTGAGGTTCGTGACGCAGATGGCGCCCTCCTCGCCGTCGTCCACCTCGCGTCCGTCGTCGTCGAGCAGCTTGATGTTGAGCAGGGGAGAGGGCTTGCCCATGGAACCTGGACGAGGCTCGATCCAGGGGAAGGTGGCGAGCAGCACCGGTCCCTCGGTCTGGCCAAAGCCCTCCCGAATCTTCTTGCCCGTAAACTGCTCCCATCGAATGGTCACGTCGGCGTTGAGTGGTTCTCCGGCCGTGGCGAAGTTGTCGATGCTGGAGAGGTCGTAGGAGCCTACGTCCTCCTGCAACATGAAGCGGTACATGGTGGGCGGGGCACAGAAGGTCTTGAGGTTGTAGTCCTGCATGTGCTGAAGCAGCTTGGTGGGCACGAACTTGTCCATGTCGTAGCAGAAGATCTCGGCTCCGGCGATCCACTGACCGTAGATTTTTCCCCAGCCAAACTTAGCCCAACCGCTATCGGTTACGCTCATGTGCAGGCCGTTCTCCTGCACCTGCTGCCAGTACTTGGCCGTTATGATATGGCCCAAGGGATGCGCAAAGTTGTGCATGACGGCTTTTGGGTTGCCGGTGGTGCCGCTGGTGAAGTAGATGAGCATGATGTCGCGCGAAGTAGTGGCGTCCTTGCCGGTTGGGCGCTCCCATTCCTCCGACTCGTTTGCGATAAGTTCGTCGAACGAAAGCCAACCCTCGCGCTTGCCAGCGACGCATACTTTGTTTCGCACGGAGGGGGCCTCCTCAAGGGCACCCTCGGCCTGCGTACATACGTAATCGTCGTCCACGCACACGATCATGCGCACGTTTGCCGTGTTGGCGCGGTACTTTATGTCGTGCGAAGTGAGTTGCAGCGTGGCAGGAATGATTGTTGCGCCAATCTTGCAGAGCGCGCTGGCAACGACCCAGTACTCCCAACGACGACGTAGGATGCACATCACCACGTCTCCCTTGCGTATGCCAAGCTTGAAGAACGCGTTCGCCGCACGGTTGGAGAGCTTGCTTATGTCGGTAAAGGTGAACTCACGCTCGTTGCCGTGATCGTCGCACCACAGAAGCGCCTTCTTGTTGGGCTCCACATGCGCCCATTCGTCCACGACGTCGTAGCCAAAGTTAAAGTCCTCGGGGACGTTGATGACGAAGTTCTTGAAGAAATCCTCGTAGCTGTTAAAGTCGATGCGTGGACAATACTTGCTCAGAATGTGATTCATAATGCTCTAATACCTTTTTCTGTTCTGTTCCTGCTGATCCTCTTACTCAGCGATGATGGTTACAAACCGTGCGGGAATGCCGCCGCCGCAGCGCTGGCCGTGGGGGATCGCGGGGTTGAAGTAAATGCTGTCGCCGGGGTTTAGGCGAAACTCTCGGTCACCCCATACCACGATGAGCGTGCCCTCCAAAACCAGGTTGAATTCCTGGCCCGTGTGCTGTACGAGCTTGGCAGGCTCGTCTGAGGGGTTGATGGTGACTTCTAGAGGTTGCATGATCTTGTTCTGGTAGCGGAAGGCAAGGTCCTCAAAGTGGTAGCCCGGATAGCGTTCCACCTCGCGGCCCTCACCCGCGCGTACTACCTGGTAGGTGTTGAGCTTCGCGGCCGTGCCGGTAAGGATCTCGGTAAACTCGACGCCGAATCGCTGTGCCATGTGATAGATGGCGGAAATGGGTACGTCGGCACCCGATTCCTCCCATTTGGCGTAGGTCTCTACGCTTACCTCGAGGTCCGCCGCCATGTCCTCGCGCGAAACATCGCAGGCCTCGCGCAGTCCCTGGATGCGCTCGCCTATTTCGTGCATCGCCTTCTCGTCGGTTGACATGGATGCCTCCCTTACTGCAAGTTACAGACAAAGCATAATTCTCGCTCTTTTGAACGGGAATTCAAGTATGGAAGCACATTGGTCATAATGTGTGTATATAGTACGAGGTTTGGTCGTGCGGGTTTTTTGACACCCGTTCCCGCCCCGCCGACTCACGTCTACGCGATTTCTGCGGTTGCGATAGAAAAACCGCAGGTCACGGAGGTGTGCCCGCAGTCCCGTTTGTAGATGTGAACTGCGAATGGCTGACAATAGTTCACATCTACAAAAGGAAGAGGCTAAGGCTTCGAAAAGTCCCAGTTAGGAACATAACGGATCAAATCGTCCGTGTAGATGTGAACTCTGACCGAGAAGATCGCAGTTCATATCTACAGATTGGACCCCGTATTGGTTCGCGCGCTCGCGCATACGACACCCCGCGACCGGCGACTCACGAAGTGAACGAGCGAAGCGAGCGCGGAGCCGCATGCGGGACGCCGTGTGCGCGGAAGCTCGAACGGCAACTAACGGCATGTGATCTGCAGGTAGTGGCGTATAATCGCGCTATGTCCTATGCGGAAAGGATTTGTGGGATGCAGCTAACAGGGTCCGAAATCGTCGTTCGTACGCTTGTGGAACAGGGAACAGACCTCGTGTTTGGGTTTCCTGGCGCAACGGTTATAGACATTTATGACGCGTTGCTGGCGCACGAAGACCAGATCCGTCATGTGCTCGTCGCGCATGAGCAGGGAGCGGCGCATGCCGCAGACGGCTACGCACGCGCAACGGGAAGGGTTGGGGTATGTCTGGCGACCTCCGGCCCCGGATCCACCAACTTGGTGACGGGAATCGCCGCCTCCTTTATGGATTCGACGCCGCTCGTGGTCGTAACCGGCAACGTTGCCACAAGCCAAATCGGTACCGACAGCTTCCAGGAAATAGACATCACGGGCGTGACGCTGCCCATTACCAAGCACAACTACTTTGTTGAGGACGCCAATGACCTTGCCGATACCCTGCGCGAGGCATTCCGTATTGCCAAGTCTGGCCGTCCTGGCCCCGTGTTGGTGGACATCCCCAAGGACGTTCAGCAGGCGATGGGCGGCTACGAACCGGAAGAGCCCGTCTTGGCTGACGAACCAACACTACAGGACGTCTCTTCGCTAGCGGCTGCCGCTGCGTGCATAAACGCCTGCCACCGTCCGCTCGTATATGTGGGCGGGGGAGTGGTCTCCGCTGGCGCTGAGCATGAGGCTATGGAGCTGGCGGAAAGGGCGGATGCGCCGCTGGTAAGCTCGCTCATGGGCTTGTCGGCCATTCCCACCAACCATCCTCGCTTTTTGGGGATGGAAGGTATGCACGGGCGCTATGCCGCAACGAAGGCCATGAAGAATGCGGATTGCATAATCGCGCTCGGCTGCAGGTTCAACGACCGCTCAACCGGCGACCGGGAGCGGTTTGGCGCGGCGGTTCACATCGTGCATGTGGACGTGGACGGCTCCGAGATCAACAAGACCACGAGCGATGACTTTGGCATCGTGGGCGATGTGCGCTTGGCTGTCTATGCCCTGCTTCCGTTGCTCGAACAAGCGGATCATCGTGGTTGGAGCGAGCTTCTGGCCAACCTGCGTGCGGACGAGATGTCGCAGCTCGACGAAAGGGGCGGGCTCACGCCTCGCGCGATCATGCTGGAGGTAGACAGACACAGGAATTCTACGAGTCCGGTGGTAACGGATGTGGGGCAACATCAAATGTGGGCGGCGCAGCATCTTGCGTTTGAGCGCCCACGCACGTTCGTAACGAACGGCGGCCTTGGCGCCATGGGATTCGGTTTGCCCGCGGCCATAGGTGTGAGTTTGGCTACAGGCAGGCGCACGTTGCTCGTGGTGGGCGATGGGGGGCTGGGCATGAGCATACAAGAGCTTGCGACTGCCGTGTCCACACAAGCACCCGTAACGGTACTGCTCATAGATAACGGTACGTTGGGAATGGTGCGCCAATGGCAGCGTCTGTTCTACGACAAGCGGTATTCCAACACGACGCTTGCGGGATACAGGCAGACGGATTACGTTGCGCTTGCGCGGGCTTTCGGTGCCAAGGGAGCCCTTGCTCGCTCGCTCGAAGAGCTGGGCCATGCGCTCGACGCGGCAGAGCAGGCGTCGGGTCCGTATGTGATTGTGTGCAAGATTGACGCAGACGAGCTCGTGCTCCCCATGCTGGCGCCAGCGGGTGCCTTGGACGACATAATCGTGAAGGTGGAGGAATAGGATGAACCGCTATACGTTTGCCATCCTGGTTCACAACCGTTTCGGCGTTCTTAATCGCGTGACGAGCATGTTCCGACGCCGCCGCTTTAACATCGCCTCGCTTACCGTATCGGAGACCGAAACCTCGGCCTACTCGCGCATAACTGCCGTGTTCGACGGCGATGACGCATCCAAAGAGCAGCTCATGCGCCAGCTGTACAAGCTTCCCGAGGTGAGCGTGGTTCGCGAACTGGACCAAGTGGATACGGTGAGCAGCGAGCTTTTGCTCATAAAGCTCTCAAATCGCGAGCGCGATCAGCGTAACGACATCCTGGATGCCGCAGGAGCCTTTGGCGCAACGATTATGGAGTACAACCGAGACGACATTATTTTGCAGTTGGTGGGATCGACCAACCAAATAGACAACTTCATAGACCTCATGCGTGACTATGAGATTTTGGAGAGCTGTCGAACGGGTGTGATCTCGCTTTCGCGTGATATGAGCTCCATGAGCGATGACGCAGCGGCGAAAAGCTGACAAGGGGACAGGTCACTTGTCAGCTTTTTAGCCGTGTTACGTCAATGCGGCGGCATTGCCAGATACTTCCCTCGGAAATGAGCACGTCCACGGGGATATCGTGGTCTTCTCGAGGTAGGGGATTGCTGCTGATTTGCACAGAGCGCACGAGCCCTATCTTGTGACCGGGGTAGAAGGCCAAAAACTCGTCGTAATATCCTGCGCCATATCCAATGCGGTTGCCTTCACCGTCGAAGACAAGCCCAGGCACCAGGCAAATGGACCCAAGGAAGTCCTTCTCGTCCAAGGGGGTGTCGCCAGGGTGTGGCGGTCGTGCCAACCCGCGTGCTCCACGCGTAACAACGTCGAGCGACTCTATCTCATAGAAATGCATCTTGTTCGTTTTGGTGTCCAAGAGAGGGAGTGCCACGCGCTTTCCTGCGGCAAATGCGTCTTTGAGGATAGGCATGGTATCAATCTCCTCGTGAATGGGTACATAACCCAGTACGAGGTCCGTCTCTTTGTACAGGTCCAAACGCCCTAGCATTTGGCGTACTGTGCCATCTATGCGTGAGGAGAAATCCTTCGGCATGCTTTTGCATAGGTTCAGGTAGCCGCTTCGTAGCGAAGACTTGCTTGCGTCTGTTCCTTGCGAGCTGGGCATGGACCCTCCTTTCCATAGGCACTATAACAATAACTCATGTACGGCGATGTCGTAAGGTGAATTCTGCAAAATTTTAGTCGAACGAAGTTGGAGCAAGCAACGATGGCAAAGAGAGAGAATCCGAGCTATGTGCTGGATTTAGACGGCATCCAAGTGCGCGTTACCAAAAAACGAGTAAAGAACGTGAACTTTCGTATTGGCCCAAACGGCGAGGCGCTCATGAGCGTGCCTTGGAGCACCTCGAAGCAGAAAGCCGAGCAATACGCCCGCGGGCACATTGATTGGTTTAGGCGAGCGCTTGCCCGAAAGGAGGCCACCCATCATACATTGCCTAGGAGATGGGAATCGGGAGAGAAGGTAAGGGTATGGGGCGAGGAGGTGGAGCTTTGCGTACAAGAGACGTCTGACCATGCGTTCTGCTCTCTTGAGGGGAATCGCCTCGTGCTCTGTGTCCCTGCGGATTCGACGCCCGAGATCCGTTCGGCGCTCGTGGAGAGCTGGAAGCGGGATGAGCTGCGCATGCGTCTGGAAGATCTTTTGCCGGAGTGCGAGAAGCGCGTGGGGGTGCATGCAACATCCGTAACGCTGCGTCGCATGAAGACGCGATGGGGGTCGTGCACCACGAGCACGGGTCGCATACGCCTCAACACCGCTTTGGCGGAAGCTGTGCCAGAATGCCTGGAGATGGTGCTCGTCCACGAGCTTTGTCACCTGCACGTGCCCAATCACGGCCCCAAGTTCCATGCGCTCATGGACCTTCACTTTCCCAGCTGGCGGGTATATAGGCGATACCTCAACAAGAGCGGTATCCTCTGATGGGCGTCGTTGCAACAACATGTTATTATAGGCAGGTTTGCATCAGGTAGTCGAAAGGAATTGACAGATGCCCAACGAGAGAAGCTATGAGGCGGCGCTGCGTCGCAGCAACCAGATCCAAGCGGACTTGCCCGAGCATCCGGAGAAGTACGTCATGCTTACGGGGGATCGTCCTACCGGGCGTCTGCATTTTGGTCATTACTTCGGAACGCTTGTGGAGCGGGTTCGCTTGCAAGAGCTCGGTGTTAAGACCAACATCATCATAGCCGACTACCAGGTGATCACCGATCGCGACACTACCGAGCACATAGCCGACAACGTGCACAACATGGTGCTCGACTACCTTGCGTGTGGCATCGATCCCAACAAGACGATGATATTCAACCATTCTGCCGTTCCGGCGCTCAACCAGCTCATGCTGCCGTTTCTCTCGCTGGTAAGCGAATCGGAGCTGCAGCGCAACCCCACCGTGAAGGCCGAGCAGGAAGCCAGTGGGCACGCACTCACGGGACTGCTTCTTACCTATCCTGTTCATCAGGCCTGCGACATCTTGTTCTGCAAGGGCAACATCGTTCCCGTTGGACGCGATCAGCTGCCGCACATCGAGCAGACGCGCCTTATTGCCCGTCGCTTTAACAAGCGTTTTGGCAAGGTGTTTCCCGACGTAGACGGGCTGCTCACCTCAACGCCGTTGCTGCCTGGCTTGGATGGACGCAAGATGAGCAAGTCGTATGGCAACGCAATTGCCATTTCTATGACCGAGGACGAGACGGCAAAGCTCATTCGCAAGTCGAAGACGGATGGCGACCGCAACATCACCTTCGATCCCGAGAATCGCCCCGGCGTGTCGGCACTCCTTACCACGGCCGCAACGGTGACGAATCGCGATCCCGAAGAAATCGCAGCCGAGATTGGCATGGGTGGCGCGGGACAACTCAAGCGCTACGTTACCGAATCCGTGAACGAGTACTTTGCCCCCATACGCGAGCGCCGTCGCGAGCTCGAGAAGGACAGTGACTACATTCACGACGTGCTGGCCGAGGGCAACCGTCGCGCGAACGAAGTCGCCAACGCAACGCTCGACGAGGTGCGTGCTGCCATGGGCATGGTGTATTAATCGTTTTCTTCGTGATTACTAGGCTCCGAGAATGGCTGGACCTGCGAGAGGACGCTGGAAAGCCAACCGCGCGAGTTTCCGCGAAACGCGGACTGTTCGAGCGCGGTGCTTTCCACGCCTATCGCGGGTCCAGCCATTCTCGGAGCCAGACACGCTTGGGATTGTTACGCGAGGTGGCTTGCCAAGCTGCTGATGGCAATCCTATATCCCTCGCTGCCAAGGCCGCTTATAACGTTCAGGCACGCCTTACCAACCTCACCTGCCTGCTTGAGCTTGTGGCGATGCACGTCCACGGCGGGGACCAAAACGGCTTGTAGGGCCTCGCCAAGTGCCTTCGAATCCTCGTAGGCCCCTGGGTTTATTACGATGGCTTCAAATGTGTCGAGACAATCCTGAATCATGTCCACAAGATCGCCCTCATGGTTTGACTGGTAACAGGAGCATTGAGAGAAGCCCGCCTCTTCTGCGGCTTGCTTGCACAGTTCGAGTAGGCCTGGATATTCGTCTGCCTCGCTTGCCACCTTTGAGGGGTCGAGGCCAAGCAGGTTGATGTTTGGCCCGTTGATAACGGCGAGACGCTTAGGCAAGGAATCAATATCCGTTTGGCGCTTCTCGCGCTCGTCGAATATGCTTTGCAGCACGTCCATTTCGTTTTCGTCTATGAGCGGCTTGTTGCTGCGTGCGGCGGAGAGGTCGGCCGCGCGCTGCTTGCTGGTGCGAATCTGCACGCGCATGTTGGTGTCTTGGCGCGACATGGGGAAGAGATCCTCGACTCCTCCCGAGATTCCCGTGAGCTTTATGAACGAGTGGTAGATGCCTTCTATGACGCGCGGTCCAAAGACGACCTCGAGCCCATTGCGGCCACGCGTAGCCGTACCAAGGACTCCTTGAATCTCGCCGAGCGACTCGTAGTCCACCGACTGAGGATCGTTGAGCGTGACGCGGAGGCGCGTCATGCACACAGTGTTGGAAAGCACGTTTTCGTGCCCTCCAAGCGCCACGAACACCTCGCGAGCCACCTCGTCCTTGTTCACTGCACCCTCATTCTTCGAACGAATTCAAAATGTTAAATGCAATGATTAAATTATAGGTTTTACGTGCACTTTATTTGACACGATTCCAGAGCGAGCGGTGAACGACTGCGTGCGAGCCGCGAACGCGAGCAACCGCAACGCTAGAGTCCCAAGAGCCTGCGAACCTCCATTGCGTCTCCAGCGGCCGACCCCGTGCAAGTGAGGTTGAGGTCTGCCCATTGCCTATAGAGTCCCATGCGTTGTTGCGCGAGCGCTTGGACGCCCTTTGTCTTTGAGAGAGGCCTGCCTTCGGTAGCGAGCTCATCCAGCGGACGGTCCAAAAAAACGATGGTACCGTTTTGGTGCAGCAGGTCGTAGTTGCGCTTGCGCGTAACGACGCCACCACCACAGGCGATGACAAGACCCGAACGTGCCCCATAGGAGGCCACGGTTTGTGTCTCCAGCTCCCTAAACGCCTCCTCGCCTCTTTTCTCTATGCATTCGGCAGGTGTGAGACCGTGGTCCACCACAAACAGGTCGTCGAGGTCTACGAAGGGTCGATCCACCATGTGAGCGAGTCGACGCCCCGCGGCCGTCTTGCCACAGCCTGGCATGCCTATGAACACCACGTTTCGCGTGGAGCATCGAATGTCGTCCTCGATTCTGGGGATGAGACTTTGATCGATATCCTTGCCCTGGAAGAGCTGGCTGGAATAGAACGCCTGTGAGACGAGCATGGCCAAACCGGACTCAAAGGCGATTCCAAGGCGTTCGGCCGCAAGGCAGATTCCGGTACGTTCGGGGTTGTATACCACGTCCAGCACGCCTCTTAGATGCGAGAGCGCCTGGAGCTGGCCATCTGTGATCGGAGAGGCAGGACAATTGGGATACATTCCCACAGGAGTGGTGTTGACCACCAACATGGCATCCGTATGACGCTCGGCAATCGTTTCGTATGTCTCGTCACCAGCCCTCGAGATCACGACCGCCTTTGCGTGAACGTCATGAAGGCATGCCTGCACCGCTTGGCTGGCCCCGCCCGATCCAAGCACGAGCACCTTGGCATCGCGGAAGGCCTTGCTTGCCGAGCATCCCAGCTCACGCTGCGCAAAGCGCTCGAGCATCCAGCCAAAGCCCAGGATATCGGTATTGTCGGCAAGGATCGAACCGTCCTGCCTGCGAACCAGCGTGTTGGCAACTCCAAGTCTCTCCACCCTAGGCGTCCGCTCGTTTGCAAACAGTGCAGCCTCGCGCTTGTACGGTATCGTTACGTTGATGCCGCGCCAGTCACCGTTGCGTATGAAGTCTTCCACGTCCTCGGGTTCGCGCTCAAACAACGTATAGGGAGCGCTGCCCAACGTGGCGTGGATTCGGGGGGACCAGCTGTGACCAAGCGTGCGCCCGAGCAGGCCAAAGCTTGCGTCAGCGGATTGGGTATCCATCACATTACCTCCGTATAGGAGCCAAGGTACCTAAATTCCTCGCATACGTCTGCCAGCGAATTCATGAGCATGCCAAACTCCGGCGCCGCAGCGGGACACTCGATGTCGAAGTAGAACATAAACTCAAAGTCCCTGCCCGGGATGGGGCGGCTCTCGAGCTTGTTGAGGTTGATGTCGAGCGCGTAAAAGCGGGCGAGTACGTTGTACAGCGCGCCCGGTTCGTGATTGATGACCACCATCAGGGAGCTTCTCTCGGCGCCGGGGTAAACGACGAGGTCCTTTGCGATCAGCGCGAATCGGGTGTAGTTGTTCTGGTTGTCCTGTACCGCAGAGTCTGCCACGTCGAGCTCGTAGAGTTTTGCGCATGAGCGCGAGGCGAGCGCTGCGACGTCGTCTCTGTTGGACGCCGCGACCATCTCAGCCGCTTTGGCGGTATTCTCGCAAACGTGCACGCGACAATTGGGAATCTTCGCAATGTAGTCGGCGCATTGGTTTATGGCCTGCTGATGGCTATACACTATGCGCACGTCCTCCTTGTGCGTGCCAGGCTTTACCAGCAGGTTGTGGTCGATCTTGAGCCGGCAGCTGCGTACGATATAGAAGTCGTGGCGCATCATGAGGTCGTACACGTGGTTGACGGAGCCTGCCGTTGAGTTTTCGATGGGCAGTACGCCAAAGTCGGCAGAGCCCTGCTCAACGGCCTCGAACACAGCCTCGAACGTGCTGTGATAGGCAATCGATGGCCGTCGGATCATGCGGTCCGCGGCGATTTGCTGGTATGCGCCCTCAACACCCTGGCACGCCACGCGCGCTCTTCGGGGAAATACCGCGGGTGCGTTCTTAATGGCTTGCTCGATGCGTGCGGCGGTGGGGCTTTGGCGATGGAGCGCCTTGTACTGAGCCTCGCGTGACGCCTCCATGAGCACGGATTGGATAACGGTGGCGTAGCTTGCGAGCTCCTCGGGCACGCGCTCACTTGCGGCGAGGATGTTGGCCCGCTCGCGCTCGCGGTCGTATATGGGCTTTCCGGTGGCGCGCTTGTATTCGGCTACGTCCGCGGAGGCTTCCATGCGTTCCATAAACAGCGCAGAGAAGTTCTTGTCGATGCGATCTATCTGTGCACGGATTTCGTTGAGGTCTCTCATGGTGTGCCAATCCTTTGCGGTTGCGGTCCTATGTGTGCGGGCTTGTGTCTGTGTAGCTCATCGGCTGCGAGCAGGTGGAAATGCGAGCCACAAGTCCAACAGCGCCAAGGCCATTGCAGCCTCAGCGATGGGGACCGCGCGTGCCGCAACGCACGGGTCGTGGCGGCCGCGCACCTGCAGTGTGGCGGGCTTCCCGCTCACAAGATCTACCGAATCCTGGGCAAGGCCAATGCTGGGGGTGGGCTTAACGGCCATGCGAAAGAGCACGGGCGCACCCGACGAGATGCCGCCAAGCGAACCGCCCGCGTTGTTCGTCCGCGGACAAGGCTTGTTGTTACGCAGCTCATAGGCATCGTTGTTCTGCGAGCCCCGCATTTGGGCAACTGCGAAGCCTGCCCCAAACTCGATGCCCTTGACGGCAGGTATGCCAAACACGATGCGTGCCACGCTTCCCTGGATGCCGTCGTAGCGAGGACCGCCCACTCCTGCGGGAAGGCCTGTGGCCACACACTCGACGGCACCTCCCACCGAATCCCGTCCCTGGCGAGCCTGCTCTATGGCTTGCTTCATGCGATCGCCCGCCACGGGGTCTATGGTGGGAAACGCGCCCTTGTCTTGACCCGCGCGTAAGACGTCGATTTGGCGGTTGAGTGCCTGCTGTGACGCTTGGGTGTTTTCAAGTGCGCAGAATGGCTCGTCCGTGACGTGCTCCACCTGCGACACATGTGCCGCGATGCGCACGCCTCTTTGGCTTAGGACCTGCAACGCAATGCCGCCCGCCACGCATAGCGGTGCGGTAAGGCGTGCCGAGAAGTGCCCACCTCCGCGTATGTCGTGGACGTCTCTCCACTTTTCCCAAGCGGCGAAGTCGGCGTGTCCGGGTCGGGGGACACGTCGCATCTCGTCGTAGTCACCAGAGCGCACGTTGGTGTTCTGTATGATTGCCGCCAACGGCGTGCCGCAGGTTTGGCCACGTTCGTTGAGACCGCTTACGATGCTTGGCGCGTCCGCCTCCTTGCGCGGCGTCGACCAGGCATTGCGTCCGGGGGCGCGCCTGTCCATGAATCTCTGGAGCTCTTGGAGGTCCAGATGAAAGCCCGAGGGCAGTCCCTCAATTACACACCCGATGGCGGGGGAGTGCGACTGTCCGAAAATCTGAACGCGCAATGCGGTTCCAAACGTCGATGACATGGCTTCTTACCCTTCGCTTTCGGAAGAGAGGCTGACTCTTCCCCCGAGGCTCGCATAGTCCTGCCAAAACGTGGGATAGGACTTGGCGACGCACTCGGCATCCGTGATGACAACGTCGCCTGTGGCATGGGTGGCCATCACGGCACCCATCATGGCGATGCGATGGTCGTTGCAGGCGTCTATGACGCCGCCACTCAGACATTCGACTCCTCGTATTACGAGGTCGTCCTCCATGATGCGGGCATGTCCGCCTAGGGCGTTGATGGCCGCGCTTACAGATGCGAGGCGATCGGATTCCTTGAGGCGCAGCCTGCTTGCATTGGTGAGCTTGCTGGTTCCTGGCGCGGTGGCGGCTATGGCGGCAAGGGGAGGAACGAGATCGGGTATGGCGCCAACGTCTATGCGTGCCGCACGCGGGTTGTCCAAGGTGGCGCGTACGGCATCCGTACGACGGGCGATGCGTGCGCCAAAGCCGGCGAGTGCAGCAAGGATGGCTCGGTCGCCCTGCGGGCTTGTGGGATCGAGCCCAAATACCGTGAGCCCCTCTTGCTCGAGCGTTCCTGCCGCCAGCCAAAAGGCCGCGTTGGACCAGTCGCCTTCCACAACGCACCTGATTGGGGCAACCAGTGTCTTGGGATCCACGAAGAATCGCTCGTAGGTAACGCCTTCGTATACTACGCTGCCACAAGACACGTCCTGTCCAAACAGCTCCAAGGCGCGTGTGGTTAGGGTTATGTAGGGCCTCGACTGCACGGGCGTGCTTACCCAAATCTCCGAAGGCCTGCCAAGAACCGAGGTGGCGAGGAGCAGGCCGCTCACGTACTGCGAGGAGACGTCACCCGGCAACACGAACCGACCGGGCGTGAGCTTGCCGGTCGCGAGGATGGAATGCCCCTCCTTCCTAAGGGCTATGCCATGGTTGTAGAGCTCGCGGTCCAATGGCGCGAGCGGACGTTCCATGAGCCTTCCGTGGCACTCAAAGCGAGCGTGTATGCCCAGCGCACAGGCAACGGGAAGAAGAAACCTTAAGGTCGTGCCGGACTCACCGCAATCCAATACGCAGAATTCGCCATCCTTGTGGCTTGGGTCTTGTGAGTGTCTAACGTCCTGTAAAGCCTGCAGGCAGCGGGCAGTGGCCTCGATGTCGAGCGAGGTCGTGTTGCATACGAACTCGCAGGGCTGGTCTGCCAGCATTGCCAGCACGAGCAGACGATGTGCCATGGACTTTGACGACACGGCCTCGACGGAGCCACGTAGCACGGAAGGGCGTATGCTCGCGTTCATGACCGTGCCTCCGTGGTGCCGCATCCCAGGCGTACAACCTCTTCAAGCTCCTCGAGCGTTACGCTGCGCAAGGAAACCTTGCCGATGCGCTCGGGGACGACCAGGTTGACGGTAGCGCCATGACGCTTCTTGTCGTGGGTCGCGTAACGCATGATGGTCTGCGCCGGCAAGTCGGTGTCGATGGGAAGGCCGTGGGCCTCGCAGGCTTGCTCGATAAGTCTCGCGCAGCCTTGTTGCGTCCATCCCAAGCGTTCGGCTCCGCGAGCCACGCAACAGAGCCCCGCGGCAACCGAGGACCCGTGGCCAAGTTGGTAGTCGCTTGCCGCTTCGATGGCGTGTCCCAAGGTATGCCCGAGGTTGAGCGTTTGTCTGAGTCCGCGTTCGTGCTCGTCGGCGTTCACGACGTCTCGCTTGATCCTTACGTTTTGGGCAACGATGCGCGCCATCTGCGTGTCGTCTGTGCTGGGATCATTTACGGGATGCGCGACTATATGCTCAAAAAGTGCAGGGTCGGCCAGCGCGCCGTGCTTTACGATCTCACCGCATGAATCCGTAAGAAGTTCGTGGCTAAGGGTGTGCAGGCATTCTACGTCGGCCACTACCACGCGGGGATGCAGGAAGGCGCCGGCCAGGTTCTTCCCTGACCGCAGGTCCACGGCGGTCTTTCCGCCTACCGACGAGTCCACCATGGCCAAAAGCGACGTGGGAACCTGGGCCACCTTGATGCCGCGCAGGTAAAGGGATGCGGCAAGGCCAGCCATGTCGCCGCATACACCGCCTCCCAGTGCAACTACCACGTCGTCACGCGAGAGCTCGGCTTGCGCCAGCTCCTCGAGGATGCTCTCGAGCGTGGAGAATCGCTTGTTGCGCTCTCCCGCGGGGAAGGTAATGAGGCAGGTTCGGTAGCCTGCGCCTTCGAGCGAGGACATCACGCGCTCGGCATAGAGCGGGGCGACGTTTGAGTCGCTAATCACGGCGGCCACCCTGCCTCCAGCGGCGTTGCGCACCAGTGGTCCCACATCGTCCAAGATGCCGCATCCGACGTGCACGTCGTAGTCGCTGGTAGGTGTGTGCACGCCTACCACGTGCGCGCTTTGCTCACTCATTGACCCTCGACCTCCTTCTTGCGCCGGTCTCCTTCTTCCAGCAGGCTCTTGAGTCGCTCGGCATCGTTGTTGTCGATAGCGTCTTTGTACTGCTGGAGGTTGCGAATAAGAATGCCGATTTCCTCAGAGAGGTAGTCGCCATTTTCCAAAAAGAGCTCGGTCCACATTTGTGCGTTGAGGCGAGCCACGCGTGTGAGGTCACGGTAGCTCCCTGCCGAGAAGCCCTTGTGCACCTTTGCGGAAGGACTCTTTACATAGGCGTTGGACACCACATGGGCAAGCTGGGAGGTGAATGCGATCACCTCGTCGTGGTGTTCGGCCGTACTTAAGGTGTAGGAGCCAAATCCGCAGGGTTCGAGCAGTGTCTTAAGCCGTGCGAGGATGTCCACGCGCACGAAGTCGTCCATGTTTTCTGGAGGAACCACGACCATGGGCGCGCCATAGAACATGTTTGCGCGCGTGTATGCGAAACCCGAGTATTGCGTGCCGGCCATGGGGTGGCAGCCGATGAAGTGCCACTCGTAGTCTTGGGCGATGGCAAAGCAGTCGCGGCAGATGTTGCGCTTCACGCCAACCACGTCGATGACGATCGCTCCCGGCGAGATCCTATCCCGCATCTTGCGAAGCCACTCCACCGATACCTGGGGGTAGCCTGCCAATATTATGAGTTCGCAGGTTGGAACGATGTCGTTGGTCAACTCGCCGTCCACGCATTCGGCCATGGCGAGCTCGACCGTCGAACGTGTGCGGTTCCAGGCAAACACCTCGCGTCCGCCCTCGTGCAGTCCTTTGGCGAAGGAGCCGCCGATGAGGCCCAGTCCTAGCACACCTACGCGGTTACGGACGAAGGTGGCATCTTCGGGAACGCTTGGCGTTACGTGCCCATTCATGCCATGCGTCGAAT
Source organism: uncultured Coriobacteriaceae bacterium (assembly GCA_902803315.1). Classification (GTDB taxonomy): domain Bacteria; phylum Actinomycetota; class Coriobacteriia; order Coriobacteriales; family Atopobiaceae; genus RUG440. The sequence goes on from CADCPM010000096.1 coordinate 54,730, forward strand.
TCGCTGCCATGGCTATTCCTCACTTGTCTGTGTTGCCAGCGCTGAGCGTATGCCAAGCATGCCGCGCACCGTGGAGGAAAGCATATCTGTCGTAAGCGCCCGGTCGTCGTCCGAGAGGTCGTTGGGTTGTTCAGTGTGTACCTCCAGCTGAACGCCATCCGCACCTGCCGCCGTTGCCGAAAAGGCCAGTGGCGGTGCGTACCTCGCATAGTTCGCGGAGTGCGTGGGCTCTGCCAAGACGGGCAGATGCGAGAGGTACTTAAGGATAGGAATGGCGTTCACGTCAAAGGTTCGCTGGGTGCGCGTCTCGAAAGTTCGAATCCCACTCTCACAGAGCATAACGTTGGGATTGCCCTCGCTCATTACGTATTCCGCTGCCATAAGCAGGTCGTCTATGGTGCCTGCGGGCCCTCGCTTGAGTAGCACAGGCGTGGTGGTCTTTCCTACCTCGCGCAAGAGACAGGGGTTCTGTGCGTTCCGCGCGCCAACCTGTATGACATCGATGCCCTTCTGAACGAACAGGGGAACGTCGCGCGTGTCGAGTACCTCCGCGATTACGGGCAGGTCGAGTTCATTTCCCACCTCGGCAAGCAAGTCGAGACCCTTATCGCCCATGCCCTGATAGGAATACGGGGAAGTGCGGGGGACATAGGCACGACCGCGCAGCATCGTGGCGCCAGCCTCTTTGGCTCGTACGCATGCCTCCAAGAGCGTGGTGTCCTCCATGGTGTCCATGCTGGCAACGACCGTAAGACTTCCGTCTCCCACAAGCACGTCGTGGCCGCAATCGACCACGGTGTCGTTGGGATGGAAGGATCGACTCGCCTTTTTGAACGGTTCCGAGACGCGCTGGACGCTGCGAATGATGCTCATGGATTCGAGGAGGAAGGGGTCCATCTGAGAGGTGTCGCCAATGATGCCCACGATCGTCTCGTTGTCGCCGCGACTTACATGGGTTTTGAATCCCTGCCCGTGTATCCACTGTAATAGGTGGCCAAGCTGCTCCTCTGTGGCCGATTGCCTTACCACGGCTATCATCGCGCTACCTCCTTGCTTTTGCTTTGAATCGGCCTATGGTAGCACGTGGCCGCGAGGGGGTATCGATTGTGCGCGAGCACGTAACAAAGCGGCCAAAGACCGCGCGTGCCCTTTGGTGGAGTGTTCGAGCGCGAGCCATTCGGCTCATGAAATGGATAATGCCCGATATTGTCCGCAGTGTTGGGGACTGCGGACAATATCGGGCATCTTTCAGGCGAGCTTTGGCAAATGACTAGGCGGCGGGCAGGCCGTAGGAGAGAAGCTCGTCCACGGTTACGAACGTATAGCCCTGCTCTGCGAGCTTGGGCAACGCCTTCTTAAGAGCCTCAACGGTCTGCGAGCGATCGCCGCCACCGTCATGCATGAGGATTACCTGACCTGGCTGAACCGACATGATCATGTTGTAAATGGCATCGGTGCCGGGACGCTTCCAGTCCTCGGTGTCCACGTCCCAACCAATCTCGGCATCCACGTAATCCCAAAGGATGGAGATGCTGTCGCCAAAGAAGTTGCCGCCGGGAGCGCGCAGGATGTGCGCGGGCTCTTCGCCAAGAGCATCCTTAATGGCGGCATAGCCCTTCTGGATCTCCTGCACCTGCTCGTCGGCGCTCATCTTGTTTATGCTCACGCCCTCTCCGGAACCTGCTGCGTGGTCCCAAGTGTGTGTGCAGACTTGGCAACCCATCTCTTTTGCTCGCTTTAGCGGGGCGGGAGTCGAGGCAATTTGGCTGCCGATGGTAAAGAACGTTGCCTTGGCGTTGTTCTGTTCGAGTACGTTTAGAATGGCGTCGGTGGTCTCGGGCCATGGGCCGTCGTCAAACGTGAGCGCAATCGCCCTGTTTGCGGGCTTTGCGGTATAGATGCGGTATCCAGCGTTAACGGGCTGTTCGGTAACCTCCTCGACCTTCTTTCCCGAAACATTGCCCGTCTTCGTTACGCGCTTGCCGTCCTTGCCGTCGGAAAGAAGGTGGATGGAGCCGTTCCAATAGGCAGAGAAGCTGCGATCGCCCTCGTCGGTTTGGTGGGGAATCGCTTCCTCGGAAACGGTAGCGTCCTCGGTGGCGTCTTCGCCATCGCCAATTTCCACCTTGGCGTTGTTGGTGAGGGGCGTGTTCACGTCGGCGGCGTTACCGTTAATGGTCACCGAGCACCTTTGGCCGCCGCCCTCCGTGAGCAAAGAGCCGTCCACGGCAAGTAGGTTGCCAGCCTTGGGAGACGCAATGCCTTGGTCCAGGAGCTTTTGAACCGTGTCGCCACGATGAAGCTTAACGGCCTGGCCGTTTGCGGTCACGGTAAACGTCATGAAGTGGTTGTAGGCAAAGTATCCTCCTGCGCCAAGGACGCCGAGTATGAGCACTACTACGAGGAAGACAACAAAGGGATTGCGCTTCTTACGTCGAGTTACCTGCTCTGCCATATGCTTTGCGGCCATGATGTCCCTCTCTTCGTTTGTGGTTCGTATGGACTTGTGGCAAAACCGATTATAACGCTTTGCGCTTGTTGTGCACGTTTGGCATTGTCGCCCTGCGCACCGCCCTGCGCCGTCCCCGCACGCGGCGACTCACGAAGTGAGCGAGCGAAGCGAGCGCGGAGCCCCGTGCGGGGACGGCGCAGGGCGGTGCGCAGGGCGGCAAAAGGTTCGGTGGCTGACGCCCCGCACCCGAGATGCTGCCCGCACGCGGCGACTCACGAAGTGAGCGAGCAAGGCGAGCGCGGAGCCGCATGCGGGCAGCATCTCGGGAGCGGGGGAGTGGACGGAGGCGTTCGGTATGCGCGTTCGACGTGGATTTGTTGGCAGGTTGCTTGCATGGCGGCTCAAGTGCTACACTGTGCCCAATTGCCCCCATAGCTCAGTGGATTAGAGCGTCTGCCTCCGGAGCAGAAGGCCGCAGGTTCGAGCCCTGTTGGGGGTACCAGGAAAAACGGCAGGTCGCACGTACTGTTCGGCCTGCTTTTTGTATGCGTCGGCTTTATCTGCCCCAATCGTATTGGCATATCACGGCCTAAATACCCAAACACGCAGCACAAATTCGCCAGTAACCAAAAGCCGCGAACCTGTACAATAGCGTGGTTGACATTGCAATTGCATGGTTTTGGATGGACGGTTGGTACATGAGTGAGGCTGTATTGGACGAGAAAGATTTGCAAGGGTTAACCAGCGCGGAGGTGGCCGAGCGCGTGGCGCAGGGCAAGACCAACGCCAATACAGACGTTAAGACCAAAAGCGTAGGGCAGATACTCCGTGAGCACACGCTGACGCTCTTCAACTTTGTGAACGTCGTATTGGCAATATTGGTCGCAATAACCGGCCAGTATCGCAACATGACCTTCATGGTTGTCGTTATCATCAACCTTGTGGTGGGTGTCGTGCAAGAGATTCGCGCCAAACGCATGGTGGACCAGCTCTCCATCGTGACTGCCAGCAAGGTTCGCGTGATTCGCGACGGGGTCGAGCAAGAGGTTGGCGTGGACGACCTCGTTCTGGACGACCTGTATGTGCTGTCGCATGGCGACCAGGTGCCTGCCGATGCCATCGTGGTAAAAGGTGGGCCAGCGGTGGACGAGAGCTTGCTCACTGGCGAGAGCAACCATATAGAGAAGCGTCCAGGCGACGAGCTCTTCTCGGGCAGCTTCATTGTGGCGGGAGCGGTAACCGCACGCGTGTCGCGCGTGGGTTTGGATGGCTATGCGGCTAAGATCAACGCAGAAGCCCGATACGTTAAGGCCGTGTCATCCGAGATCCTGAATACGCTCAACATGATTATCAAGTATGCCTCCATTGCCCTAGTGCCGTTGGGAGTGGGGCTGTTCCTACGCACCGTGTTTATGGAGGGGACGTCCTTCAACGATGCGATCCTTTCTACGGTGGCCGCCGTGGTGGGCATGATTCCTCAGGGATTGGTGCTGCTCACGTCGAGTGTCTTTGCCATAGCCACCACACGCCTGGGATCGCGCAAGGTACTGGTGCAACAGCAGTACTGCGTGGAGACGCTGGCTCGCGTGGATACCCTCTGTCTGGACAAGACAGGTACCATTACCAGCGGAAAGATGGAGGTCACTGGCGTACGCGCGTCGGGCGACTCGCCCTTTGACGACGACAAGTCCCACGATCTGCTCCGATGTGCGACCACGGTTATGTCGGCTAACGGTGAGGACGCCAACGAGACTGCCCTGGCCATTCTTGCCTATGCCGACGAGATGGGCTTCGAGTCGTATCCCATTGCGCGCGAGGTGCCCTTCTCAAGCGCGCGCAAGTACTCAGGCTGCGTTACCAAGGACGGTCGCTGCATTGTGGTCGGCGCCGCTCAGTTTGTGCTGGGCGACCTGTTTTCGCGCTATGAATCTGAGGTGCGTTCGTTTGCCTCTAACGAGCGCGTGCTTACGGTCGCGGAGGTTGAGGAGTTCGGCCAGAAGAACGAGATCGTTGGTACGCCTGTGGTGCTTGGGTATTTGGGCATAAGCGACGAGGTGCGTGCCTCCGCGCCCGAAACCATTGACTTCTTCAAGGCACAGGGCGTGAACCTCAAGGTGATTTCCGGCGACGACCCCGCAACGGTTTCGGCGATTGCCGACAGCGTGGGCATAGAGGGCGCGAAGGAATACGTGGACGCCACCACGCTCGTTACCGATGAGGACCTTCTTGAGGCCGCGCGTAACAAGACCGTGTTTGGCCGCGTGACGCCACAGCAGAAGCGTAGCCTCGTGCGCGCCCTTCATTCGGACGGGCACGTGGTGGCCATGACGGGCGATGGCGTTAACGATGTGCTGGCGCTCAAGGAGGCGGACTGCTCGGTGGCCATGGCGGCGGGATCCGCGGCGGCGCGTAACGTGGCCGAGATCGTGCTTGCAGACAACGACTTTGCTCACATGCCCGAAGTCGTGGATGAGGGTAGGCGCTCGATAAACAACTTGCAGCGCTCGGCATCGCTCTTCCTGGTGAAGACGGTCTTTTCGGCAGTGTTGGCACTGGTGTGCATATTCCTTCCGCCGTACCCGTTCATTCCCATTCAGATGACGCTGCTTTCATCCTCTGTGATTGGCTGGCCGTCGTTCGTGTTGGCACTCGAACCCAACCATGAGCGTGTGAAGGGCAGCTTCCTAACGAACGTGCTCAGACGCTCGCTGCCGGCCTCGGCCGCCATCGTGGTGGCCCTTGTTGGCGTCCAGGTGTGCGAGCGGCTGTTTGGCCTGGAATTTGCCGAGGCGTCGACGCTTTCCATGTACCTTGTGGGCATCGTTGGCACGGCGCTTATCGTGAAGATCTCTCTGCCACTCACGCCACTTCGCGGAGCTCTTATAGTAAGCGTGGTTGCTTTGCTCTTGGGCGGCAGCATCTTGTTTAGGGACTTCTTCAAACTCGCGCCTATGACAAGTGACATGATTATTTTCCTGTGTGTGGTTGGGGCGCTTTCGCTTGCGCTCTTCCTATATTTGTATACGCGCTTGGACGGTAAGGACGGCAAGTCAGACCCCGTCGCAAACATGGTTGCTAGGCTTAAGGAGAGGGTATGAGAAACGAGTCGTTTGAGGCTGCCGTACGTGCGGCACGCATCCCAAAAGAATTGAGTGCGGGCGGTACGACGCGCCTGTACTACGACGTGTCGGGCATTCCGGGGGCGAGCGAGCTGCCGCGTGCCTTGGTTGTGCTGTTGGAAAACGTCGTGCGTAACGCAGGGAGCGACGAGGCGGCCATAGAGGCGGCAAGCCGCGTCGTGGAGGCCGGACGAGCCGGTGGCCAGGGCGAGGAGATCGAGTTCATGCCTGCCCGCGTGCTGTTCCAGGACTTTACGGGCGTCCCCGTGTTCGTAGACTTTGCCGCCATGCGCGACGCTATGGTGGCGCGTGGCGGGGATCCGCGGAAGGTCAATCCCCGTATTCCCTGCACGTTGGTAATCGATCACTCCGTAATTGCGGACTGTACGGGATCGTGCGATGCGGCCGCAAAGAACGAGCTGCTTGAGGCCGAACGCAATCGCGAGCGCTTTGCATTCCTCAAATGGGCGCAAAAGTCGTTCGATAACGTGGAGATCGTACCGCCCGGCGGCGGCATTTGCCATCAGCTCAACATCGAACGCTTTTGCAGCGTGGTTACGCGCGATGCATTGGCGCCTGCGGGCACCGACGTTGCGTGTTTCGACACGCTGGTGGGTACGGACTCCCACACCACCACGGCAAATGGCCTTGGCGTCCTTGGATGGGGCGTGGGTGGCATAGAGGCGGAGGCGGCCGCGCTTGGCCAGTCCATCTCTATGCTCGTTCCGCCCGTGGTTGAGCTGCGCCTTTCGGGGAGCCTCTCTAACGGTATCTCGGGCATGGACCTTGCGCTTACGGTGTGCAAGTTGCTGCGCGAAGCCGGAGTGGTGGGCACTCTGGTGGAGGTCACGGGACCTGGTGTGGCAACGCTTACGGCAACGCAGAGGGCGGCCGTGGCAAACATGACGCCCGAGTATGGCGCCACAACAACGCTCTTCCCGGTGGATGACGTGGTGTGCGATTACCTTGAGCTCACGGGACGAAACAAGACGGAAGTTGCCTTTGCGCGCGCCTTTGCCAAGGCTCAGGGTGTGTATGGTGAGGTTGCGGGTAGGACCTATTCGCGCACGCTCGAGCTCGACCTCGCGCAGGTGGCCACCTGCCTTGCCGGTCCCTCGCGTCCCCACAACTACGTGACGCCTGCAGGGCTTAAGGACCGCTTCCGCTCCGTCTGCGCCGAGCACGGTCGTTCGGACCTTAACGAGCGCTTTGCCGTGAAATGCGGCGACAAGACCTACGACTTGGGTCATGGCACCATGGCAATCGCGGCCATTACAAGCTGCACGACGGCAACAGACCCCGCCATGATGGTGGCGGCCGGTCTCTGCGCGAAGAAGGCCGTAGATCGTGGGCTTGAGGCGAAGCCGTGGGTCAAGCGCATACTCGCCCCTGGCAGCCGTGCCACGGAGTTGATGCTCGAGCGTGCGGGCCTTACGGACTCGCTCTTTAAGCTGGGTTTCTATACCTGTGGTTTTGGGTGCATGAGCTGCATTGGGAACTCGGGGGACATTCATCCGGCGCTTCATGAGCTTGCTCAACAGATGGAGCTTACCAGCGTGCTGTCGGGCAACCGCAACTTCGACGGCCGCATCTCCGCCGACGTTGCGCAAAACTTCCTGTGCCAGCCGGCGCTGGTGGTTGCCTACGCGTTGGTGGGCACCACGGACGTTGATCTTTCCTCGGAGTCCATCGGGCTCGATCGCGAGGGAAACCCGGTTATGCTGAGCGATCTGCTCCCCACGAGTGACGAGATAGACGCGGTGTTGCGTGAGGTATTGACTGCGGATTTGTTCGAGGCGGGGTCCAAGGATCTCTATGTGGGCTCGGCTGCGTGGCAGGCAATCGAGTCTGCGGAGTCGGATACCTTTGCCTGGGACGAGGCCTCCACTTACGTGCGTCGTCCGCCCTATTTCGAGCAAGCGGTGAGGCGAGAGGACTTTGGTGTAGACGGCGCTCGCGCACTGGTGTTTGTGGGCGACTTTGTAACCACCGACCACATCTCTCCCGCAGGCAGCATTGCCGACGACTCTCCCGCAGCTCGCTATCTGAACGAGCGTGACGTGGAGAAAAAGGACTACAACACCTATGGAAGCCGTCGCGGCAACCATGAGGTCATGATGCGTGGAACCTTTGCCAACGTGCGTCTGCAGAACCTTCTTGCGGAGGGGAGAAACGGCGGTTGGACACGTGATCTTTTGAGCGGCGAGCTTACGAGCATCTACGATGCGGCTATGCATTATGCGAGCGAGGGAGTACCTCTGATCGGCGTAGCAGGCAAGCTTTATGGATCGGGTTCGAGCCGCGACTGGGCCGGCAAGGGCCCGGCTCTTCTTGGCATCCGCGTAGTGATCGCCGAGAGCTTTGAGCGCATCCACCGTTCTAATTTGGTGCAAATGGGCGTGCTACCTCTGGAGTTTATGGAGGGTCAAAGCGCGGCAACGCTGGGTCTAACTGGTGCCGAAACCTACGACATTTCGGTGCTGGATAAGGATTTGGCGCATGTAGAGGCACGTGGCGACCAGGGCACCATTGCCTTCGACTGTAAGGTGCGCATAGACACGCCCATGGAGCAAGCCTTCATGGAGGCTGGTGGAATTCTCCCATACGTCCTCGATGGGCTGGCGGAATAGAGATGTCCATAGCCTGCCCGAACTGTGGCACGAGCATAGATGATCCTAATGTCGAGGTGTGCCCCGCATGCAGGGCACACCTCAGACGCGGGTCGTCCACGGACGTGGAAGAGGATGTGCGCTGGTGCGAGAGCTGTGGGTCTCCCATACCGGCAAACAGCAAAGCCTGCCCCGAGTGCGGCATGCCGGTGGAAGGCGCGTTTGACGAAGAGCAGCGCGAGCGTTTCTCGGTGCGTCCCACCTATGACGCGGAAAGGGAAGAGAAGGAGCCTGAGCCCGAGCTCAACAGTGCCATTCCGCCAGCCCCGGAAGTGGGTGACAAGCGAGTCACTGCTGAGGAGCGCCATCGTCGCAATCGACTCATGATTGTCTCGGCGCTTGCGGCTATCCTGCTGGTTGGTGGCGTGACGCTCTACATTACCAGGCCATGGGACCCAGATGCCTACAAGACTCATGCGACAGAGGATGCCGACACCTCCATGGAGGGCTTCCCAGGCGAGAAGCCACACTTGAGTTCGCAAGACCTCAAGGAGGAGGAGGAGTATAAGGAGACGCTCAAAGCGTCTGAGAATGCTATGAATGAGGTTCACGAGCGTCTGGGCACAATAGCGCAGGAGGCCAAGGACTCTCGCGATCTGCTCGTTTCCGTTGGCAGCAAACCATACCTTTTCGACGATGGGGCGTATGAGGGAGTCGCTCAAATGCAGCAGGACCTCAATGAGGCGAAGTCTAAGCTCGAGGGACTCTCGCTTGAGGATGCGCAAAGGGTGCGAAGGGACGAGCTGCTGGTACTTGTGGACTATTTGCGTGGTGCTACAGGCGTTCTTGCGGACGCGTGGTCTGCAGCTGGCCAAGATGCTGGCAAGCCAGACCAGATGGTGCGCGCCAATGCGATCTTACGTGGTAGTGCGGGATCTCGCGGTTTCGACGAGTGGTATGAGCTTTTTAAGAATGCATATGCATCATAAATGGTGTTACTGTTCAGACCGTCGAGCCTTTGTCCGGTCCGCAAGCGGCGACTCACAAAGTGAGCGAGCGAAGCGAGCGTGGAGCCGCATGCGGGCTAGGCGTTGGTGCGGGGGTCTGAACAGCAGCTAATTGGTGTAGTATGCACCCCGTTCGAGCCTGGGACGTATTACTTTGCGACGTTTGCGATAATAGTCGTGTGAGATGAGTGTGAAAACGCGCTCATCCTGTTAGAATCTACTCCGTGTATTAGCTTTATATAGGAGGTCGGAATGGGGCTCTTTGGTGAGAAGTTGCGCGAACCCGCGTATGATGTGCGCGGAGACGAAATCGCAATTCTCAACACCTCGCGTGGGGTCATTCGCGTGAGGCTTGATGGGGCGGGTGCGCCTATCCATGTGGGCAACTTCTGCGAACTGGCTCAGTCTGGGTTCTATGATGGGACGAAGTTCCACCGCTATGTACCCGGCTTTGTTATTCAGGGCGGTGACCCAAACACGCGCGACATGAAACCACAGGATGTAGTGGCGCAAAAGCGGGGACCCAAGGGAATGCCAGGAACAGGCGGGCCAGGGTATAGGATTCGTGAGGAGTTTACCACGAACCCACGAAACAGCCATGAGGACGGTGCCCTGGCGATGGCGCGTTCGCAGGATCCCAATTCGGCGGGATCTCAGTTCTACTTCTGTTTAGGACCCCAGCACGGGCTGGATTCGGGCTACACTGTATTTGGCTCGACCCTCGAAGGCATGGACGTCATCTCGTCGCTACGCGTTGGTGACGTGCTGGAATCGGTGACCATCGAGCATCAGGAAGAGCAGTAGAGGTAACGAGGAGCAATCGTGAATCAGCAGTTATTTGAGTCGGGCTACGCAGCATATCAAGCAGGGGATTGGGCAAACGCCGTTTCACTGCTCGGGCAGGCTAAGGAAGGCGGCGAGCCGTGCGGCCGGGTGGACCACCTGAGGGGCAACGCCCTCATGCAGACGAATCGCTATGACGAGGCAGCTGCAGCCTATGCCGAGGCGCTAAACGACACGTCCTATGGAAACGTAGGCGCATTGAACACCAACCGTGGTCGCGCGCTGGTCGCTTGCGGCCGGCTCGACGAGGCAGTAGAGGCGCTTAACGCTGCCACGCAGGACGAGTCGTATCGCACGCCTTACAAGGCATATATGGCTATGGGCGGCGCCTATCGCGCCATGGGCGATACCCGCAGCGCGGGAATCGCATTCAGGAATGCCGCCATCGATGAGTCTAACCCTGATCCAAGCGTGTCGCTTCGCAAGCTGGGTGGCTGCTTCATGGAGCTTGGGCGACCGGCGGACGCCGTAGAGTCCTATCGCACAGCGCTTGACTTCTCGTCGAGTTCGCAGGCGCAAAACGCGATCTATTGCGACCTAGCCCTTGCCTACGTTGCGACCAATCGTATGGCTGAGGCCGTTGACGCCTTTGACCATGCCGTGGCAGATGGGACCTATAAGCTTTCGGCGGAGGCTCAGGCATCTTATGACGCCGCGCGTAACGCCGTCGCTGCCCGTGCGGGCGAGCATCGCGCTTCGGATACTGACGATTTCCTTGCTGCCGCTGGCTATGGGCAGTATCCCGTAGATCCGCTCGATCCTACGGGCGAGACCTCGGGCAATCTGATGCCGAGCCCAGAGGATACGGGATTCTTCTCCATCAGCGAGGAGGAGATCGTGAAAGACGATCGCAAGGGTCGCCGTCGCGGCGGGAAAGTGATCATCGTCATCCTTGTTATCCTGCTTTTGCTCGGTGCTGCCGGCGGCGTGGCATATTACATGGGCTTTGGTTGGCCCATGCAGGAGGCTGTGGTTCAGGGCATGTTCGATTCTCGCACCAAGGGTGAGGACCTCGATCGCTATATCTCGGGTTCCCTCGGCGACAGCGAGCGCAAGCAGATCGAGGCGCTCGTACCCAAGAACGCGAAGGTATCCATTAGCGGCATCGATCGATCCACCAGCAATTCCGAAGTGCGCGTTACCGCTACGCTTGCGGAAGGTGGGGAGCGTAGCTATACGATCAAGCTTGTACGCGATGGAATCGGCTGGAAGGTGAGCAGCTTTGAGCCTGCGTTCGTTTCAACCGATAACGCTGCGTTGGCGTCGAGCAGCTCCAGTTCACAGCAAAGCGCTTCAAGTTCGAGTAGCAGTTCGAGCTCGAGTGAACAGCCTGCCGAGGAAGCTCCCGCGCAAGAAGAGGCGCCAGCCGGGGATGCTGCCGCCTCGACCGAGGGCGAAGTCTCCGAAGGCTAATTATTGGCGTTCTTCCGCATGCAGCACTAGTACGAAGGATTGGAAGAAATGGCGTTCTTTGACTCATTGTTTAGCGAGTATGGTGGTGACCTTGCAATCGATTTGGGCACCGCCAACACGCTTGTATCCGCCCGAGGCAGAGGCATCGTGCTCAACGAGCCTTCGGTTGTTGCCATTGACAAGGCAGAGGATCGCGTGCTGGCGGTAGGCGCAGACGCAAAGCGCATGATTGGTCGTACGCCAGGTTCAATTATTGCCGAGCGCCCACTCAAAGACGGCGTGATCGCCGACTTTGACGTGACTGAGGTTATGCTTCGCTACTTCATTGAGAAGTCGCGCGAGAGGCAGTATCCTTGGACACCGCGACCGCGTGTGGTTGTGTGTGTCCCTTCCGGCGTAACATCCGTCGAGAAGCGTGCCGTCTTTGAGGCGACCATTCAGGCGGGAGCGCGCCAAGCCTTTCTCATAGAGGAACCGATGGCTGCCGCAATTGGCGCAGACCTTCCCATCGAGGATCCAACGGGTTCCATGGTCGTGGACATCGGTGGTGGCACCACCGAAGTTGCCGTAATTGCCATGGGCGGCATTGTCGTCTCGAAATCCATACGTACTGCGGGAGACGAATTCGATCAGACGATTCTGGAACACGTACGAGACGTGTACAAGCTCTCCATTGGCGAGCGAACGGCGGAGGACATCAAAATCAAGGTTGGGTCTGCAGCACCGCTGCTTGAGGAGCTTGACGTTGAGGTGAACGGTCGCGATGTTATGAGCGGCATGCCTAAGACGGTGCGAATCGAGAGTGAGGAGATTCGTCGTGCGCTCGACAAGCCGCTGGATGAAGTAACCAAGGCGGTAAAGGACGCATTGGATGCCACGCCGCCTGATTTGGCAAGCGACCTTATGTATTATGGGATACTGCTTACGGGTGGCGGTGCATATTTACGAGGGTTGGACCAGCGTCTGCGCGAGGAGACGGGCGTACCGGTAAACGTGAGTCCCACAGCACTGGAAAACGTCGTGAATGGCTGCGCTCGCGTCTTGGAGGCCAATGCGCTGTCCGGGGGTTTTGTCCAGAGCGCTGGCCTGTAGGAGCCAAGACAGATGCCCAAAATGCCTTCCATGCCGAGCTCACGCAATCGGCCCTCAACGTCTAAGCTGCGTCGCGGCGATGCGAGTGGCGGCACTGGCTTGGTGACCATCATACTTGTGATAGTCTCGCTCATCATATTTACCGTAAGCGTGCGTGAGAACGGGAATGGCTTCTTCTCGTCCACGCGTAGCGTTGTTCAGACCGTGGTTTCGCCGTTGCGCATGGCTGGTGCAGCAATAACTGCTCCATTTACGGGCATGGGGAACGTCATGCGCAACCTCACGGCCGACGAAAAGACACTGTCGGACCTCAAGGCGGAGAACGAGAGGCTATCGGCACGAAACGTCGAACTCGAGGAAGCCGAGATTACGGCACGGCAGCTGCAGGAGCTGCTTGATCTTAAAAGCTCATACGATTTGCAGTCAACGGCGGCGCGCGTGATCGCTGGCTCAACTGATTCCTGGACGTCGTCGGTAACCATAGACAAGGGCACGGCATCCGGCATCGTGGTTGGAATGCCCGTGGTAAACGGCAAGGGTGCCGTAGGTCAGGTAATATCGAGCGCGGCGACTACCGCTACGGTGAGATTGCTCTCGGACGAGAGCTCGTCGGTCTCGGCAATGATACAGTCGAGTCGTGCGCAGGGTATGTTGCGAGGTTCTCCGGACGGGACCCTCTACCTTTCGTTCATACGTACCGATAACGCGGTCAATGCGGGGGACGTCGTTGTGACGAGTGGGTTGGGCGGAGTGTTTCCCAAGGGCTTGCCCCTAGGCAAAGTGGCGAGCGTGGAAAGCGTTCCGGGATCCACGTACTACACTATCGTGGTCGAGCCCTTTACGACGGTTGCCAACCTAGAGGAGGTGCTGGTCATCACCTCGCTCACCGAGGAGCAAGAGGCGACGGCGGAAGACATTGCCGCCGCAGATGCGGCTGACCTTGCAGCGGCCTCGGGCCAGCGTGTGGGAGCCCAAGGCGAACAAGGTGAGGGGAAGGACGATTCAGAGGGAAGCAATACGAATGAGTCCAGCGAGAACGAAGGGCAGGGATCGAGCGACTCTTCGACGAACGGCTCTTCATCCGATAACGACAGTTCGTCAATAAGTGGATCGAGTTCGAGTAGCGTGCAGACGAATGGTGAATCCAAAAAATTAGGGAATAACGAGAGCACGGGTGAGGTACAAGAGGAGCAAGGATACTCGTCACCGCACGATACGACGGGAAGGGCGGGATAACCGTGCAGGTAAACGACACGCATAAGAGTCGGCGCGGGACCATCGTCTTTGCCATTGGTTGCCTTCTGTTGCAGGTTATGCTCTCGCCCAACATCGGCATGGGCAATGGCCACATAAACTTTGCCTTGGTATTCGTGGGTGTATACGCACTGGCCACCGGTGGGAAGAGCGCGGTTGTTGCCGGCTTCGTTGCCGGTCTATTGTTCGACCTTCTCTCCACGGGACCCATCGGCCTCATGGCTGGTTTGCTTACGTTACTTGGCTTTGGCTTGGGCATAGAAGAGCGCAATCGGTTTTCCGACGGATTCGTGTCGTCGCTTTCCACGTTTGGTGTGGCGTCGCTGGTGGTAACAAGCGTCTATCATCTTGCGATGTACATGCTTGGCTCGTCTGCGGGTATTGTAGACCTGCTCCTCCTGCGTATCCTACCCACCTTTGCGCTTACGTACGTGGCCTTTTTGCCCTTCGCATATTTTCAAGTCCGGAACACGGCGTCTGGCAGGGCAAAGCATGCCAGTGGTAAGTCGGCGGGATTGCGTGAGAACCATTACGACACGAGGAACCTGTAGGGGAGGCATAACCCCATGAGCCTCTCTACCATCATCATCATTCTGCTCGTACTGCTCGTGCTCGCGCTTGTAGTGCTCTATGTGTTCTACAATCGAGGCGACGAGAAGCTCCAGTTCGACATTGGCGGACAAGTTCCTCGGGCGGATGGCGGCAAGGACTCGTCGGCTGAGCGCACCGTTCGGGCGCGATTGCTCGGATTGGGCCTCGTTTCCTCGACAGTGGTCCTTGGCCTTATTGCAAAACTGTGGTCCATGCAGCTCGTCTCGAAAGATGATTACCAACAGCAGGCCGAGTCCAATCGCACGCGCACCATCTCGCTTGCCGCGCAGCGTGGGCGCATCCTGGATCGCAGCGGCAACGAGATCGTGGGCAATCGACCTTGCATTACGATAATCGCCAAGCCTGAGGTCGCGGAAAACAACATTGAGATCCAGCTTCTCGGAAATCTTATAGGAATGCCGGCGGCAGCGGTTCGCCGCAAGATCCAAGACCAGAGCGAAGGTGCGCAATCCGACCGCACCGTTGCCTCCGACGTGTCCCGGCGCGTCGTGGCCTTTATCGGCGAGCACCCCTATCTATTCGAGGGCATTACCGTAGAGGAACGCAGCGCCCGCTCGTATCCGTTCGGAAGCCTGGCAGCACACGTGGTGGGATATACGGGCACGGTCACCAAGGAGCAGCTGGAGGAGAGCGCCAAGAACACCGACGAGGGGTCGATCGTATACGAGACCGGCGACACCGTGGGACAGGCGGGCATAGAGTTCGAGTACGAGAACATATTGCAGGGTATCAGAGGCGAGCAACAGGTATACGTTGACGCTAACGGCGCGGTGCTGGAGTACTCGACGTCGGTGGAACCACAGAGTGGATCCGACATTGTCCTTACCATAGATGCGCAGTTGCAGCAGGCGGCCGAGGAAGCCCTTCAGAGCATAATCGACAAGATCCGAAACTCGGTGAGCAAGGAATGCAAGGCAGGATCGGCCATAGTGATGGACGTGACCAACGGCGAGATCCTGGCCATGGCAAGCTGCCCCACGTACTCTCCCAACATCTTCGTGGGAGGCATATCCAACGACGACTGGAACAAGCTGCAATCGGAGGAGAGCGGCTACCCTATGATGAACCGTGCCATTGCGGGGCAGTATCCCTCGGCGTCTACCATAAAGCCCTTCTCGACCTTTGCGGCGCTCGACAACGGGATTGCCAACGAGTCGAGCGAATACAACTGCACGGGATGGTGGACTGGCTTTGGTGAGGCCTCGGGTCAGTACTGCTGGGAGCACAAAGGTCACGGAAGGATGAACCTACGCACAGGTATTACCAACTCCTGCGACGTGGTGTTCTACGAGATCGGCAAGGGGTTTTACGAGTCCGACAAACCCGAGGCGTTTCAGGCAAAGCTCCACGAGTGGGGCCTTGCCGAAAAGACGGGCATAGACCTACCGGGCGAAAGCCAAGGGCGCATACCCGACGCCGACTGGAAATGGAACTATTACACCAGCGCTGCCGACTTGGATCGCCAATGGAAGGGCGGAGACTTTACCAACCTCGCAATCGGCCAGGGCGATCTGCTGGTAACGCCCATGCAGATGGCGTGTGCCTATGGTGGCGTGGCGACCAACGGCAAACAGTGGCGTCCTCACCTGCTCAAAAGCGTGCGTTCGCGTACAGGGAGCGGTTCGGTGGTTGACTACGAGCCACAGTTACTGCGTGAGATACAAGAGGAAGAGAAATACCGCAGTATTGTCCACGATGGCTTGGTTGGCGTGATTTACGAAGAGGCAGAATACATCGCTCAGCACTTCACGTCGCTACCAGTTCGCGTGGCGGGCAAGTCGGGTACGGGCGAGCGCGCTGGGCATAACCCAACGGCATGGTTCATTACCTTTGCGCCCGAGAACGATCCCAAATACTGTGTGGCGGTAACCATAGAGGAGGCGACGTGGGCAAACAGCTCAGCGCTGTTTGCGAACCGTGATATCTTGGGCGCACTTTACGGTGTGAAGGACGAGGTGCCTTACGCCATTACGAGCGTAGAGAGCGTGGGAGACTAGGGAGGCGAACAGATGGCGTCCGATCAGGGAATACGAGACAGCGAGCCTCAGAGCTTCGTGGACATTGTGCTTTCGAGGTTGGGAATCGACCTCTCCAAGCTTGGGTCCTCGCAATTCCAGCGAAAGGGTTACCTGAGCAAGGTCTACCTCATGGAGCTTATTCCCAACGTTGTCCTTGTGCTGTTTGGCGCGCTTGTAATGTGGTCGGCCTCGCTTACGATGCCCGATGCGTCTTTTCCGCGCCACGTGTTCGGTATCGTGCTGGGCATGGCGGCAGCTGTTGCCATGTGGCGCTATGACGTGGGCATGTTTGCCGACAAGTCCAGGTTTCTTTTGGTGCTCGACATCATACTGATGCTCATGCCTTCCATTCCTGGCCTCGGATACAACACGATGGGCATGACAGGCTGGGTGCAGATCCCGCTCATAGGTTTTAGGTTTCAGCCTTCGGAGCTTGCGAAACCCGTTACCATCCTTCTTATGGCATCAGTTACCGCAGGTTACAACGGCAAGATAGACAGCCTGAAAGACTATCTCAAACTCTGCGGAATACTATGCATCCCGTTTGTGCTGATTCTTACCCAGCCCGACCTTGGCACGGGACTTATCGTGTTGGTTTTGGGCGCAACCATTATTGTGTGCGGTGGGGCCAAGGGCAGATGGGTGCTCATAACGGTTGCCATAATCATAGTGGGAGCTTTTGCCGTCGTGGCAACCTCCATGACCGAGGGATTGCCCCATATCCTTAAGCAATACCAGCTAAACCGCCTCATTGTGTTTGTCGATCCTTCGGTTGACCCGTCGGGCAACGGATACAACCTCCAACAGGCAAAGATTGCCGTAGGATCCGGAGGGTTTTTTGGCAAAGGAATTGGCAACGCAAGCCAGGCAGGAAGCGGCTTCTTGCCCGAAGCCCATACCGACTTCGTATTTGCGCTCTTGGCCGAGGAGTTTGGCTTCTTGGGATCGGTGTTTTTGCTCGTGATGTTTGGCTGGATGATCATCTCCACCGTTGGGTTGGCCCTTCGTGTGGAACAGCCCTATGCCAAGCTCGTTTGCGTGGGCGTGGCCGCCATGTGGACATTCCAGCTTATGCAGAATGTGGGCATGTGCATTGGCATCATGCCTATTACTGGCATTCCGCTCCCTTTTATTAGCTTCGGCTCGTCCTCCATGGTTTCGCAGCTGCTGGCGGCTGGTATGGTGCAATCGGTATGGCGCCACCGCAAGAAAGTGAGCGCATAGCCGCGAAATCTAGGCGCCCAGCTCCCGCGCCCGCACCGCAAGCGGCGACTCGCGCAGTGAGCGAGCGAAGCGAGCGCGGAGCCGCATGCGGTGCGGGCGCGGGAGCTGGGCGTGGGGCGGCCGACGACTGTGCGCCCCAGAGCAGGCGACTCGCGCAGTGAGCGAGCGAAGCGAGCGCGGAGCCGCATGCGGGGAGGGCGCGGGAGCCAGACGCGAGGTGCAGTCATGAATGTCAGCTTCAAATCTGGGGACAAGCTGTCGCAACGAAGCCTCGTTGGCATTAGCGGCGCCTTTGGGGTAGAGTAGGACGAGTCCTACGTCCTTGAGGAGAAGTCATGGCAAAGAAGAAGACCGTGGAGCAGCTGCGTGGCGTCGTAAATATGGGTCGCGAGGCAGAAGAGAGCATGGAAGAAGGCATACATATCTCTGTATATGTGGATCCTACTTGTTCACGCTGGCTTGCACTCGCGGTGCGCGATGCCCTCGTGCCCGAACGCGATGCCGTCGTGGACGCGCTGCCTCTTACCCAGAGCCCTGCCGTCCTTGGTACGGATGTGGGCATTATCGTCGCAGGCCATTCCGAGGACGCCATCCGTGGGGCCATAAGGTCTTTTGTGGCGGTGCGGCAGCACGTGATCGTTGTTGCGGAGTCCAGTTTGGATATACCCGATACGCCGCTTCCCGCCAAGCTGGAGCAGTTTGCAGCTAGCGCGGTGGCCTCCGAGAAGGGCCCGCTGCTCGAGCGCTTTGCAAACGCGCTGATCGATTCTACCGAAAAGGATGTGTCGTGCGCTGCTAACTTTGCCTTCTGTCGAGACGTTGCGACGGCACGATTGGTAAGCAAGGTTGCCGCGCGGAATGCGCTTATGAGCGTTGCGGACTTTATCCCCGGCGCCAACATGCTGTTGACGATGAACCAGGTCAACCTGGGGTTTGACATTGCGGCCACATATGGCCATGGCCTTTCGATAGGCCGCATACCCGAAATCATAACGATTATTGCCGCTGGCATCGTATATCGAGACGCCGCTCGTCTGATTACGCGCTTTGTTCCTGCGCTTGGCATTCTTATACGCGTTGGTATGGCCTACGGCGGAACGCTTGTTACGGGACGCATGTTGTCCTCGCATTTTACGGAAACGCTACCAGCGTCTTCCCCGGGCGAGGGTCTTGAGGACTCCTCTATGGCGGTAGCCAAAGCATGAGACTTGCGCGAGAGGATCGATTTTCAGACATAGAACCCCTGCTAGGCCAGGTCGAGAAGCCGAGTCGCTATTTGGACCATGAGTGGGGCGTGTGCGAAGACCAAGACGGCCCCTTTCACACATGCCTGATATATGCCGACGTGTATGAGGTCGGCCAGCCCAACCTTGGTCTGGCTATCCTGTATGACGAGCTCAATGCGCAGGAGGGTTTTTCGTGCGAGCGCGCCTACCTTCCCTGGGTGGACATGGCTGAGCTCATGCGAGAGCATGACGTGCCGATGCTCTCGCTGGAAACCTCCTCGCCCGTAGCCTCGTTCGATATCGTTGGCTTTACGCTAGCGCATGAGTTGGTGTGCACCAATGTGCTCGAGGCGCTGGATTTGGCCGGCATCGCTCTGCGTGCGGATGAGCGTGACGAAGACGATCCCCTTGTGATCGCTGGCGGTCCATCCGCCTGGAACTGCGAGCCGCTTGCTCCAGCCCTTGACGCAGTGCTTCTTGGAGACGGGGAAGGCGCCTTGGTGGAGATGGCACGTTGTGTGCGGGATGCGCGCCAAGAGGGTTTGCCAAGAGGACAGATCTTGCTGCGACTGGCACAACTGGAAGGCGTGTACGTACCGTCGCTTTACGATGTCGTGGTGGACAAGACCTCTACCCGCTGGGGCTATGCCGTGCCAAAGGAGGGCACGAATGCGCCGGCCGTGGTTCACAAGCATTGCATTTCCGACCTTGCCTCAACAAATCCCGCAGCCCAGAGAATCGTGCCGTATATGGGCGTGGTGCAAGATCGCTTTGCCGTTGAGGTGTTGCGTGGCTGCGCGCGGGGCTGTAGGTTCTGTCAGGCGGGGATGACGTATCGACCCGTCCGTGAGCGACCCTTTGAGCAGGTCGTGCCCGCCGTGAGGGAGGGGTTGCGCACCAGCGGCTTTGACGAGTGCGCGCTTACGTCTCTTTCGACCACCGACCATTCCCAGTGCGCACGTATGGTGCGGACCCTCAATGAGGAGCTTGCGCCTGCGGGGGTTCGGGTATCCATTCCCTCGCAGCGTCTGGATAGCTTTGGCGTGGAGATGGCCGCAGCGGTGGGATCGTCTCGCAAGGCGGGCCTCACTTTTGCGCCTGAGGCTGGCTCTCAGCGACTGCGCGACGTTATAAACAAGAACGTGACGGAGCAAGACCTGGAGCACGCGGTTACCAATGCGTTTAAGTCTGGATATCGCCGCATGAAGCTGTATTTCATGATGGGCCTTCCAACCGAGACGGACGAGGACCTTTTGGGCATACCTCGCCTTGCCGAGGATGTCTTGCGCATAGGGCGAGAAATCCTAGGACCACGCGCAAAAGTTAGCGTCTCGATATCGGTAGCAGTGTTTGTCCCCAAGTGCCATACGCCGTTTCAGTGGGCAGGACAACTTCCGTTGGAGGAGGTCCATCGGCGCCAGCAGCTCATGTTGCATGCGGCAACCGACAGGGCTTTGCGCGTTTCGTACCATGGATCGTGGCCTTCGCTCGTGGAGGGTGTGCTTTCGAAGATGGGGCGCGCTGGCTTTGACCTCATATTGGCTGCGTGGCGGCTCGGATGCCGCTTTGACGCATGGTCGGATCAGTTCGACTTCGATGCCTGGAATCAGGCGGCGGCAGAGGTTGGCCTGGACTTGGAGGACGTGGCATGCGAGGTGTTCGACCTCGAGGCACGCCTGCCCTGGGACCATACGTCTCCCGGCGTCTCCAAGGGATACCTGCAACGCGAGTGGCGTCGCGCCATGAGCGCTGAGGTGACGCCCGACTGCACCTTTACCTCATGCACGGGGTGTGGCGTTTGTCCCTCTTTGGGAGTGTCGAACGTGTTGGCGGGTGAGCGCGCATGAGTACGCTGCCGCCAAACGCCTGTAGATTGCGCGTTCGCTATACCAAGGACGGACGCCTTGCCTATTTAGGGCACTTGGAGGTTATGCAAACCGTCATGCGCAGCGTACGCCGCTCTGGCGTACCGTTTGAGGTGGGCAATGGGTTTGCCCGGCGCATGCGCATTCAGTTCTCGCAGGCCTTGCCGGTAGGCGCCTCGTCGAGGGCGGAGTACTATGACCTTCCGCTCTCGGATCCCCTTGATGAGGCGGAGGCTCTTGAGGCGCTGCGTTCGGCAACACCAAAGGCACTTGCGCCAGATGCGGCGATGCTCTTGCCTAGGCGCATGCCTGCTCTTGAGGCGTGGGCGGACTTCTCGTGCTGGAAGGTAAGCGTACGCGGGCTTTCCATGGATGCCGAAGACTTTATGGCGCGCGTGCAAGAGCTGTGCGATAAGGACATGCTCCATTTCATGCGTGGTACGAAAGAGCGCTCCATCTCACTCAAGCAGACTCTCGTGTCGTGTGACGCGAGCGATGCGGCGGGCGGGGTGGACCTCATGCTCCAGACGCGCCATAGCCCCCAAGGCTCGCTGCGGCCGGCCATTCTCGTCAGCGCGGCATGCGGGGTGGCGCCACTGCGCGTGTGCCGCACAGGCCAATGGCACCTGGCAGACGACGGCTCCCTCATCGATCCCATGACAAGGGCTTGA